>JAFSHK010000064.1 GCA_017440375.1 Lachnospiraceae bacterium
AGGGAAAAATGTGTGTGTGTGATGGAACGTTTGCAAAATTACAGTCTATTATGCCCAAACTGCTATCACGAAAGCAGAGAGTTGCCATAACGGGAAAAGTCGGAAAAGATACTTGGGGTGCATAATGGCAATAGAGTGCCTTAAACTATAAGGCGACATTTTTGTGTATTGTAGAGACAAACACATGATTGCAACAGGAGAGGAATATAATATATAATATAAAGGGAAGAACATGTATAAGATGAAAGGTAGTGATAAAGATGACAGATATTTCTACAATTAAAAAAGCTGTGACTCCTATTGCTCGTTCTTATGGGGTAAAAAGATTGTATTTATTTGGTTCTTATGCAAAGGGAAATGCTAATGAAAGCAGTGATGTAGATTTACTTGTGGAAAAAGGAAAGCCGATGTCTTTATTGAAGCTTTCAGGAATGAGACAGAGCGTTCAAGAGGCTTTAAACCTTTCTGTTGATTTGATTACTACTACCGGAATAGAAGAATCGTTTCACAGAGAAATCGCGGGAACGGAGATATTGCTGTATGAAGAATAAGGATATTATTGTTCTGAAAAAAATATTAGAGTATTGTAATCAAGTTTCAGAAGCATGCAATATGTTTGATAATGATTATGATAAATTTGTGAATATTTCGGTTTTTCAAAATGCTTGTTGCATGTGTATTTTGCAGATTGGAGAATTATGTAAAGTGGTTTCAGAAGAACTAAAGGGGCAAGCAAAAGCAATTCCTCGCTTTTCTCAATTTATGAGTGGAATTAAAATATTTAATTCTACTAAATGATTGAGAAGTGTTATAATTAGTAGGAAAAAAAATATGTGCAGACAGCATATCTTTTAGCAGATGATTCGGTGATAGAACGCAAATTTGGAGCATTATAAAAATGTTCAGGATAATTCCTAAATATGTGGTTTCTATGGACTAGATAACAATGTCGAGATATGGTATTATCCATATGAATTTAATAGATGTTTGTCTGAAAGGATGAGAAAAAAGTCCCCATGAAAGGATTATCAAGCAATCAATTGAAAATATTGGCGCTTATTGCAATGACTTGCGACCATGTTGGCAAGCAGCTATTGCCTCAATACGAAATACTACCTATCATCGGCAGACTGGCATTTCCGATTTTTGCATACATGATTGCAGAAGGGTGTAGATATACGAGAAACAGAAAGAAGTATTTTCTGACGATGTTCGCATTGGCATTCGTTTGTCAGGTTGTATATTTTGTGGCAATGGGCTCTTTGTACCAATGTGTTTTGGTGACATTTACCCTAGCGATAGGTTTGATTTATGCAGTGGATTATGCGATGAAGCAGGGCACAGTAAAGGGATGGAGTCTTGCCGGCATGGCATTTTTAGGCGCGTATTTTATTTGCAAGGTTCTGCCGGATATACTGATGCACACGGATTTTGAAATTGATTATGGTATCTGGGGGGGGTTGTTGTCAGTTTTTGTTTATTTGGCAAATAACAAAACACAGAAAATAGCACTTGCAACAGCCACGCTTATTCTACTGTCCTTTTCCATGGGCGGTAATCAGTGGTATTGTCTTTTTACGATTCCGCTTTTGTCACTCTATAATGGGAAAAGAGGTCAGGCAAATTTAAAGAATCTCTTTTACATTTATTATCCAGCACATTTGGTTGGTATATATTTGATAGATTTGTTATAATAGATACATCTTTGTTAGAAAACGAAACATGGAGGTATCTATTTTTTATGAAAGAAGCAAATTTTAAAGCACTTCTTCCCATTGGAGTTTTTCTGGTGCTGTATCTTGGACTTGGTATTTTGTTTGAGTATGTGTTAAAAATACCGATGGGATTCTATAATATTCCGATTGTAGTAGTGTTTCTGATTGCGTTATTAGTGGCATGCGTTCAGAATCCGAAGCTAAATTTTGATGAGAAATTAGGCATTATGGCAAAAGGTGTTGGTGATAAAAATATTATTACGATGGTACTTATTTTTATGGCAGCAGGTATTTTTGTTGGCGTAGTAGGAAGAAGTAGCGCGGAAAGCGTTGCTTATTTCCTTCTTTCTATTATTCCGGCGAAGTTTGCAGTATTAGTGCTTTTTATTGTTAGTGCGTTTGTATCTCTTGCAATGGGAACTTCTGTTGGTACGATTACTTTGATTGTACCGATTGCGGTAGCAGTAGCAAACAGCTCCGGTTTTGGGGTTCCGCTTTGTGTAGGTTCTGTTGTAGGCGGAGCGATGTTTGGTGACAATCTGTCCTTTATTTCCGATACAACAATTGCGGCTTGTAATGGACAAGGCTGTGCCATGAAGGATAAATTCCGCGAGAATTTTGGAATTGCATTACCGGCAGCATTACTAACAATGGTAGTGATTGTGATTCAGTCTTTTGGAACCGATGTAGGTGAAGCGGTTATTCAAGATTATAATTTAATACAAATTATTCCTTATATTTTAGTATTATTAGGTGGTATTGTGGGCATCAATGTTTTTGTTGTGCTCATTATCGGTATCGTTTGTGGTGCAGTGATTATGCTGGCAACAGGAGCGACAGCAGCCACAGATATGCTTGCAAGCATGGGCAGCGGTGTATCCGGTATGTTTGAAACAGCAATGGTAGCGATTCTGGTATCTGCTATTTGTGCTTTGATAACGGAATATGGTGGATTTGCAGCGTTATTGGCATTGATTAAGAAGGTCTTCAAGGGTAAAAAAGGCGGTATGCTTGGCATGGGCTTATTAGTCGGCGCAATGGATATTGCTACGGCGAATAATACGGTTGCGATTGTTATGGCGAATCCGATTGCGAAAGAAATGTCTGATAACTATGGCATTTCTTCAAGAAAAGCAGCTTCCATTCTGGATACATTTTCCTGTATTTTTCAAGGAATCATTCCTTATGGTGCGCAGATGTTAGTAGCAGTTTCCGTAACAGCAGAGCTTGGTTGTGCGACATCCTCATTCCAAATTATTCCGCATTTAATATATCCATATATGTTGTTGCTTAGTTCTTTCGTATTTGTTTTTGCTATTCCAGAGAAAAAGAAGGCATAGGAGAGTTTAAATGGGTAAATATTATGAGTTTACCAAAAGAAAAAGTGAATTCTGCGAATTGCTTACAGAGGCAGCAGAGCAGGAGAAGCATAGAAGTGGATGGAAGCAATATCCAAGACCACAGATGAAAAGAGAACAATATTATATTTTGGATAAAAATTGGAATATGAATGGACAACCCATTCGTGTTCCGTTTCCGCCGCAGTCTGTTTTGTCAGAATATCAAGATCCGGTTGGAGATTATTTGACCTATGAGACAACCTTTGTGATTCCGAATAGTTTTACACAAGAGGGGATACTGTTACATTTCGGTGCAGTAGACCAGATTGCCCAGGTGTGGGTAAATGATACGTACATGGGCCAACATGAGGGTGGGTATCTAATGTATACATTAGATATTTCAAATGTTGTAAAACGTGAGGAAAACAATAATCTTGTTGTAAAAGTAACGGATGAATTGTCGAAGCTTTATCCTTATGGAAAGCAACGTAAAAAGCGTGGCGGCATGTGGTATACGCCAATTAGTGGTATTTGGCAGAGTGTATGGCTGGAAAATGTTCCGGCTTCTTATATACAAAATGTAATTTTAAAACCGGATTTGGAAGGTATTCATGTTCATGTGGAAATGTCACGCGTGCAAGGGATGATGCAGGTGACAAGCAATTCGGGAGCACACGATGCAGTGACAGGAGGCAAGACTTGTAAGAGTTTTGAAGCAGACATTATTTTGGATAATGGTGAAGTTCTGACACAGTCTTTCGATAGTACGGAAGGTTATATCCGCCTGTCTGATTTTGAGTGTGCAGATGGCAGTCGTTATGAGCCGAAGCTTTGGACACCGGAAGAACCATATTTGTATAGGATGAAAATTCGAGCCGCAGAGGATGAAGTAGAAACATATTTTGCGCTCCGTACCATTGTCATTCGAGAAGTAGAGGGTTGTAAACGTGTGTGCTTAAACGACAAGCCAATCTTTTTTCATGGTGTCTTAGATCAGGGATATTTTAGTGACGGCATCTTTTTGCCGGCAGAACCGGAAGAGTACGAAAGAGACATTTTGCGCATGAAGGAGCTTGGTTTTAATATGCTTCGAAAGCATATTAAAGTGGAGCCGGAATGTTTCTATTATTATTGTGATAAACTCGGTATGCTTGTCATGCAGGATATGGTGAATAATGGTGGTTATTCATTTCTGCGGGATACCGGTCTCCCTACGATTGGAATTAAGAAGAAAAAGGACACAGGTGGCAGAGAGAATAAGAGAAAACAGATTTTCAGACAACATACGGAACAGACGATAAAACAGCTTTATAATCATCCTTGTATTGTGGCATATACGATTTTTAATGAAGGTTGGGGACAGTTTGATAGTGATGCCATGTATGATTTTGTGAAAAAGTTGGATGACTCCAGATTGGTTGATTCTACTTCTGGTTGGTTCTGGCAGGAAAAAAATGATTTTGACAGCGAGCATATTTATTTCAGAACAGTTGATTTAAAGGTGCAGGACAGACCTCTATTCGTATCAGAGTGCGGTGGTTTTACTCGTGCGATAGAAGGGCATCAATATAATACAAAGCGTTCTTATGGTTACGGAAGTGTAGCCGATGAGAAGGAATTAACCGATAAGATTGTCGATATGTATGAGAAAATGATACTACCTGGGATTTCAGAGGGCATTTGTGGCTGCATTTACACACAGTTAAGCGATGTAGAGGATGAAGTCAATGGTCTGTATACTTACGATAGGAAAGTGTGCAAAGTGAACCGGGAAGTCATGGTTGCATTAGCAGAAAAAATGAAGGCTAAACTGAGAATGAAGTAGGAATAGTGGGGGTGCGGATGAAGAAGAAAGTTATCGTTGCGGGGCATATTTGTTTGGATATTACACCGATTTTCCCGGATAAAAAAGTGAATACGCTATCGGAAATCATGATACCGGGTAAATTATTACAGGTAGAGCAAGCAGATGTGCATACAGGTGGTGCGGTAGCCAATACCGGTCTTGCCATGAAGCTTATGGGTGCTGATGTTTCTTTGAAGGGAAAAGTAGGCGAGGATGCTTTCGGTGAAATGATTTTGGAAATTCTGGATAAGTATGAGGCAAAGGAAGGTATGCTGGTATCGGCGGAAGAATCTACTTCTTATTCGGTGGTGTTGGCGGTACCGGGAATTGACCGGATTTTTCTGCATAATCCGGGAGCGAATCATAGCTTCAAGGCAGCGGATATTTCGAAGGAAGAGTTAGAGGAAGCAACACTTTTGCATTTTGGTTATCCGCCGCTTATGAAATCTATGTATGAAAACGAGGGACAGGAGCTTCTTTTGCTGATGCAGAAGGCAAAAGAGGCAGGATGCGCGACTTCTCTTGATATGGCGGCAATTGATGCAGATTCAGAAGCGGGTAGAATGGATTGGAAGGTTATTCTTCGAAAAGTTTTGCCATATATAGACTATTTTGTGCCGAGTGTGGAAGAACTATGTTTTATGTTAGACCGTGAACGTTTTGCTTCCTGGCAGAAACGGGCTGGTGATAGAGATATAACAGAAATACTGGATGTGGATAAAGATGTAAAACCATTGGCAGATATGTGCATGGAATATGGTGCAAAAACTTTATTGATTAAGTGTGGTGCCCCGGGGATTTATTATCGGACATCGGAGAAAGAAGGTTTTGAAAAATCTTATGTGCCGGAGAAAATATTATCAGGAACCGGTGCAGGGGATACTTGCATTGCTGCTTTTCTGGTGGCAATGTTAGAAGGCTATTCTTTGGAAGATGCGTTGCATTTTGCGGTAGCACAGGGCGCTTGCTGCGTGGCAGCCTATGATGCGCTGAGTGGTTTGAAGACTTTACCGGAGTTAAAGGCAAAAATTGATTCCGGTTGGAAGAAGCAAGAAGTATAGAAGCATTCGCGATGGGCGAAAAGGTAAAAACAGATGTGGGGGATGAAACTATGTTAGTGACGATGAATGATTTATTATTACCCGCTAAGGAAAAGGGGTATGGGATAGGTTTCTTTAATGCAGTGAATGTGGAGATGGCACGAGCAGTTATTGAAACGGCAGAGGAACTGCGTGCACCGGTTATGGTAGGAACTGCGGAAATTTTGTTGCCGGCAATGGATTTAGAGAGAGTAGCAGAGTATTTGATTCCGATGGCAAAGAAAGCAACCGTTCCTGTCTGTGTTCATTATGACCACGGACTTACCTTTGCACGTTGCATGGAGGCTTTGCAACTAGGATTTACATCAATTATGTACGATTGCTCTACAACTTCTTATGAAGAAAACGTGGTGCAGGTTGCAGAAATGGTCAAAATTTGTCATGCAATGGGAGTTACAGTAGAAGGCGAACTGGGACATGTTGGTGATAATGAAGGAGCAGGAAAATTGACAAATCCGAGCGATTTTTATACTGACCCTGATATGGCAGCTGATTATGTAACACGTACCGGAGTAGATTCGCTGGCGGTAGCGGTAGGAAATGCGCATGGTGATTACAAATTTCCGCCCAAGCTTGATTTTGAACGTATTGATGCGATTGCAAAGAAAACGAGGCTCCCGCTTGTGCTTCATGGAGGCAGCGGACTAGCAGATGAAGATTTTCGTGTGGCAGTGCAGAAGGGTATTTGTAAGGTGAATATTTTTACCGATATTGATAAGGCGGGAAAAGCCGGAGTAGAAGCCGGAATTGCTGCTGGAGAGAAAACCATGATGGGCTTGATTCCATATGAAATTGCGGCTATGAAAAAGGTGGTCGAAGAGAAAATAAAATTATTTGGTTCTCTTAACCAAGCATAGAGAAAGGCGTATAGCATGAACTTTCTGGAAGACTTATGGAGAACATATTTTGATTATTGATGAAATGGATGCAGAAAAGGGAACAGTAAGATTTCGTGAGCAATAGTAAAATATTTTGTGATAACGATATGGAGGATGAACAATGGAAGATAAGACAAAAAGAATATGCATGAGCATTTTTGGTGTACTTGTGTGTGGAATTAGTGTAGGCTTTTTTAAGCGAGCAGCATTTGGTGTGGATCCGTTTCAGTCTTTGATGAGCGGTCTTGATGCGTTGATTCCTATTAGCTTCGGGACGTTGTATGTCATTGTAAACGGCTTGCTTCTTATTTTTGGATTACTTGCAGATAAACATTATGTGGGAATAGCAACTTTTATTAATCTCTTCTTATTAGGGTATGTAGTAGAGTTCTCATATAATTTCCTGCTTACTATGTTTCCTGACTTGCAGATGGCAGGAAGAATTGGATTTTTCTTGTTTGGAATCGTGATTTTATGTCTTGCATCGTCCTTTTATATTACAGCAGATTTGGGGGTATCTACTTATGATGCCATTTCGCTGATTGTAGCCAACACCTGGCATGTGTGGAAATTCCGCTATTGTAGGATTGTCAGTGATGTTATTTGTGTTATTGTTGGTACAATGTTGTATTTACTTGCCGGAGGCAATGTACGTGGTCTGGCAGCAATTGTAGGAGTGGGAACGATTGTGACTGCATTTTTTATGGGACCGTTAATTGAATTTTTTAGCGTGCATGTGGCATTGCCATTTTTACAAAAAGGAAACAGGAAGTAAGGTGTACAATGAAAAAATTAATACTATGGATAAAACAGGAAACGGTGCTGGGTATTGCACTTATTCTGGCAGTTGTATCTGCATTTGTGATTCCGCCGGATATAGAATATCTGAAATACATTGATTTTCGTACACTGGCGATTTTGTTCTGCCTGATGAGTGTTATGGCGGGATTGCGAGAGATTGGTGCATTTGAGGCAATGGCACAAAAGATGCTTGGCAAGGTGAAAAATGTGTGGCAGCTTGTGATGATTTTGATACTGCTTTGTTTCTTTTTCAGTATGTTAATCACAAATGATGTAGCGTTAATTACTTTTGTGCCGTTTACTTTTATTGTATTGGATTTGCTGCCGTCAGGAGCGAAGGAAAAATGGATAATTCCGCTTGTTGTAATGCAGACAATTGCAGCGAATTTAGGAAGTATGTTAACGCCGATTGGAAATCCACAGAATCTATATTTGTATGGAAAAGCCGGTATTAGCCTGGGCAGCTTTATTTGGCTGATGTTACCTTATACAGCGCTTTCCTTTCTTTTATTGTGTACTTTTGCCATTCTAAAAGGAAAAGACGACAAAGCACGGGTACAGGTGGCATTTGAGAATATCGTACATATAACAGAAAGAAAAAAGTTGATTATATATTTGGGTTTATTTTTTTTCAGTCTGCTTACTGTGGCGAAAGTGGTACCTTACGGAGTTTCGCTGTGTCTGACAATTATAGTGGTTTTGATAGTAGATAGAAAGATTTTGAAAAAAGTGGATTACTCCCTGCTTCTGACATTTGTCGGTTTTTTTATTTTTATCGGAAATATGGGAAGGCTGGAAGCTTTTCGTGAATTTCTGGCAGAGATTATGGAAGGCAAAGAGGTTATTACAGCAGTACTGGCAAGTCAGGTTATCAGTAACGTACCGGCAGCATTGCTTTTATCCGGTTTTACGCAGGAAACAGAGACTTTAATTGTAGGAACGAACCTGGGGGGACTTGGTACACTGATTGCATCTATGGCAAGCTTGATTTCCTATAAATATATTGTGCGGGAAGATGGCGCATTGAAAAAGAAATATTTTCTGTACTTTACAGGTGCTAATATCGCGTTTTTATTGTTTTTGTTATGTTTGTATGGAATTATACAGTGAGAAAATTTAAGTAAGAAAATACCAAATGAAGACTATTTAGAAAAAGACATTTCGTAACGTTACAGCTACGAAATGTCTTTTTTGATAAAGTTAAATATATGAAACTCTTTGAAAATTATAAGTAACGTACAATAATACAAACCATGGAAATTGCAATTACAATAATAGTTGCAGGTGCACAGTATTTGCAGTAAGTACCCCAGTCGATTGGATGACCTGCCTTAGCAGATACGGAAGTACCAACAACGTTGGCAGATGCACCAATAGGTGTTGCATTACCACCGATATCTGTACCCATGGATAAGGACCATACCAAAGTATCCAGAGGCATTCCTGTGGTAGCTGCCATACTCTGAATAACCGGAACCATGGTTGCTGCAAATGGAATGTTATCAACAAATGCGCTGGCAATTGCAGATAACCAAAGGATAATGGCAACTATAATAGTCGGATTACCACCACTGATGGATTCAATCAGATTTGCCACCATTACCAAAACACCTGTCTGTTCCAGACCGCCGACTGCAATAAACAAACCAATGAAGAACAATAAAGTCTTGTAATCTACGCGTTTCATGATATATTTAATGCCTTCACCACCAGCAGTAACAAGTGTTAAAGCTGCTGCAAGAATACCGATAGATGCGACGGTAAGTCCTGTTTGCGCATGTGTAATAAGTAAAACAACAGAAAGTATAAAAATTACAACACTGATAACAAAGGCTTTTTGATTGGTTACTGCTTCCTTTGGATCAGGGTAGGAAGTAATGTTGCCTCTTGCTGCTTCTTCGGCTTTTAACTGCTTGCGACAAAGAAGATAGAAGTAAACCAACATGATAACTAAACTGATTAATGCAATTACACCGGTATTCGTAATGAAATCCGCAAAGGTATAGCCTAAAGATGTACCGATAATGATATTTGGCGGGTCGCCGCACATAGTAGCGGAACCACCTAAGTTCGCGCAGAAAATCTCGGATAAAATAATCGGAACCGGATTAAATTTCAAAATACTTGCAAGCTCGCATGTTACTGCAGCAAGGAACAAAATCACAGTAATACTGTCGATGAACATTGCTAAGAATGCAGACATGCACATGAAAGCAATGAAAATAGGAATAATCTTGTAGTTTACTGCTTTGGCAATACGAAGGCAAAGCCATTTGAAGAAACCGGAACGTCCCATACCTTCAACCATTATCATCATACCGGCAATGAAAATGATGGTTGCCCAGTTAATACCGGAAGTGGATTCTTTGGCTTCTCCGGTTGCAAGCCAGAAATCCGGAGTGACGATAGTGCTGAGGTTTAAAGTTTCAAAAAGTGCATGCGGACTTTGCATAGCGGCTAAAAAGACAAAAATCGCAACAAGTGCACCTGCTGCTAATGTGACAATATGACGTTCGATTTTATCTAAAACAATCATAATGAACATAGCTACGAAAATAATGATAGCAATTATTTGACTAATATTCATTTTGCTATTCTCCTTTGTTTATATAATTTATAGAATTTTAATATTTTAAGTCCGACCGTTATTATGGACTTCTGTTAGGAAAATGTCAAGAAAGATTTACTAATTTATCCTTTTTTAGCAGTATCTTTACAATATAGCAAGAAAATAACTGGTAATTTTTTCAAAAAAGTGTTGACATTGTGCATGACAATCTCTATTATTCATATAAATCATATGTAAATAATGGGAAATAAAATTATTGGGAGGGTGAGATGTAATGAATTATGGAGTCGATACCGTGTGTATTCACGGCAATGGAAAAAGAAAGAATGTAGATAATACGGGAAGTATCAGCTTTCCGATTTATCAGACAGCAGCTTATGCCCATCCTGGAGTCGGACAGAGTACAGGATATGATTATTCCAGAGTACAGAATCCGACAAGAGAAGAGGTAGAGCGAATTATGGCAGACTTGGAGCATGGAACAGATGCCATTGCCTTTTCATCCGGTATGGCGGCAGTCAGCGCATTCATGGAACTTTTGCGTCCCGGAGACCATATAGTAGCAACCGATGACTTATATGGCGGAACAATTCGCCAATTTCGATTGATAAATGAGAAAAATGGAATTAAAATATCTTATGTAGATACTTCTGATTTGGAACAGGTGAAAGCAGTAATACAAGAAAATACTAAGCTTATTTATGTGGAGACACCAACCAATCCGATGATGCAAGTGACAGATATTGCGGCAATTAGTGAAATTGCGAAAGAAAAGGGATGCTTACTGGCAGTCGATAATACTTTTCTCACGCCGTATTTCCAGAATCCGTTGGATTTGGGAGCAGATGTAGTAGTGCATAGTGCAACCAAATATCTGGAAGGACATAACGATACATTAGGTGGTTTCATTGTGACAAAGCGGCAGGATATTTCCGAAGAACTTCGGAATATTCTGAAAACGACCGGCGCTGGGTTGTCGCCTTTTGATAGCTGGCTTATTTTGCGAGGTATTAAAACTTTGGCGGTGCGAATGGAGAAGCACCAGCAGAATGCTTTGGCAATTGCGAAATGGTTACAAAATCAACCCAAAGTGAAAGAAGTACGTTACATAGGACTGGAAAGTCATCCCGGCAGAGAAATTATCAAGAAACAGAGTCGTGGTTATAGCGGTATGTTGACATTCCGTGTGGACTCGCAAGAAACCGTATATCGGATTCTGGAACATGTAAAGGTGGTACAGTTTGCGGAAAGTCTTGGTGGTACGGAAAGCCTGATTACCTATCCGATGACACAGACCCATGCCGATGTACCGGAAGAGAAGCGGAAAGCAAAGGGTATTGATGACACCCTGCTTCGTATGTCTGTCGGTATCGAAGATGTTCACGATTTGATAGCTGATTTGGAACAGGTGATGAATGTTTAGGACTGTGCTATATAGAACTAAGCAGAAAAATAAAGTCGAAGCACCATAGACGTGTGAGGCAGATAAATAATAGATGCGGAGAACAGAAACATGAAACACAATTTTGACGAGATTGTTGATAGAAAAAATTCAGATTGCATAAAATATGATTTTGCAGTGGAAAGAGGTATGCCGGAAGATGTTCTGCCGCTTTGGGTGGCAGACATGGATTTTCGAACCGCTCCTTGCATTACTGAGCGAATGAAGAAGGACGTGGAGCTTGGTATTTTTGGCTATACGGAACACAAAGAAGATTATTTTATGGCAGTTGCAAATTGGTATCAGACATATTTTGACTGGAAGGTCGAGAAGGAATGGCTTGTGAAAACCCCCGGTGTAGTGTTTGCGATTGCTATGGCGATTCAGGCATTAACTAGGGAAGGTGATGGTGTTTTAATTCAACAGCCGGTTTACTATCCTTTTGCGGCAGTTATTAGGGACAACAATCGAAAACTGGTAAATAGTCCTCTTGTTTTAATAGATGGTCACTATGAGATGAATTTTGAAGAACTGGAAACTAAGATTGTGGAAGAAAATGTGAAGCTTTTCTTACTTTGCAGTCCTCATAATCCGGTGGGAAGAGTTTGGGCGAAGGAAGAATTACAGCGGGTAGGAGAGATTTGTCTGAAACATGATGTGAAGATTGTTAGTGATGAGATTCACAGTGATTTTGTTTATCCGGGATACAAGCATTATATCTTGCCGACGATTGATGAGCGTTTGGGGGATATTAGTATCATTTGTACCGCTCCGAGTAAAACATTTAATTTGGCGGGTTTGCAGGTTTCCAATATTTTTATTTCCAATCCAAAGATTCGCCAAGCATTTCAGAAGCGCTTAGATGCCGTAGGTTATTGCGAAGTGAATATGTTAGGACAGCATGCGTGCCAAGCGGCTTATGAAGGCGGCAGAGAGTGGCTGGAGCAGCTAAAAGTTTATTTGAAGGGTAATCTGGATTTTACCAGAGATTTTTTGGAAAAGAGGATTCCACAGATTAAGCTGGTAGAGCCGGAAGGCACCTATTTAATCTGGCTGGATTGTCGTGGGCTTGGTTTGTCAGAAAGCGCATTGGAAGATTTGATTGTTAATCAGGCTAAATTATGGTTAGATGCCGGAACGATGTTTGGGAAGGTTGGAGCAGGTTTTGAACGAATCAATCTGACCTGTCCCAGAAGTGTTCTAAAAGAGGCATTAGAACGATTGGAAAAAGCCGTTGAAGCATTGACAGCATAAGAAGTTGTTCTGTATAATTATAATAATAAGCAGTGTGGAGAGAACAACGACATGAAATATTTAGTAATCGGAGCAGGTGGTACCGGTGGAAGCATTGGTGCTTTTATGACGGAGGCTGGAAAAGATGTTACTTTGATTGCCAGAGGCGAGCATTTGAAGAAGATGCAGGAGCAGGGCTTGAAAATGGAAACTACGGTAAAGGGAAATTATGTAGTCAATCCAATCAAAGTAACGGATATGGAGCATTACGAGGGGCAGCCGGATATTATATTTGTTTGTGTCAAAGGTTATTCTTTGGAAGATACGATTCCTTTTATCAAAAGGGTGGCAAAAGAAGATACCATTGTGATTCCGATTCTGAATATTTATGGAACCGGAGGCAGAATGCAGAAAGAACTGCCGGAGCTGCTTGTTACGGATGGCTGTATATATATTGCGGCAGAAATCAAAGAACCGGGGAAAATCTGGCAGAAGGGAAATATTTTCCGTGTGGTATATGGTGTCAGAGAACCGGAGAAGCTCTGCCCTGCTTTGTTTGAAGTAGCTAAAGATTTGAAAGACAGCGGTATTGATGCAGTTTTATCTGACAATATCCGCAGAGATGCGTTACAGAAATTTGCTTATGTATCTCCGATGGCGGCATGCGGACTTTATTATCATGTTTCTGCCGGAGAGGTACAGGTAACAGGTGAGCCGAGAGATACTTTTGTGAAGCTGATGAAGGAAATTGATGCGCTGGCAATTGCCATGGATGTGCCTTTTCAGATAGATATTGTAACAACAAATTTACAGATTTTGGATACATTGGATCCGACGGCATCCACTTCTATGCAGAGAGATATTTATGCAGGAAAAAGTTCTGAAATTGACGGACTTATTTACGAGGTAGTGCGTCTGGGACAGCAATATGGCGTTCCGGTGCCGACTTATGAGATGGTTGCGGCAAAGGCAAGAGAACAGGGCTTGCATTAGAAATATCAATTCTGTCAGGAGGATAAAGTGGTGGAGAAGACCTTTAAAGAGAAATATATAGCTGGAGAAATAGAATTTGAAGAAATAGATGATTACAGCCAGGAATGGGGCTTTCATGATGAAACGATGACATTGAGAGAGTACCTTGGTTTGAACGCAGAGGAAGAGGATGCGTGGGTAAGCATCGGAGACGATGCGCTCAAAGAGCTTCTGGACAAGCAACGCAGTTAGTTAGTATTACGTCGAAATTCTTTAGGCGTACAACCATACAGTTTTTTGAAATTTTTCATAAAAAGCTTATAGTTTGTGATACCATTTTGTTCCAGAATGGTACCAATGTTATAGTCAGTATTTTTTAGATCCTCGCATACATGGGCAAGACGGACACTGTTTACATAGCCGGTGAAAGTCGTGCCCATGTTTTTTTTGAAGAAACGACAGAAATATTCCGAATTAAGCGCGGCAAGAGAAGCCGCCTCTTCCAAAGAAATACATTCATGATAGTGTTCTTTGACATAGCGAATTACCGGTTCTAAACGTTTCAGATTTTTACGGCTCTGAATTTTGGCGGTAGAGTCAATGAAAACCTGATAATTTACAACCAATGTATAAAGAAAGTCATAGAGCAGGCTGGAAAAGCGAAGAGAATACCCTTGTGGTTTTTCTATATACAACTGCCCCATATCTGTTAATATTCTGCGAATGACGTTGAATGATGAGTGGGTACTAAAGGCCTTTCCCATATCGAAACGAATATTGTCATAATCCGGAATGGAATTTAGCAAAAAGTCAAAAGGAACCTGCAATAAAAGAATTTTGGCATATTCATAGCATTGTGTTGTATGAATATCGGCAGAATTAATGATGATAAAATCGTCAGCATGCAGTTTATATTTCTTACTGTTTATGGTGACGTCCAGTTCGCCTTCATAAAGATAAACCACCTCCATACTGCGATGCCAATGCTCCGTTACAAGGTGGTTTGAATCCTCATAGATTGCAAATCTTACAGGAAGAGCTGCTTCTGTTTTTACCTCTTCATGAATGTACTGTTCCATAACTCTCTCCTAATATCGCTGAATTACAAAAATGTGTTTGTTTATTGAAAAGTGATTTTGTAAAAAATAACCCAAGAAAATAATCATATTCTGTAAATATCATCCGATATTTTCTTGCGGAAGTCAATATTAACCTAAAAAATTGTCATGATAATAGGTAGGAATAAATATTGTTCCATGTTAAACTATATTTAGCTGTTAAAAGCGTGATGATATGGGATATTGTATTTTGATTAGAAGGTAGAAAAAACAGGAGGCGGGTTATCAAATGACAACAGAAAACTTAAAAGAATTAGTGGAAAAAATGACATTAGAAGAAAAAGCAGCGATGTGTTCCGGAGCTGATTTCTGGCATACAGAAGCGGTGGAACGCTTGGGAATTCCGGCAAGTATGGTTTCTGACGGACCCCATGGACTACGTAAACAGAATGAAGAAGGTGACCATCTTGGTGTAAATGAGAGTATTAAAGCAGTATGCTTTCCGGCGGGCTGTGGCACAGCAGCATCCTTCAACAGAGAACTGTTGACCAAAATGGGTGAAGTAATCGGTAATGAATGTCAAGCAGAAGGTATCAGTGTTATTTTGGGACCGGCTGTGAATATCAAACGTTCTCCGCTTTGCGGACGTAACTTTGAATATTATTCCGAAGATCCGCTTGTGGCAACGGAAATTGCAGGTGCGTTGATTAAAGGTGTACAGAGCAAAAATGTGGGAACAAGCATCAAGCATTTTCTGGCTAATAACCAGGAAACGAGAAGAATGTCTTCCGATTCCAGAGTGGATGAAAGAACATTAAACGAGATTTATTTAGCAGCTTTCGAAGGTGCCATAAAGAAACAAAAACCATGGACCGTTATGTGCTCGTATAATAAAATCAACGGAGTATACGCGGCTGAAAATTATCAATATCTAACAGAGACGCTGCGTAATAAATGGGGCTTTGACGGTTATGTTATGAGCGACTGGGGTGCCATTAACAATCGAGTAGGAGATTTGAAAGCCGGCCTTGATTTGGAAATGCCAACTTCTCTTGGAGCAAATGATAAGCTGATTGTGGAAGCTGTACAAAACGGTGAACTGGAAGAAAGTGTTTTAGATACCGCGGTAGAGCGTATTTTGAATATTGTATTCCGTTTTGAAGAAAATAGAGATAAGGATGCAACGTGGAATAAAGATGAAGACCATGAGATGGCACGTAAAGTAGCAGAAGAAACAATCGTTTTGTTAAAGAATGAAGAGAATATTCTTCCGTTAAGTGAAAAAGAAAATATTGCTTTTATCGGTAAATATGCAAAGACACCGAGATATCAGGGCGGTGGCAGTTCTCACATTAACAGCCATAAAATTACATCTGCTTTGGATGAGGTGTCCGGTATGTCTAATATTGTATATGCGCAGGGCTATATTGACGAAGAAGACAAAACCGATGAAAAACTTCTTGCAGAAGCAATAGAAACTGCAAAAAATGCAAAATATGCAGTCATTTTTGCCGGATTACCGGATGCTTTTGAATCCGAAGGATTTGACAGAGAGCACATGGCTATGCCGAACTGTCAGAATGAATTGATTGCGAAAGTAGCAGAAGTACAACCGAATACAATTGTTGTGTTACACAATGGTTCTCCGATTGAAATGCCGTGGATTGATAAGGTAAAGGGTGTACTCGAAGCATATCTTGGCGGTCAGGCAGTAGGTGGTGCTGTATGCGATATCCTTTTTGGAAAAGTAAATCCGAGTGCAAAATTGCCGGAAACTTTTCCGTTGAAACTGGAAGACAATCCTTCTTATCTGTCTTATTTCGGAGAAGGCGATATGGTAGAGTATCGCGAAGGTATTTTTGTCGGATATCGCTACTATGATAAGAAAAAAATGGATGTGCTTTTCCCATTCGGTTATGGACTTTCTTATACAACCTTTGCATATTCTAACTTAACAGTGGATAAAGAGAATATGAAGGATACCGATATGTTATCTGTTAGCGTAGATGTAACAAATACCGGCAGCATGGCAGGAAAAGAAGTGGTGCAGCTTTATGTGGGAGACAAAGAAAGTACGGTGATTCGTCCGGTGAAGGAACTGCGCGATTTTGCCAAAGTGGAGCTTGCGCCGGGAGAAACCAAGACAGTTACCTTTATTCTGGATAAAAGAGCATTTGCATATTATAATGTGGAGCTTCATGATTGGCATGTAGAAAGTGGGGAATTTGATATTTTAATCGGCAAATCCTCCAGAGATATTGTTCTTAGTAAGAATGTTACGGTGGAGTCTACTGTGAAGATTCCGTTTGTATATACCACAGATACAACCGTAGGAGATATCATGAAAAATCCGGAAGCATGGGCAATCGCCAAACCTTTGATGAGTCAAGGATTATTCGGCGATGATAAGAGCAATGCAGAAGGAGATGCCGCATCTGAGGCAATGTCTGATGAAATGATGGAGGCGATGCTTCGTTATATGCCGCTTCGTGGACCTGTCAGCTTCCAAGGTAACGTTTCTATGGCAGATGTACAGAAGGTTGTAGACCGGTTAAATGCGCTTGAACAGTGAAAAATTTAGAAATCTTTAATACTTGTGTCCAGAAATTCATAAATATCTTATTGATTTATAAAAATTGGTTACCTATAATAGGAGTAGACTAATTTTTTGAAAGTGAGGACACCTCATAATGGACAATAATCTAAACCAGTATGATGGTAATTATAATAATAACGGAAATCCAAACGGTGGACAGGGCAGCGGAAATGGCGGTCCGAACAGACCGGGCGGTCCCGGCGGCAATGGAAACGATCCGAAGAAACAAAGCTTTGTGATACTGATTATTGCTGCGTTGGTTACCTTATTCAGTATCAGTATGTTTATGAAATTCATGACAGGTGCAACGAATCAGGAGATCAGCTATAACGAATTTATTACAATGATAGAAAATGATGAAATTGATAGCGTTGTAGTGGATTCTGATAGAATTACCATTTATCCAAAACAGGAAGAAACAGATAATCCGTTTATGTATGCATACGGAGGTACTTCTTACTATACGGGCAAGATGGAAGAAGATGAAACTCTGACTGCAAGATTATTAGAGCACAATGTGGCAATTAACAAACAGGTGGCAGACAGCTCCAGTGTGATTATGACAGTGTTGCTTTATTACATTTTACCGATTCTGCTGATGTGGGGGCTTTTAAGTCTGCTGTTCCGTAAAATGGGAAAAGGCGGCGGCCCGATGGGAGTTGGTAAGAGCAACGCCAAGGTCTATGTACAGAAGGAAACCGGAATTACTTTTAAGGATGTAGCAGGTGAAGATGAAGCGAAAGAATCACTTGTCGAAGTCGTTGATTTCTTGCATAATCCGGGTAAATATTCTAAGATTGGTGCGAGATTGCCGAAGGGTGCGCTTTTGGTAGGACCTCCGGGTACCGGTAAAACCTTGCTTGCCAAGGCGGTTGCAGGAGAGGCACATGTACCGTTCTTCTCTTTATCAGGTTCTGATTTTATTGAATTGTATGTTGGTGTGGGTGCTTCCCGTGTACGTGATTTGTTTAAGGAAGCTGAGAAAAATGCCCCTTGTATCGTGTTTATCGATGAAATTGATGCCATCGGTAGAAGCCGTGATACGAAATACGGCGGTGGTAACGAGGAACGTGAACAGACATTGAATCAGTTGCTTTCTGAAATGGATGGTTTTGATGCCAAGAAGGGTATCATTATTCTGGCAGCAACGAACCGTCCGGAAATTCTGGATAAAGCTTTGCTTCGTCCGGGACGTTTTGATAGAAGAATTATTGTAGATAAACCGGATTTGAAAGGTCGAGTAGAAATCTTGAAAGTACATGCCAAAAATGTGCTTATGGATGAAACCGTAGACTTGGATGAAATTGCACTTGCAACTTCCGGTGCGGTTGGTTCTGACCTTGCCAATATGATTAACGAGGCTGCTATCAATGCCGTTAAGATGGGAAGGGAATTTGTCAGCCAGAAGGATTTATTCGATGCCGTTGAGCAGGTGCTTGTCGGCAAAGAGAAAAAAGACCGTATCATGAGCAAAGAAGAGCGAAAGATAGTTTCTTATCATGAGGTAGGTCATGCACTTGTTAGTGCGTTACAGAAAAATTCAGAGCCGGTACAGAAGATTACGATTGTACCAAGAACAATGGGTGCACTCGGTTATGTTATGCATGTGCCGGAAGAAGAAAAATATTTAAATACAGAAGCAGAGCTTCGTGACAGACTGGTCGGACTTCTGGGCGGTCGTGCTGCCGAAGAAATTGTATTTGATACCGTAACGACCGGTGCTGCAAATGATATTGAACAGGCAACCAGCATCGCCCGTAATATGATTACTCGTTTCGGTATGAGCAAAAAGTTCGGTCTGATGGGACTTGCTACGGTAGAGAGCCAGTATCTTGACGGAAGAGCGTCCCTGACCTGTTCCGATGTAACGGCAGCAGATATTGATACAGAAGTTATGATAATGTTACGTGAAAGCTATGAAGAAGCGAAGAAGTTGTTAAAAGAAAATCGTGAGCTGATGGATAAACTGGCAGCCCACTTAATTGAGAAAGAAACGATTACCGGTAAAGAATTTATGAAAATTTACCGACAGGAAAAAGGTCTTCCGGAACCGGAAGAAGACGACAAGAAGAAAGAAGATAAGAAGGATGACGGACAGAACGTAGCTGAATCTGTTTCGGCGGAAACGACCGGAGAAGCAAATCAGGAAGCTACGAATCAGGAAATTCCGAGTGAACCGGAGATGCCGATGCAGGAGCAGCCGGAAGCACCACAGGGTGATGTAGGTCTTTTCTCACAGGCAGAGATGCCATCGAGTCAAAAGCAAAACGAATAAGAACAGGGGCAAAGTCGTAAACAGGCTTTGCCTTTTCTTACTGTTTTCGATAGAATGAAAGCATGGAGGAAAAATATGTTTGATATAACAGAAGAGTTAAAAAAGTTACCCAACAGTCCGGGTGTTTATATCATGCACGATGCAGAGGATGCTATTATTTATGTGGGTAAAGCAATTAATCTGCATAACCGGGTTCGCTCCTACTTTCGTAAAATCGTAGGACGGGGACCACAGATTGATAAGATGGTTGCCCAAATTGCCCGTTTCGAATATATCGTGACAGATTCTGAACTGGAAGCACTTGTTTTGGAAAATAATCTGATAAAAGAGCATAGTCCGAAATATAATACGATGTTAAAGGATGATAAAACATACCCTTACATTAAAGTAACGATGGGGGAAGAGTATCCACGGATTTTGCTTTCCAGAGAAATGAAAAAAGATAAATCAAAATATTTCGGACCGTATACCAGTGCGACAGCAGTAAAAGATACAATTGATTTAATGAATAAGCTCTATCAGCTACGAACCTGTAATCGGAAACTGCCAAGAGATATCGGGATGGAACGTCCCTGTCTGAATTACCATATTAAGCAATGTCTTGCGCCTTGTCAGGAATACATCAGTCAAGAGGATTATCGAGCGAGAGTAGAGCAGGCATTGGATTTTCTGAATGGAAATTATAAACCGATACTGAAGGAGTTAGAACAGAAAATGCAGGAAGCTTCGGAGCAACTGGAGTTCGAAGAAGCGATTCGCTATCGGGATTTATTTAACAGTGTGAAGAGTGTGGCACAGAAACAGAAAATTACCGACAGTGTCGGAGAAGATAAAGATATTATTGCACTGGCAAAGGATGAAACCGATGCTGTTGTACAGGTCTTTTTTGTGCGGGATGGCAAGCTGATCGGCAGAGAGCATTTTTATATGATGCATGTGGATGGTTATGACAGTGCACAGATACTACTTGATTTTGTGAAGCAATTTTACGCAGGAACTCCCTTTATTCCCAAGGAACTGATGTTACAGGAAGAGATTGCGGATATTGAAATTCTGGAAAAATGGCTGAGTACAAAAAAAGGCAGCAGAGTATATTTGCGTGTGCCCAAAAAGGGAAGTAAAGAGAAGTTGGTAGAACTGGCAGCACAGAATGCACATCTGGTTCTCAGTCAGGACAAAGAACGAATTAAGAGAGAAGAAGGACGTACGATTGGTGCGGTTCGGGAAATTGCTTCTTTGCTTGACTTGGAATCCATTCATCGCATGGAGGCTTTTGATATTTCTAACATTAGCGGTTTTGCGAATGTAGGTTCTATGGTAGTTTATGAAAAAGGAAAACCGAAGCGGAGTGATTATCGTAAATTTAAGATACAATCCGTTTCCGGACCGGATGATTATGCTTGTATGAAAGAAGTGCTTACAAGACGTTTTGTGCATGGAATGGAAGAACGAGCAGAACTTGACCGAAAAGAAATTGACAAAGAATTTGGAAGTTTTACAAAGTTTCCGGATTTGCTTCTGATGGACGGTGGTCGAGGACAGGTTAATATTGCCTTACAGGTTCTTAATGAATTGCACATTGATATCCCTGTTTGCGGTATGGTAAAAGATGATAACCACCGAACGAGGGGGTTATACTATCATAATGTAGAAATTCCGATTGACACACATTCGGAAGGGTTTAAGCTGATTACGCGTATTCAGGATGAAGCACACCGATTTGCGATTGAGTATCACCGTTCTTTGCGTTCGAAGTCACAAGTGAAGTCTGTTCTGGATGAAATCCCGGGAGTAGGACCGGCCAGAAGGAAAGCGTTGATGAAACATTTTAAATCAATCGATGAGATAAAGAATGCCTCGGTAGAGCAATTATGCGAGGTTTCAGAAATTCCGGAACACATTGCGAATCAGATTTATGAATTTTTCCATGAAGATGTCAGTTCATAAGGTCGTGATTTATTGCTATTACCGAGGGATTGTGCTACAATAAGACCGCTGGGAAGATAGTAGAAAACCATACAGATAAAGGAGAGGGGCTATGGCAAGTATCAGTTTAACAAAAGTAATTGAGAAAATGAAATGGGAAAATCTCACACCAGAGATTGATATTTCCAAAATTAAGGTAACACAGCCGGATATTAACCGTCCTGCATTGCAGATGGCAGGTTATTTTGAGCATTTTGCAGCAACTCGTTTGCAGATAATCGGTTTCGTGGAGTATTCTTATATGAATAGTCTGGACGAAGAAACGAAGAAAGAGATATATGAGAAATTATTGAATAATCCGATTCCGGGCGTTGTTTTTTGTAGAGAGTTATATCCGGATGAATTGTTTAAGGAAATTGCAATGAAACATGGTGTGCCGATTTTGATGAGTAAAAAAGCAACCTCCGCATGTATGGCGGAAATCATTCGTTGGTTGAATGTAAAGCTGGCACCTTGTATTTCTGTTCACGGTGTATTGGTAGACGTTTATGGAGAAGGTGTTTTGATTACCGGAGAAAGCGGAATTGGTAAGTCGGAAGCGGCTCTTGAGCTTGTCAAGAGAGGACATCGTCTGGTAACGGATGATGTGGTAGAACTTCGTAGAGTCAGTGATGATACACTGATTGGTTCTGCGCCGGATATTACGAAGCATTTTATCGAACTTCGTGGTATTGGTATTGTTGATATTAAAGCACTTTACGGTGCATCCAGCGTAAAAGATACCCAGTCCATTGATTTGGTTATCCGTCTGGAAGACTGGGACAGAGACAAAGAGTATGATCGTCTTGGCTTAGAAGAGGAATATACAGAGTATCTTGGAAATAAGGTGGTCTGCCACAATATTCCGGTCAGACCGGGACGTAACCTTGCGGTTATTTGCGAGTCGGCAGCCGTTAACCATCGTCAGAAGAAGATGGGTTATAATGCTGCACAGGAATTATACCATCGTGTACAGAATTCCCTTGCGAAGAAGCGCGACGAAGATGAAGAGTAGTAACTAAGAAAGGAATGGAGTGTAAAAATGGCAAATTATGTATTTGGAGTAGATGTAGGCGGTACAACCGTGAAATTAGGATTGTTTGATATTAACGGCAATGTTCTTGATAAATGGGAGATTCCAACCAGAACAGAAAACGGCGGTGAGAAGATTTTACCTGATATTGCAGCAAGCATTGAAGCAAAAATGACAGAAAAAAGCATTGCAAAGGATGATGTAGCAGGTGTTGGTGTAGGTGTTCCGGGACCGGTTGATGGAGACGGCATTGTGCACAAGGCAGTTAATCTCGGCTGGAATCAGTTTGATTTAAAGAAAGAGCTTACAGCACTTCTTGATGGTATGCGTGTAGAAGGTGGTAACGATGCAAACGTAGCTGCACTTGGCGAGATGTGGAAAGGCGGCGGACAGGGTCATAAGAACCTTGTTGCGGTAACATTAGGAACCGGTGTTGGCGGTGGTATTATCATCAATGGTAAGATTATGACCGGTGCAACAGGTGCAGGCGGCGAAATCGGACACATTCATGTAGAAGATAATGAAACAGAGAAATGTGGCTGCGGTAATTGTGGATGTCTGGAAGAATATGCTTCTGCAACCGGTATTACAAGATTGGCAAACAGAGCTTTGAAAGCAAGTGATAAAGACAGTGTTTTAAGAAACGGCGAAGTATCTGCTAAGACTGTTTTTGATGCAGTGAAAGCAGGAGATGAGTTAGCCATTGAAGTAGCAAAACAGTTCGGAGAATATCTGGGTAAAGGACTCGGTGTTATTGCCGGTGTTATCAATCCGGAAATTTTCGTTATCGGAGGCGGTGTTTCCAAAGCGGGAGAAGTCTTATTTGATTATATTAAACCGGCATTTGAGGCAACTGTATTCCATGCCTGCAAGGATACCATTTTTGCATTGGCAACCTTGGGAAATGATGCAGGTATTTATGGTGCTGCCAAAATGGTATTAGATTAATCGTTACGGAGTATAATGAAAATAAACGCAAGTGAGTCTGAAGGAGTGAAGGCTCCTTGTATAAGAAATGTGAAGGTGCGAAAAGTGAGCTTGAATACAGATATGTATGATTATATTAAAAGTATTGTACCAAGAGAAAGATTGCTTTTTGATGAACCTATGAGCAATCATACGACATTCAGAGTAGGCGGAGAAGCAGATTGCATGATTTTAATTGAAGAGGAAGATGAACTTCTGAAGCTGATTCCTTTCTTCCGGAAAATCGAGCAAGATTATTTTGTGCTGGGCAATGGTAGTAATCTTCTGGTAGGTGATAAAGGCTATCGGGGGATTGTACTGAAATTGGGAGAAGGCATGAAACAGATTATTGTGGAAGAAAATTGTATTCATGTTCAGGCAGGAGCACTGTTGTCCGCGACAGCAGTGGTAGCCAGAGACGCAGGACTGACAGGAATGGAATTTGCAGCGGGAATTCCGGGCAGTGTGGGTGGTGCCATTGTTATGAATGCAGGTGCCTATGACGGAGAAATGAAGCAGATTGTAGAATCTGTCAAGGTGATGAATCAGGAAGGGGAAATTATGGTTCTGGATAATGATACGATGGAGTTTGGCTATCGTACCAGTATCATTAAAAACAGACCGTTTGTTGTATTGGAAGTTGTTTTACAATTACAAACCGGAGATAAGGATGAAATTCAGGCGAAAATGGATGAGCTGGCTGAGAAACGACGCAGTAAGCAACCATTGAATTATCCCAGCGCGGGCAGTACTTTTAAACGTCCGGAGGGACATTTTGCCGGGAAACTGATTATGGAGGCGAATATGAGAGGTTTCCGTATCGGTGGCGCGCAGGTTTCTGAGAAACATTGTGGTTTTGTTGTAAATACCGGCAAGGCAACGGCTGCCGATATTAAGGAAGTCATTGAAGAAGTACAGACGAGAGTGAAGGAACGTTTTCATGTTACACTGGAACCGGAAGTGATTTTTCTGGGAGAATTTTAAATAATAAGGTTCAAACTGTGAACCATAAAACGGATAAGTGCAAGAGGATAGACAGATGAGATTTGTAGTAGTAACCGGCATGAGTGGCGGTGGGAAAAGTACAGCGTTGAAAATGTTAGAAGATTTGGGCTTTTATTGCGTTGATAATCTTCCGGTACCTTTAATAGAAAAGTTTGTAGAACTGATTGCAACCCCGGACAGTGAAATTACAAAAGTGGCGTTAGGGCTGGATGTGCGTGCAGACCAGCCTTTTGGTGATGTTCAGAAAACGTTGGAGAAATTGCAGAGAGATGGTTATTCCTTCGAAATTCTTTTCATGAATGCCAGCGATGCGGTATTGGTGAAACGCTATAAGGAGACGCGAAGAATCCATCCGCTTTCTCCGGACGGCAGAATTGAAGATGGCGTAAAACATGAAAGAAAAATTTTGAATGATATTCAGAAAAAAGCGGATTATGTTCTTGACACTTCAAATTTATTAACCCGAGAATTGAAAGAAGAAATGGATCGTATTTTTATTAAGAATGAAGAATACAATTCCTTGATGGTTACGATTCTTTCTTTTGGTTTTAAAAATGGGATTCCGGCAGATGCTGATTTAGTATTCGATGTTCGTTTTTTACCGAATCCGTTCTATATTGATGAGTTAAAGCATAAAACTGGTAATGACAAGGAAGTACAGGATTATGTTATGAGTTTTCCGGAAGCGGGAGATTTCATGGACAAGCTGATAGATATGCTGGATTTTTTGATTCCTAATTATGTGAAAGAAGGAAAATATCAGTTGGTCGTAGGAATTGGATGTACCGGAGGACAGCATCGAAGTGTAACGCTTGCAAATGAACTGTATGCGTGTATGAAAGATCATGGAAACTATGGTATGAAGCTGTATCACAGGGATGTGAAAAAGGGAGTATAAGGATGTCTTTTTCCAGAACAGTTAAAGAAGAATTGGCCACATACATCAATCCGGCAAGACATTGTCAATTAGCTGAATTAGCGGCATTAATACATTTTGGCGGACATCTCTCGGAAGATGGACAGCACTTGTTGGTGGAAATAGAAAACGAATCCGTTGCCAGAAAATGCTTTACATTATTACAAAAAACATATAATATAGATAATGTTATGCGGCAAGAAGACGAAGAGAAGGTTTTGCAAGGCTTGCATTTATATGACGAAGCAAGCAAAGGGATATCGTTGGATAGACCGGTAAGTTCTCTTTTGATAAAAAATAGTTGCTGCGCAAGGGCTTTTTTGAGAGGTGCTTTTCTATGCATTGGTTCGATGAGCGATCCGGAGAAAAGTTACCATCTGGAGTTTGTTTGCAATGAGCCGGAGCAGGCAGAACAATTACAGAGTATTATTCAGGAATTTGAAATAGAAGCCAAAATTATTAAACGTAAAAAATATTATGTGGTATATTTAAAAGAAGGAGCAGGGCTTGTTGATTTACTAAATGTGATGGGTGCCCATGTTTCCTTGATGAATTTGGAGAATCTCCGTATTGTGAAGGAGATGCGTAACTCCATTAACAGGCGTGTGAATTGTGAGGCGGCAAATATTACGAAAACCGTGAATGCAGCTTCAAAACAGATTGAAGATATTCTTTTGATAAAAGAGCGTTATGGATTTGAAAATTTACCGGAAAATCTGCGCCAGATGGCAGAAGTCCGGTTAGAATATCCGGAAGCTACTTTGAAGGAACTGGGTGAGTATTTAGAACCTGCAGTAGGAAAATCCGGAGTGAACCATCGTTTGAGAAAACTGAGTGAGATAGCTGATCATATGAGGTTGTAAAGGAGGAGAATATTATGATTCAAAAATCTGTCCAAATTAAGTTAGAAGGCGGCTTAGAAGCAAGACCGGTAGCGATGCTCGTACAGGTAGCAAGTCAGTATGAAAGTACTGTGTACATTGAGTGCGCAGACAAGAAAGTGAATGCTAAGAGCATCATGGGTATGATGAGTCTTGGACTTGACAGCGGTGAAGCTGTAACTGTAATTGCAGACGGAAGCGATGAAGCAGAAGCAGTTGCAGGAATTGAAAACTTTTTAGGCGGCAAATAGTAAGGCAGAAGGTAAAAGAGATTTCCATGTGCGGAAATCTCTTTTTTAGGAGAATGCAATGGATAAGAAAATGTTTTTTGTTTATAATCCACGAGCTGGAAAGGCACAAATCAGAAGTAATCTGTTGGATATCATTGATATTTTTGTCAAAGCCGGTTATGAGGTAACCGTTTATCCTACACAGGCAGCCGGCGATGCTATTGAAGCAGTTAAAACGCGTAGAGAAGGTTATGATATTGTTGCATGCAGTGGCGGTGATGGAACCTTAGATGAAGTAGTTGCCGGTATGATGCAGTGTGAAGAGAAGTTGCCGATAGGATATGTGCCGGCAGGAAGTACGAATGATTTTGCCAATAGTCTTGGAATTCCGCGGAGTATGAAAAAGGCGGCAAATATTGTAGTGAATGGCGAAAATTTCTTATGCGATATTGGCTCCTTTAACGACGAGAGTTTTGTTTATATTGCAGCATTTGGAATATTTACCAGTGTCTCCTATGAAACGAAGCAGGATGTAAAAAATATTTTGGGGCATACTGCATATTTAATTGAAGGCGTAAAAAGTCTTTCAACGATTAAAAGTTACCATTTGAAAGTGAACTATGATGATGTTTGTCTGGAAGATGATTTCTTATTCGGAATGATTACCAATTCTAATTCAGTAGGTGGATTTAAAGGAATTACTGGAAAAAATGTGGAATTGAATGACGGTTTGTTTGAAGTAATGCTGATACGCAAGCCAATAAACCCGTTAGAACTGAATAATATTGTAACGGCACTTGTAGATAAAAAAAATCATTCGGATGCAATCCACTATTTCAAAACATCTCACATCACCATAGAGTCGGAAACACCGTTGGCATGGACGCTAGACGGTGAATTTGGAGGAGAGCATAGGAAAGCTGTGATTGAAAATAGAAAAGAAGCACTTGAAATAAGGGTGCCAAAGTAAACAAGTTACATTGACATATATGTAACAAGATTTTCACCAATGACATTTTCAGATATATTTTCGTAGAATATATTTGCGTAAGGCTCATCTTTGGGGTATAATAGGAACGATAGTTAGCATCCGGCTTATAGTCGGTCAAAATAATTACAAAATTAAGAAAGGTGGTAAAAACAATGCCATTAGTAACAACTACTGAAATGTTTAAGAAAGCATACAATGGCGGTTATGCTGTTGGTGCATTCAACGTTAACAACATGGAAATCGTACAAGGTATTACAGAAGCTGCCGGAGAATTAAACAGCCCGGTTATCCTTCAGGTTTCCAAAGGAGCTCGAGCTTACGCTAACCATACTTACTTAGTTAAGTTAGTAGAAGCTGCAGTTCAGGAAAATCCACAGATTCCGATTGCTCTTCACTTAGATCATGGTGATACATTTGAATTGTGTAAATCTTGTATCGATGGTGGATTTACATCCGTTATGATTGATGCTTCTTCTAAACCATTTGAAGAAAACATTGCATTAACAAAACAGGTTGTAGAATACGCTCATGCACATGGTGCAGTTGTAGAAGCAGAACTTGGTACTTTAGCAGGTGTTGAAGACGAAGTTGTTGTAGAAGCAGGTAAAGAAATGTATACACGTCCTGAAGAAGTAGAAGAGTTCGTAGACAGAACAGGTTGTGACTCTCTTGCAATTGCAATTGGTACTTCTCATGGTGCATACAAATTTACAGCAGCACAGTGTACAAGAAATGAACAGGGAATTCTTGTTCCACCTCCACTTCGTTTTGACGTATTAGAAGAGTGTATTAAACGTCTTCCTGGTTTCCCTATCGTTCTTCATGGTTCTTCTTCTGTTCCGCAGGAGTTCGTAGCTATGGTTAACCAGTATGGCGGTAATATGCCTGATGCAGTAGGTATTCCGGAAGAACAGCTTCGTCGCGCTGCTGAACTTGCTGTATGTAAGATTAATATTGACTCTGATATTCGTCTTGCTATGACAGGTAATATTCGTAAATACTTTGCAGAGCATCCGGATCACTTTGATCCTCGTCAGTATCTCAAACCAGCTCGTCAGGCTGTTAAAGATATGGTTGCTCACAAGATTATCAACGTTCTTGGTTCTGACGGTAAAGCATAAGACAAGCTGTTGTCAACAGACAAGATTTAATAAACAAAGAAAAGGCATCCCGCAGTGGATGCCTTTTTGCTGCTTCTAGGAAAGTTCTTTCTAAAAGGGAGGATGCCAAGTAAAATAATTTTTACTTGGCATTTATTATGAAAAAGTATTAAATTAATCTGTTTACTTTGTACTCTTCGCTTTTGTTATCTTATGTATTTAGTATATGCAAAAGAAATGTCTAAAGAATGATTCTTACATGAAGATTCTTTAAATTAAATGTGAACAATTTATGAACGAAGCGGTACTTTAGGACTAGGAAATTTTATCCGGTTCCGGATATGTCTCACCAAAGGTATCTACGGTAACTGTATCAATTACCTGTGGCTCAATCGGACGATCAGAGTAATCGGTTGCAGTTTCTGCAATTTTGTTTACAGCTTCCATTCCTTCTGTTACTTTTCCGAAAGCAGCATATGCGCCATCTAAGTGAGGAGCATCCTTATGCATGATAAAGAACTGGCTTCCGGCAGAGTTTGGATGCATGCTTCTTGCCATAGAAAGAACACCTGCTGTATGTTTTAAATCGTTTGGATAGCCATTCTGTGAAAATTCACCACGAATAGAATATCCCGGACCACCCATTCCGGTTCCTTCCGGATCGCCGCCCTGAATCATAAAGCCTTTGATAACACGATGGAAAATAAGTCCATCATAGAAATTTTTCTGAATAAGACTGATAAAATTATTTACGGAGATAGGAGCGATTTCAGGATATAATTCTGCCTTAATCACATCTCCGTTTTTCATGGTAAAAGTTACAATTGGATTCTGTGCCATTGTTTTGCTTCCTTTCTGGTTTTCTACTATAATAGTTTAGAGATATTCTCGGTTTATATTCATGTAAGCCGAGAATTCATACGTTATTATTTTATATGAAATGGTAAAGAAGGTAAAGAGTCATGTTACAAAGGGTTATTTTTTTCTTACAACAAATGGATGTAGAAGTAGAAATCAAAAATCTGATAAAAGAGCTTGAAAGGTGTGAAATAGAAGTTTTTACAACAAATGAATGTGTACTGAATGTGGAGCACAACAAATGGATGTATAAAGATGGAAAAACGCTTTATATTACGGATAACGGAGAATGTTTGAAATTTTTACAGGAGAAGAAGCTTCCGACGATTGTTTATTTACATGAAGGAAATCGAAACGAAGATTTTTCGCAGGCAGCTTATGCTATTGAACAAATAGGAGAAATTGAGGTGGAATCGCTTATACTTGCGTATCAAAGATTAACCGGACAGCCGTGGATAATTTTAACAACAAAAAGATGTAGAATAAGAGAAACTACAACAAATGACGTTGACGCTTTTTATGAAATCTACAAAGAGCCTTCTATTACATATTATATGGAAGACTTATTTGCCGATAGAGCAGAGGAAATTGCTTATATTGAAGATTACATCCAAAAAGTGTATGGATTTTATGGATACGGGATGTGGACGGTGTTGGAGAAGGAAAGTGGAGCGATAATCGGAAGAGCGGGTATTAGCTGGAGAGAAGGATATGACGTGCCGGAGCTTGGTTTTGTCATAGCGGTGCCATATCAGGGCAAAGGGTATGCCTATGAAGTGTGTCAGGCCATTCTGGAATATGGTAAGAAAGAACTGGGATTTAACGAATATCAAGTGCTGGTTATGGAAGGCAATACGAAATCGGAAGCGTTGTGTCAGAAATTGGGATTTAGAGGGGAAGAAATTGTTTTGATAGACGGAAAACCTCATAAAAGAATGCTATGCAGCGAAAACGAGAATCCTTGTTGAAGGGATTCCCGTTTTCATTAGGTATACAGTGAGTATAGATATAAGATAATAAGCTTAAATAGTAAATTGGCGAAGAAGATTAGAAAGTTCTTCAGCTTGTGTTTTTACACTTTCTGCCGCTTCTTCCAGAGTACCAATAGCACTTTGCTGTGAATTAACAGTATTCTGTACATTGGCAGAGCCGGCAGCAGTCTGGGCAGAAACAGAAGAAATACTTTCTATTGCATTTAAGGTTGCGCTTCTTGCCTGTTCCATGTTTTCCACATTCTGCGTAATCAGAGAAAGGGAAGTAATCAATGAGTGAATATGCGTATCCATTGTCTGGAAGGCATCTGCGGTCTGTTGCATGGCACTTTCCTGTGAAGTAACCGTATCGGCTGCCTCTCTTGCAATCGAAACAACTTCTGAGGTATTGGAAATAATATCTTCTATAATCTGTTGAATCTGTCCGGCAGAAGCTGCAGACTGATCTGCAAGCTCACGAATTTGTTCTGCGACAACAGCAAATCCTCTTCCGGCTTCCCCTGCTCTTGCAGCTTCAATGGAAGCATTTAGAGACAGCAAGTTAGTTTCTTTGGCAATGTGGTTAATACTTTCAACAATCTGACCGATGGAGCGGGATTTTTCTGATAACGCTTCAATAGCCTGTATGACGTTTTCGGTTTTTTCACTTGTTTGTCTTGCGCTTTCGGTCAAATGATCCATAGAAGCAATTCCCTCTGTAATGGAGGAGTTTGCAGCATCGGTTAAAGTACCGATTTCGTTTGTACCCGTTGTTACATCAATAATTTTACCGGATAACGTATCCATCTGCATCATACAATCGGCAGAGTTCGTATCCAGGTGGGTAACACCGGATTCAATTTCAAAAATAGCGCTCTGTATATTTTTCGATGTACCAACAAAAGTATCAGCTGATTCGGAAACCTGCAAAGCGGTATGGTTCAGCGCATCACTGGCGCTGGTTAAGTTGGTAATCAGGTTTTTCATATTGATAATCATGGCGTTTACACCTTCTCCGAGAAGACGGAATTCATCTTTTGCTTTGACAGAAAGGTGAATGGTTAAATCGCCATCAGAAACCTTTTTAAGCTGGGCAAGGATGTATTTAATATTTTTGTTGATATGCTTTGAAAGCATAGTTCCTAATATTGCAGCAATAATAACAGCAATGATAACGAGTAAAACAGTAACTGTTTGAATACTGGATGCCTGTTCCACAATCAAAGATTTGGGAATCAGAGTACAGAGGTTAGCATTATAATCAGCAAGACCGGAATAAAGGAAGAGATATTCCTGCCCTTGATAGGTTACATACTGCATACCACTTGCCTCTTCGCTGGCTAAGGTGTCCTGATAAAACGTAGAATTTGTAAAAATAGTATTTTGTTTTTCGGAAGTTCCGTCTGCGTAGAATTCGGTTCCGTCAAAAGTAACGAGTGCAACATAGCCGCCTTCTCCGACATCAATAGAAGAAAGTGTGTTGATAACAGATTCTTTGTTGATATCAATAATCATGATAGCTTTGCTCTGGTTATAACAGCGCGCAAGGCGCAGTGCATAAACGGAGCTGTCCGTAGCAAGCATGGAATCTGCATCGGATTGGTTACCAAAAAGAAAATAATTATATTTGTCAGCTTTTAAAATAGCACCTTCTTCTGTTTCCATAAAAGCAGTGTATGGCTTATCGCCCTCGATGTTAACGGTAGAAATTGCCGGTACATCATCTGCAATTAAATAAATATTGGAAACGAGAGAATCCGTATTGATACTGGTTTTCAATGTAGAAGTATAATTTTTTCTGGTATTTGTCTGTTTGGCAGGATCGATAGAATAAATACCTTTCAAATATTTAATAATTTCATCCTCGTTTAAGTAGGATTTATATGTAGAACGAATCGTATCAATTGCCAGAGTCATATACTGGTTCATCATGTTCATTGTCTGTGAAGCAGATGTTTCATAACTTGTGATAATCGCATCATATGCTTTCTGATAGGAAACAAGTCCCAGAATCATGATACACATAACCGGAATCATAAATGAGACAATCAGTTTGGAACGAAGCTGATGCAAAATGGAAATTTTCTGCTTAGTTCTTTGCTTCATCATAAATATAACCCTCCCGTAAATATACTATATATCCATTTTAACACATTTACGAAAAAAATCGAAATTTTTCTTGGTGGCATTTTACACAAATTCAAGATATATTTTTTGTTAAAAAAGGCATTTTCTAGTGGTGCATACACTTAAGTTGTGTTATAATGCTTCTGTTTTCACTGTGAATGAGTTTTTTATTTTCAGATATAATAAATAGGAAAGAAGAAAGGAATAAAGTATGAGAAAAACAAAAATTATATGTACAATGGGGCCATCAACGGATAATGAGGAAGTATTAAAACAACTTATGATAGAAGGTATGAATGTTGCCAGATGCAATTTTTCTCATGGGAGTTATGAGGAACATAAGAAACGCATGGATATGATAAAAAAACTCCGTAAAGAATTAAAAAAACCAATTGCAATTTTATTGGATACCAAGGGACCGGAGGTTCGAGTGAAGCAGTTTAAGCAGGGAAAGATTACGTTACAGGAAGGGCAGCTTTTTACATTAACTTCGGAAGATGTGGAAGGAACAGAAGAAAAAGTTTCCGTAACATATAGTCGTCTTTATGAAGATTTGGAAGTTGGCATGAAAGTGCTGATTGACGATGGTTTGATTGAGATGAGAGTAGAGAAAGTGGAACAGACGAACATTATCTGTCGTGTTATTAATGGTGGTGTTGTATCTAATAATAAAGGTATCAACGTACCGGATGTAAATCTTTCCATGCCATATTTAAGTGAGAAAGACAGAGAAGATATTCTTTTTGGTATCAGCCAGGATGTAGATTTCATTGCAGCATCTTTCGTACAGTGTAAAGATGATATTTTACAGCTTCGTAAGTTGCTTGATAAAAACGGTGGTGAAGAAATCAACATTATTGCGAAAATTGAAAATGTGCAAGGTGTTGAAAATATTGATGAAATTATAGAAGTATCCGATGGTATTATGATTGCCAGAGGTGATATGGGTGTTGAAATTCCTTATGAGGAAGTACCTGTTATCCAGAAGATGATTATTAAAAAAGTTTATGGAATGGGAAAACAGGTTATTACAGCGACACAGATGTTAGATTCCATGATTAAAAATCCAAGACCGACCAGAGCCGAGACAACAGACGTTGCGAATGCTGTTTATGATGGTACAAGTGCAATTATGCTTTCCGGTGAGACTGCAGCAGGTGCATATCCGGTAGAAGCGGTTAAAACAATGGTAAAAATTGCAGAACGTACGGAACAGGATGTAGATTATCGAAAGAGATTTTTCAATCATGACAGAAAAGCGAATCCGGATATTACCGATGCTATCTGCCATGCAACTTGTACAACAGCGCATGACTTAAATGCCAAAGCAATCGTTACTGTAACGAAATCCGGACGTTCTGCGAGAATGATTTCCAGATACAGACCGGCAAGTGATATTATCAGTTGTGCAACGACTGAAAAAGTGTGCAGACAGCTTAATTTAGCATGGGGTGTAAGCCCACTTGTTATCAAGGAAGAAAAAGAAGTATTCGATTTGTTTAACCATGCAATCAGTGCAGCAGAAAAAATCGGACTTCTGAAAAAAGGTGATTTGACTGTTATTACATCCGGTGTGCCGATTGGTATGTCCGGTACAACGAATATGATTAAAGTACAGAATGTGTAACAAAAAAGGTTCGCTGAGGAGCGAACCTTTTTATGATATGAATAAAGTAACAATAGGTATCGTAATTAAACTGAGTACGGTTGTCAAAATAATTCCTTGTGATATGGTAGATTCATCTGCATTTAATTGCTTGGAGAGCATAAGCGGCATATTTCCGGCAGGTACGGCAAGCATGATAGCGGCAGTATTGACCAGAAGCTCGTTATCAATAAAATTACGAATAATAATAGTAAAGCCGATTGGAAGCAATATATGTCGTATTGCAGTATGCAAGTATAATTTCGGGTGTGAAAAAATTTCTTTTAAATTCATCTGTGCGACTGAAACACCAAGTACCAACATGGACAATAAAGTAGTTGCTCTACCGGCATAGTTCAAGGAATCAGAAATTATTGTTGGCACTTCCAAATCCCATACATAAAGAATAATTGTTAATACTGCGGAAATAGTTCCTACATTCACTATTTTTCGAAAAGTGGAATCGGAAGTATCGGGAGCTTCATAGGTTCCTTGTTCTATTGCCGCTTTTCGCAAAAGAGATAGCCCATAGGTATAAATTAGTATATTAAATATCAGACTGCTTAGTGATACAAAAATAAGAGAACCCGAACCCAAGACCGCAGAGGAAAGAGGAATGCCGATGAAGCTTACATTGCCAAAAATCGTAAGCATGCGATAGGAGTACCTTGCAGGCTGTGGAATTCTCAAAATAATAGGTATGATATAGGCGAATAAAAAAAGTACAACATATGTTAGAACAAAAACAAGGACGGCAATTCCAAGTTCAGAGAGAGGAATTTTGGGGCTGTCATCAAAAGCAGAACAAAGAAGTACAGCCGGATTCGTGATATTAACAATCAATCCGGAAAGTTGTCTGGAAGTCGATTCGGAAAGCATTTTTTCTCGAAACAAAGAGATACCAATTAAAATCAAAATAAATATAATTATCATTTGTTCAAATACGACTGAAATACTCATAATAAGCTCCTTTTCAAAAGTATACCAGACCTATTGTAGCACTTTTTTTAAAAATGAGAAGAGGGTTAACAGAAGAATAAAAATATTATATACTATAAAAATGAAGATTATACGGCTTTGGGACATGCGTAAAATGCGCTCTTGTCTGGGTAGAGGAAGAGGATGTATAATAGAACGGTTAATAAGGAAGTATCTGAGAATATAGTAAGAAAGGGACGAAAAGGAATGAATATTACTTACAACGAAAAGAATCGCATTTTTAAACTGGACACAGCAAATACAAGTTATTGTATTGGGATTGTGGATGAAGAGAATTTTGTAGGTCATGTGTATTATGGAAGAAAGCTTGCAGACGATAATCTGGCATATTTGATGCGTACCGAGGAAGCACCTTTTGTACCATCTCGTAATAACAGAGACAGAACATCTTTCTTAGATACTTTTCCGATGGAATATACCGGAAATGATTTGGGTGACTATAGAGAAGGTACCTTGAGTGTCAGAACAAAGGGAGGACATGTAGCAGTATCCTTATCTTACGTTTCTCATAAAATTTATGACGGCAAACCGGAGTTAGAAGGACTTCCGGCAACTTTTGGAACAGAAAAAGAATGTAAGACTTTAGAACTTGTTTGTGAAGATAAGATTCTGAAATTGCAGGTAGTATTGCTTTATACTGTTTTTGCAGATGTAGATATTGTTGCAAGAAGTGTGAAGATTATTAACGATGGTGAAGAAGAAATTTATCTGACCAAAGTATTGTCTGCATGTATTGATATGGATAATGATGATTATGAGATGATGACTTTACATGGTTCCTGGGCAAGAGAACGTGCTCTTCAGTATCGTCCGGTTATGAAGGGAAAACAAGGTGTAGCATCAACACGTGGGGAGTCCAGTCATCAGGAGCATCCTTTCATGGCATGGAAACAGAAAAACACGACACAGGAAGCCGGAGATATTTATGGAATGCATTTTGTATATTCCGGCAATTTCATGGCACAGATTGAAATGACACAGTTCGATACCATTCGTGCGATGATGGGTATTCATCCGGAGAACTTCTGTTGGAAACTGGAGAAGGGTGAAAGCTTCCAGGCACCGGAAGTTGTTTGTGTGTATTCGGCAGACGGTATCGGTGGCATGACAAGGAATCTACATGATTTATATAGAAAACATTTGATTCGTGGTGAATACAAAGATAAAAAACGCCCTATCTTAATCAATAACTGGGAAGCAACTTATTTTGATTTCAATACAGAGAAGCTTCTGGATATTGCAAGACAGGCATCTAAACTTGGCATTGAAATGTTAGTTATGGATGACGGATGGTTTGGCTATCGTAACGATGATAATACAAGCCTCGGTGACTGGCAGGTAAATGAGAAAAAGATCAATGGCGGTTTGAAGCATCTCGTAGATGAAGTAAATAAACTTGGAATGAAGTTCGGTATCTGGTTTGAGCCGGAAATGATTTCTCCTGACTCTGATTTGTATAGAGCACATCCGGATTGGGCGATTGCAATTCCGGGAAGAACAGGTAGCCTTGCCAGAAATCAGTATGTACTGGACTTAACTCGTAAAGAAGTAAGAGATTATATTTATGATTTAGTATCCGGCATACTTCATAGTGCCAATATTGAATATGTTAAATGGGATATGAACAGACAGTTAAGTGATGTGGGAAGTTATGGACTTCCGGCTGACAGACAGGGTGAATTGTATCATAGACAGGTACTTGCATTGTATGAAATGCAGGATAGATTAACCAAAGAATTTCCACATCTTCTGCTTGAGAACTGTTCCGGCGGTGGTGCAAGATTTGATCCGGGTATGTTATATTACAGCCCGCAGATTTGGTGTTCTGATGATACGGATGCGATTGAAAGACTGACGATTCAGGCAGGAACAGCCATGATTTATCCTTTATCTACAATGGGTGCACATGTTTCCGATTGTCCGAACCATACCGTAGGAAGAGTAACACCTTTTGAAACGAGAGGTTATGTAGCTTTGGCAGGAACCTTCGGTTATGAATTGGATGTTACTAAGATTCCGGAAGAAGACAGAAACATGATTCCGGACCAGGTTGCTATGTATCACAAATACAACGATCTTGTTCGTGAGGGTGATTACTATCGTATTGCTTCTTATGCAGATAATCATTATTTTGACTGCTATGAAGTGGTGGCAAAAGATAAATCCGAAGCACTTGTTACATACATTCAGGTGTTAAACAGACCAAATCACCACAGCAGAAGAATCTGTATTCCGGGACTTGCACCGGAGAAAACATATGTGATTGCTAATACAGAGGATTGGCCGGAGATTAAACAGACAGAGTATACCGGAGAGACCTTGCATTACGCAGGTATCAATATTCCGCCACTTTGGGGTGACTTCAAAGGAAGATTATTGCATTTGGTTGAAAGGGTAAAGTGATATGATTGTACAGAAATACAAGGATATGTTACAGGGTAAATCGGTTATCAGACAGTTGTCAGAATTTGCAACTGCCAGAGGTGCAGAAATTGGTTATGAGAATGTGTTTGATTACAGTCTTGGTAATCCATCGGTTCCGGCACCACAGAAATTTACGGATACGATGATTGATATGCTGCAAAGTCGCAGTCCGATGGAATTGCACGGATATAGCCAGAGTCTTGGTATTCCGACAGTACGTGAGAAGGTAGCCGAATCTTTGAATAAACGTTTCGGAATGAATTATACCGGGAATCATATTTTTATGACAACAGGGGCAGCAGGTGCAATTGCGCATGCGGTTCGTTGTGTGACACAGCCGGGAGATGAAATTCTTACGTTTGCCCCGTTTTTCCCGGAATATCAGCCTTATATCAATTTGACAGGGGCTACTTTGAAAATCGTTCCTGCGAACGTAGAAGATTTTCAGATTAACTTCGAAGCATTTGAAGAAATGTTGACAGATAAAGTAATGGCAGTGTTAATCAATACGCCAAACAATCCGTCCGGTATTGTTTATACAACGGAAACCATTCAGAAGCTGGCAGCTATTTTGACAGAGAAATCAAAAGAATACGAACATGACATTTTCTTGATTTCTGATGAGCCTTACAGAGAAATTGTATTTGCGGGAACAGATGCGCCGTATGTATCCAAGTTTTATTCAAATACCTTATCCTGCTATTCCTTCTCTAAGTCTTTATCTTTGCCGGGTGAACGAATTGGTTATATTGCAGTCAATCCTGCCTGTACGGATGCAGAATACATTACTAGTATGTGCGGACAGATTTCCAGAGGAACCGGACATAACTGTCCACCATCCATTATTCAGCTTGCCGTAGCGGAAGTATTGGATTTAACATCAGATTTATCCGTATATGAAACAAATATGAACATATTATATAAAGAACTGACCTCTCTTGGCTTCGAGTGTGTGAAGCCGGGAGGAACTTTCTATATGTTCCCGAAAACATTGGAAAAAGATGCAGTTGCGTTTAGTGAAAAAGCGAAGAAATACGATTTGATTCTGGTGCCGAGCGACAGCTTCGGTGTACCGGGATACTTCCGCCTGGCATATTGCATTGATACTGAGAAAGTGGAACGTTCTTTGGAAGCATTCCGTAAATTTGTGAAAGCGGAATATTAGAATTGTAGTAGAAAGAGGGAAATAGAATGTATCAGGCAGGTCTTGTTTTAGAGGGTGGCGGTATGAAAGGAATTTATACCGCGGGGGTACTGGATTTTTTTCTAGATAAAGAAATCATGTTTTCAAGCTGTTATGGAGTATCAGCAGGGGCATGCTCCTTGTGTAGTTATCTTTCCAAGCAGCGAAAAAGAGCCTATCGTGTCAATGTGAATTATTTAGAACACAAAGATTATTGTAGTGTACAAAGTTTATTGAAAACAGGTAATATTTTTGGAGTGGATATGTGTTATAAACTAATTCCGGATTATCTGGACCCATATGATTATGAAACCTTTAATCAATATGAGGGTAAAGCATATGCGGTTGTCACTAATATTCGCACCGGTGAGCCGGAATATATGCAGTTAAAGGATATGCACAAGGATATTATTGCGGTTCAGGCATCCAGCTCCATGCCACTCGTATCCAGAAATGTTAAAATCGGCGAGGAATATTATTTAGACGGAGGCATTTCGGACTCCATTCCGCTTCGTCGTTCCATGAAGGATGGTAATGCCAAAAATGTTGTTATCATGACGAAAGAAGAAGGGTTTATTCGAAAACCGGCCGGCAATGAACTTGCTTTAATGAAGGTGCGTTACGCACGATACCCGAAAGTATATGAACTGATGCGCGAAAGACATATTTGCTATAATAATACCGTACAGTTTATTGAAGAACAAAGAGAACAGGGAAATGTTTTTGTTATTCGACCAAAACACGTAAGTCAGGTAGGGCGTTTGGAAAAAGACAAGGCAAAGCTGGATGCTTTGTATGAAGAAGGTTACCGTGATGCGCAAGAGTGCTATGTGGAACTTTTGGAATATCTGGAGAGATAAGAAGCGGTAATTACAAACAGGGTTGGAGAGAAAATTGGAGGAGCTATTATGTTAGAAATTTTGAAGGCGATATTATTCGGCATTGTGGAAGGCATTACCGAATGGCTGCCGATTAGCAGTACCGGACACATGATACTGTTAGATGAATTTGTGAAGCTTGATGTTTCAGAAGAATTTATGGAAATGTTTCTGGTGGTGGTACAGCTTGGAGCAATTTTAGCAGTTGTGCTACTTTTCTGGAATAAGATTTTTCCATTTGATTTGAAAAAGAAACCTTATATTAAAAAGGATATTTTTGATTTGTGGTTTAAGATTCTGACGGCCTGTATTCCGGCAGCAGTGATTGGATTAGCATTTGATGATGTGTTTGATGCTCTGTTTTACAATCCATGGTGTGTAGCCATAGCGTTAATTGTATTTGGTATTGCTTTTATCGTGATAGAAAATCGGAACAAGAAATTGAAACCTCATATTACGGAATTGGGACAGATTACATATAAAACGGCACTTACTATAGGATTTTTCCAATTGATAGCAGCAGTTTTCCCGGGAACCTCACGCTCCGGTGCAACCATTGTGGGTGCGTTGTTAATTGGGGTATCCAGAACCGTGGCAGCAGAGTTTACTTTCTTTTTGGCAATTCCGGTTATGCTCGGTGCAAGCTTGCTCAAGATTATCAAATTCGGATTTGCTTTTTCAGGAGCAGAGTTGACCATTTTATTTGTCGGAATGGTGGTTGCATTCTTAGTTTCTGTGATTGTAATCCGCTTCCTGATGGGATATATTAAGAAAAATGACTTTAAAGTATTCGGTTGGTATCGTATCATTTTGGGTGTAATAGTCTTGCTTTATTTCATGTTTTGGTGATGTTTTGGTGATTTTTTGTTGCATTTAGTATATATTTGGGTAGAAAAAACATTAGATTTGTTACAGATTGTTGGTTGACAAGACAGATATATTAGGGTAGAATTTTTCCGTAATCACTAGATTGTGAATATTTATGAGACTAATATGTATTACGTATAAAGTGAAAAGGTTTGTGTATGTGAAAGGAGAATATTCATGGCAGAAGCTAAGAAGACAGCAGTTGTTAAACCAGTAGCAAAAGCAGTTGTTGCAAAAGAAACGGAAGTAAAAGAAGAAGTTAAAGTAGAAGCACCTGTAGTAAAAGAAGAAGTAAAGGATGCAGAAGTTAAGAAGGCTGAACCGAAGAAAGAAACAGCTAAGAAACCTGCAGCGAAAAAAGCTACTACAAAGAAAGCTGCAGAGAAGAAAGCACCGGCTAAGAAAGAAGCAGTAGAAAAGAAAGAAGCACCGGCTGCTAAGAAGGCAACAAAAGAAATTGTACATGTACAGTTCGCTGGCAAATCTTATACAACAGAAGATTTAGTTCAGAGTGCAAAAGATGTTTGGAAATATGATTTAAACCAGAAACCGGCAGATTTCAAGACAGTTGAGCTTTATGTAAAACCGGAAGAAAACCTTGCATACTATGTTATTAATGGTGATGTAACAGGTAGCTTCTTTATCTAATATATTCGTATTACATAATTGTGCCCGTAAAATTTTATAAGTTTCAAAAGCAATCGGCTTTCGCAGAAATGTGTGAGCCGATTGTTTTTGGTTGTATAGGAAAGTTTTTATTATTTTAATATTTTTTTCATAATTTTTTTTCGTAAGATATGTTGACAACTAAATGCCTAAGTGATAACTTATCACTAGAAGGTGTTAGCACTCTAATTAAATGAGTGCTAACAATAGGAGAAAATGGTATGCAGTTAGATGAAAGAAAATATAAAATATTGCAAGCCATCATCCGGAACTATTTAGAGACTGGAGAACCGGTAGGGAGCAGAACGATTTCCAAATACACCGATTTGAATCTCAGCTCTGCAACGATTCGTAATGAAATGGCAGATTTAGAAGAACTAGGGTACATTTTACAGCCACATACTTCTGCCGGACGTATTCCATCGGACAAAGGATACCGGTTGTATGTCGATAAGATGATGGAAGAGAAGGAACGCGAAGTAGAAGAGATGAAAGAAATGCTTCTTGAAAAAGAAGATAAAATGGAACATCTCTTAAAACAGGCAGCGAAGCTTCTTGCGAACAATACAGAATACGCGGCAATGATTTCCGCTCCACAGTATCATCGCAACAAACTGAAATTTATTCAGCTTTCCCGTGTTGATGCGAATCAGATTCTTGCGGTTATTGTTGTGGAAGGCAATGTGATTAAGAATACGATGTTGCCTGTGTCCGAAGAATTGAATGATGAAACATTATTGAAACTGAATATTTTGTTAAATACGCATTTGAACGGATTATCATTAGAAGAAATTAATCTTGGAATGATAGCAGCGATGAAACAGCAGGCGGGAATCCATAGCGATATTGTAGCGGATGTAATTGATGCAGTTGCAGAAGCCATTAAAGCTGATGAGGATTTGGAAATTTATACAAGCGGTACGAAGAACTTTTTTAAATATCCGGAATTGTCAGACCATCAGAGAGCCAGTGAACTGATTACTACTTTTGAAGAAAAACAGATTTTGAATGAACTTGTTCAGGAAAATCTGTCAGATGAAAATACCGGTATTCAGGTTTATATCGGAAATGAAACACCAATTCAGGGAATGAAGGATTGCAGCGTTGTCACTGCAACATACGAATTGGATGAAGGTATGAAGGGAACCATTGGCATCATCGGTCCTAAGCGTATGGATTATGAGAAAGTTGTAAATAATCTAAAGATGTTGAAACGACAACTGGATGATTTATATAAGAAATAGAGCTGATAAAGATACAGCACAGGAAAGGGATGAAAATCGTGGCAGAAGAAAATAAGAAAGAACAGCAGGAAGAAGTAACAGAAGAAATCCAGAAGGAAGAAGAAAACGTTTCGAAGGAAGCTGAAGCAGAAAAAGAAACTGCGAAGGAAACAAAGAAAGAGAAAAAGAAAAAAGAAAAGACGGATAAGAAGCAGGATGCTTTGAAGGAAAAAGTAGAAGAGCTGGAAGACAGAGTAAAACGTCAGATGGCAGAATTTGATAATTTCCGTAAACGTACCGAAAAAGAGAAAACAGCAATGTTTGAAACCGGTGCCAAAAGTGTTATTGAAAAGATTCTACCAGTAGTTGATAACTTTGAAAGAGGCCTGGCAGCAATACCGGAGGAAGATAAGGGCGGCGCTTTTGCACAAGGTATGGAGATGATTTACAAGCAGCTTATGACGGAACTTGAATCTATCGAAGTAAAGCCGATTGAAGCATTAGGACAGGAATTTAATCCAGATTTCCACAATGCAGTGATGCAGGTGGCAAGTGAAGAATTTGAATCCGGCATTATCGCACAGGAGTTACAAAAAGGTTATACTTATCGTGACACAGTCGTAAGACATAGTATGGTTGCGGTCGTAGAATAGAACAATAATATTATTTATATGCATAAATTTAGGAGGGAAAAATTATGAGTAAAATTATTGGTATTGACTTAGGAACAACAAATAGCTGTGTAGCAGTTATGGAAGGCGGTAAACCAACTGTTATCGCTAATACAGAAGGCGCAAGAACAACACCATCTGTTGTTGCTTTTACAAAAACAGGAGAAAGACTTGTTGGTGAACCTGCAAAACGTCAGGCTGTAACAAACGCTGACAAAACAATTGCTTCCATTAAGAGAGATATGGGTACAGACAATGGTCGTACGATTGATGACAAGAAATATTCTCCACAGCAGATTTCCGCTATGATTCTTCAGAAACTGAAAGCAGATGCAGAAAACTACCTTGGCGAAAAAGTAACGGAAGCTGTTATTACGGTACCTGCTTACTTCAACGATGCACAGAGACAGGCAACAAAGGATGCTGGTAAGATTGCGGGATTAGATGTAAAACGTATTATCAACGAGCCTACAGCAGCAGCTTTAGCATATGGTCTTGATAATGAAAAAGAACAGAAAATCATGGTATATGACTTAGGTGGTGGTACATTCGACGTTTCCATCATTGAAATCGGTGACGGTGTTATCGAAGTTCTTTCTACAAATGGTGATACACGCCTCGGTGGTGATGACTTTGACCAGAAGATTATTGACTGGATGTTAGCTGAATTTAAGGCACAGGAAGGTGTTGACTTATCCAACGATAAGATGGCACTTCAGAGATTAAAAGAAGCAGCAGAGAAAGCAAAGAAAGAATTATCTTCCGCAACAACAACAAACATTAACTTACCATTCATCACAGCGACAGCAGAAGGTCCAAAACACTTTGATATGAACCTTACAAGAGCAAAATTTGATGAATTGACACATGACTTAGTAGAGAGAACAGCAATTCCGGTTCAGAACGCGATGAAAGATGCCGGTCTTACCAATGCAGACCTCGGTAAAGTATTATTAGTAGGTGGTTCTACACGTATTCCGGCTGTACAGGAAAAAGTAAAACAGTTAACAGGACAGGAACCGAACAAGAGCCTTAACCCTGACGAATGTGTTGCACTTGGTGCTTCTATTCAGGGTGGTAAATTAGCAGGTGATGCAGGTGCAGGCGAAATCTTACTTCTTGACGTTACACCACTTTCCCTTTCTATCGAAACAATGGGCGGTGTTGCAACAAGATTGATTGAAAGAAATACAACAATCCCTACCAAGAAGAGCCAGATTTTCTCCACAGCAGCAGATAATCAGACAGCAGTAGATATCAACGTTGTACAGGGTGAAAGACAGTTCGCGAAAGATAACAAATCTCTTGGACAGTTCAGACTGGATGGTATCCCACCAGCAATGAGAGGTGTTCCACAGATTGAAGTTACTTTCGATATCGATGCAAACGGTATTGTTAATGTATCTGCAAAAGATTTAGGAACAGGTAAAGAACAGCACATTACCATTACAGCAGGCTCTAACATGTCTGATGATGAAATCGATAAAGCAGTAAAAGAAGCTGCTGAGTACGAAGCACAGGATAAGAAGAGAAAAGAAGCTATTGACACAAGAAACGATGCTGATTCCTTCGTATTCCAGACAGAAAAAGCACTTGGTGAAGTTGGTGACAAGATTGATGCTTCTGAAAAAGCAGGTGTTGAAGCTGACTTACAGGCTGTAAAAGATATTCTTGAGAAAACAAAAGATCAGGAAATGACAGACAGTCAGATTGATGAATTAAAAGCAGCAAAAGAAAAATTAACAAACTCTGCACAGTCTTTGTTCACAAAGATGTATGAGAATATGCAGCAGGCACAGGGCGGTCCTGATATGGGTGCAGCCGGTGCACAGGATGCAGCAGGCGCAGGTCAGGCAGATGCAGCAGATGATGTTGTAGATGGTGATTACAGAGAAGTCTAGGTCAAAGAGATTTTCGAAAGGCTGCAGAATATGCAGCCTAAGAAAATCTATTTATATATAGGAAGGTTATTGTTATGGCAGAACAAAAACGAGATTATTATGAAGTCCTCGGCGTAGATAAAAACGCTGATGATGCGGCAATTAAAAAAGCATATAGAGTTCTGGCTAAGAAATATCATCCCGATATGAACCCGGGCGATGCGGAAGCTGAGAAAAAATTTAAAGAAGCATCCGAAGCGTATGCGGTACTTAGTGATCCGGAGAAAAAACGTAAGTATGATCAATACGGCCATGCTGCGTTTGAAGGCGGAGCCGGCGGTGGTGGATTCGGCGGCTTTGATTTCAATAGTGCAGATTTTGGTGATATTTTTGGCGATATTTTCGGTGATTTCTTCGGTGGAAGTCGTCGTGGCGGCAGCAGAAACAATGGGCCGATGAAAGGGGCCAATATTCGTACCAGTGTACGAATTACCTTTGAAGAGGCAGTGTTTGGTGTTGAGAAAGAATTAGAGCTTACGTTAAAAGATGAATGTACTACTTGTCATGGTAGTGGTGCGAAGCCGGGAACCAATCCGGAGACTTGTGCCAAATGTGGTGGTAAAGGTCAGGTAGTCTTTACACAGCAGTCTTTCTTCGGAACAGTCAGAAATGTACAGACATGTCCTGATTGCCATGGAACAGGTAAGGTAATCAAAGAGAAATGTACGGATTGTCATGGAAGTGGTTACATTGCGAATAAGAAGAAAATTCAGGTATCCATTCCGGCAGGTATTGATAACGGACAGAGTGTAAGAATCCGTGATAAAGGTGAACCGGGAACAAACGGTGGACCAAGAGGCGATTTACTGGTAGAAGTAATTGTAAGCCGTCATCCGATTTTCCAGAGACAGGATTACAATATTTATTCTACGGTACCAATGTCCTTTGCAGTTGCAACACTTGGTGGCGATATTGTGATTGATACTGTAGACGGTAAGGTTATTTATGAAGTGAAACCGGGCACACAGACAGACACGAAAGTTCGTCTGAAAGGCAAAGGTGTTCCAACTCTTCGTAACAAAGAAGTGCGTGGTGATCACTACGTTACCTTAGTTGTTCAGGTACCGGATAAATTATCACACGAAGCGAAAGAACTGTTGAAACAGTTTGATGAACAGACCGGAGATTCTTTGAATGCTGCAAAGCAGGCAGGCGCTACGAAAGAAGAATCAAAAGGCAAAAAGAAGTTTTGGAAATAAAAGAAGAAAGAATGAGTATTTGACAAGACCTATTTAGATTTTTTTCTAAATAGGTCTTGTTTTTTATCATATATGTGATAAAATCTATTTAGAAAATTTTCTAAATAGAAAAGTGAGGTGAGCGGATGGCATTTGCAGATACGTTTAAAGCATTGTCAGACCCGGTCCGACGGGAAATACTTACTTTGTTACGCTCCGGAAAAATGTCGGCAGGAGATATTGCGGAACATTTTGATATGACAAATGCAACCGTTTCCTATCATTTGTCGCAATTGGAAAAAGCAGATTTAGTTTTTAAAAGTAAGTATAAGAACTTTATTTTTTATGAATTGAATACATCTATTTTTGAAGAAATCATGATGTGGTTTTCTCAGTTTAAAAATGTGGATATACAGGAAGATAAAAAGTTGGAACAAGAAGAATAGAAAAACAGGAGGAGAGTATATGCTCAGAATTCAAAATTTAACAAAACATTATAAAGGGAGTAACAAAGGGGTTACGAAGCTTAATTTAGAAATTAAAGCCGGTGATATTTATGGCTTTATTGGACATAACGGAGCCGGTAAAACAACTACGATTAAGTGTATTACGGGCATTCACGGTTTTGATGAGGGAGAAATTTTAGTTGATGGAATGTCTGTGAAAACAGATACTTTTGCATGCAAACAAAAGATGGCGTATATTCCGGATAATCCTGATTTATATGAATACATGACAGGAATTCAATATTTGAATTTTATTGCAGACATTTTTGGTGTAGTAGCTAAAGAGCGAGAAGAAAAAATTCAGAAATATGCAGATGCTTTTGAAATCACAGCATCGTTGGGAGATTTGATTTCCTCATATTCACATGGAATGAAACAGAAGCTTGCCATCATATCTGCATTGGTTCATGATCCGAAGCTGCTTATTCTGGATGAACCTTTTGTGGGATTAGACCCGAAGGCTTCCGTTGTGCTGAAGGATATTATGCATCAGATTTGTGCAAAAGGTGGAGCGATTTTCTTTTCCACGCATGTTTTGGATGTAGCAGAAAAACTTTGTAATAAAGTTGCTATTATCAAAGACGGTGAATTGATTACATCCGGAGAGATGGACAAGATTGTAGATGAAGGAACATCGCTGGAATCCATTTTTATGGAGGTGGTTAATGATGGTAAGGCAGATTAGTATTTTAACCAAAGCATTGCTTTGTAATTTTTTGAATTTGAATGTATTTCGTTATACCAAAGATAAGAAGAAAAAACGAAACACAATTTCAATGGCATTATTGTGGCTTATGCTAATCGCAATGGCATTTTGTTATGTGGGCGGCATAACTATCGGGTATATAAAGCTAGGGATGGCAGATGTTGTACCAATGTATCTTGTTACGGTTTCTGCATTGATTATTTTATTTTTTGGAATGTTGAAAGCAGGAAGTATTATTTTTCAAAAGAATTCGTACGAGGTATTGTGTTCCTTGCCGGTGTCCCAGACAGCGATTGTGGTGAGTCGTTTCTTAAGCATGTATGTTGGAAATTTACTGCTTTCCTTAGTGGTTATGGTACCGGGAATGGTAGTATATGCAATTTTTATACATCCGGGAATTGCTTTTTATGCATTTGGAATTCTTGGGACAATATTTCTTCCGTTGTTTCCAATGACGGTGGCAACTTTAATTGGTGCTTTTATAACAGCAATTTCCACCAGAATGAAACATAAAAGTGTGGTAGTGGCTTTGTTATCCATTATTTTTGTAGTAGCGATTATGGTGTCATCTTTAGCTATGGGCAATATAGAAGGTGATTTGACAACCGAAATGCTTCGGAATTTTTCGGGGATTTTGGTTTCTATGATTGAGAAAATATATCCACCGGCGGTATGGCTCGGAACTGCTATGACAGAAGGGAAGGTTTTGCAGTTATCGTTATATTTGGTTGTTTCCATTGTCGTATTTTTGGTGATGGTTATCTTGGTAGCAAATAATTTTCATAAAATTTGTCAAGGACTATACAGTACCTCGGCAAAACATAATTATCAGCTGACAGAATTGAAGAAAACGTCTGCGCTTGGTTCGTTATATCAAAAAGAGTTAAAACGATATTTAGTCTCCAGTATTTATGTGATTAATACGATTATTGGTCCGATTATGATGGTGTGGATTGCAGTGGGAATTGCTATTGTGGGAGTGGAAAAAATCGAAGCAATTTTCCCTATAAATATAATAGGAGTAGTGCCGTTTGCTTTGGCAGCAGTGGCATGTATAATGACAACAACCGCTACTTCGATTTCTATGGAAGGAAAAGAGTGGTGGATTATTCAAAGTCTCCCGATTAAAACCAAAACCGTTTTTGATAGCAAGATTTTGTTAAATTTGACTTTGATAGCACCGTTTTATGTGATAGCAGAAATAATAAGTATCCTAGTGTTACAACCATCCTTGATAGAATTATGTTGGCTGATTTTGTTACCAATAATCTTCATTGTTTTTGCCTGTGTATTTGGAATTACCATAAATATACGTTTTCCGATGATGAAATGGGAAAATGAGACCGTTGTGGTAAAACAGAGTGCCGCTGCTATGATTGGTGGTCTGGGCGGAAGTCTGGTTATTCTTCTTTGTGCAGTGCCGGTGATATTTGTAGATGGATTTCTTGGTGAATTAGTTAAAATGGGAATTACGATTTTGATATTGGTAATTACATTATTACTATATACCCAAAATAACAAAGTAAATTTGTCCACGATAGAGTAAGTGCTGTTAGGGAATTGAGAAAAGGGTTCAATTATGGAAGAAGTAAGAAATGTTCATAAAAGGGATATAATACTCACATCGATTATTATCTTGCTACCGATTTTGCTTGGAATAATATTATGGGATCGGTTGCCGGACAGGATTGCAACACATTTTGATGCTGATAATGTGCCAAATGGATGGAATTCCAAGGTGTTTACAGTATTTGGTATTCCATGTGCGTTGCTCTTAATGCATGTACTATATTTGATAATCCTGCTAAATAATTCGAAGAAGCCAAATGTTTCGAGAAAAGTCTCCGGATTGATGATGTGGATTATGCCCGTTATTTCAGTGGTTACAAATAATATTATTTTGCTGAAAGCAATCGGAAAAGACATTGATATAGGAATGATTGCCAATTTGCTCTGTGGTATTTTATTTATTGCAGTGGGGAATTATTTGCCAAAGTGCAGACGGAATTATCTCATGGGAATTAGAACGCCATGGACATTGGCTAATGAAGATGTATGGAATAAAACCCATCGTTTGGCAGGATGGTGTTACCTGCTTATCGGGATTTGTTTTCTGATTAACGCCTTTTATACATTTGGTATTATAATTTTAGCTGTATTAGTGGTGTGTGTTATACTTCCATGCTTGTATTCATTTGTTTTGTATAAAAAACAAAGATAAATTTTGACAAAATAATAGCCGGAGAAAAGAGTATCTCTTTTCTTCGGCTTTGTTAGTTAGAAGGTTTCAGGTGTAAGCTTGTGGTCATGCTTTACATCAAACTTTCGATTCAAGGCATTCAATAGAATGTTAATTGCTAAATTTGCTTTTGTTGCGACATCGTTTTTCAGAAGGTAACAAGAATCAGGAAGAAGCTGTTCTGTATCAACAGTAGCAACAACGGCCATGTTTTCAAAATTAATGTAAGGACTCATAACTAAAGCAAGATAAGAACCAATAACAAGTGCTTTTCGATTTTTTAGAATTGTAAAGTCTTGTGGACTACAACTGGAATAGCATAAAATATGGTCAGATGGAAAATCTTGTGTTAAGAAATCCATATACTTTTCATTTTCATATGCATCTAAAATCAAATAAAAATCATCCTTGAAATATTCCTTTGCTTTAGTAATATAGAAAGGAATATCTGTATAAATCTGATAGAAAAGACTGTCGTTAATCAACATATCTACACTAATAACCGGAACAAGAGAATTATCTGCCAAATGCAAAAAAGCTTCATTTGATAAATCAATTGCAAGGATACCATCCACATGTCGGTGATGGGAGGTATGATTATCATCAAGATTATATGGCATAAACAATACATCATAATTCAATCGGTTTAATCGTTCAATTAATAAATTCATAAAATTAGAAATTTCAAGACTTCTGGAAGGACGAGCATTGTCCAGACGATAAGCAATGCCAATCGTTCCATTGCATCCGGTTGCAAGACTTTTGGCAACGGAGCTTGGTTTATAATTCAGTAGGTTAGCAATTTGTAAAACTTTCTTACGTGTGTCTTCGCTAATTTTCTGGTCTGTTCGGTTATTCATGATATAGGAGACGGTTGCTACGGATACACCGGCTTCTTTGGCAACATCTCTTACGGTTACTTTCTTTTCCATGCTTATCCTCTTTTTTTGGTGTTATATAAGGGTATCTTACCCAGTGTAAGAAAAAAAGTCAACAACCTGTTGACAGGAAAAATAGAGTGTGTTAGTATCAACTTAACCGGTTAAGTTAACCGGTTAAGTAAAATCAGGAGGATTCAAATCATGAGAAGATTTCAAAAATGTATCAAGAAATATGCAGGGGTACTAATGGGAAGTATTTTATTTGTAGCAACTTTAACTGGATGTGGTCAATCTGAGGCAGTATCTGAGGGACAGCAGGAAACAGTAGCAGAGGAAAGTGGTGAAGTAACAATTACTTTTATGAATGGAGAAGAGGAATTAGGAAAAGCAACAGCAAATGCAGGAGAGTTATTAGTAGAAGAAAGTTATGTTGTTTATCAGGAGTCGGGAGATGCTGAGTTTCTAGGCTGGTATGAAACCCCATCTTTTTTGGAAAGCAGTAACAAAGACTTAGGAGTAGATACTTTTACAAAAGATACTACTTTGTATGGATGTTTTAAATCGAGTCAGATAGCAGAAGACACACGTATCTGGTATCTTGCAGGTACATCTACCAAAGGTTCCTTAAAAGATAACAACTGGGCAGATACAGGAGTTGCTGAGGAATTAAAGGAAACATTTCAGTTGAAAACAACCGGAAATGCAACAAATGAATTTGCGATTACTATTGACTTGTTCGAGGGCGACCAATTCCAGATAATTCATGACTGGGTATGGGATGGACAGAAAGGGTTTGGTTGTTTCACGGATGTAGATGCTTCTTGTATGGAAAGTGGTGGTGGACTTGGAGGCACTGATGCAACAGCCAATGTGAATGTTATTATGGATGGTAACTATACCATTACACTTACTACTGATCCGGATAATGCAGCAATGGATACTTTAACAGTGGTTCGTAATGGAGACCCGATAGTGGTAGCAGAAGAAAGTGCGGAAGAAGCATATGTAGTATCTGATACAACAGAAATTATGGTAAAAGGAAGTTGGGTAGCAGACTGGTCAGAAGTAAAAGAACTTACAAGAGAAGATGGGACAAATGAATTTGCAATAACAATGGAACTTGCGGCAGATACAGAAATATGTTTCATGGTATATGACAATGGTGAAGATACAGGATTGGTTCTGAAAGAGGAAAATGTTACAGAGGAAAATTCCTTAGCACTTCTTGCAGATAATGGAAATAATATTCAGGTAGCAGAAGATGGAAATTATACCTTTGTAGTAAATGCAGATGATATGAGTGTTGTAATTACAAAATAAATTTGAATGGAAGGGCTTGGATATAGAACATGAATAGATATGCGATGCAACATATAGTGGATTCGGCATATTGCTTTCCGGTATCAGAAAAAGAAATAGTATTGCGTTTACGAACGGCAAAAGATGATATTAAATCGGTACAAATTATTTATGAAAGTAAATATGTATTTGGACAATCGCAGAAAAGGGCTGAGATGCAAAAAACCTATACAAGTGAATTGTATGATTATTATGTAATTCATTTAGTTTTGGAAGATACACGATTAGCATACGTTTTTTATCTTAACGATGGAGAAAAAAACTATTTTTTCTCAGAAGATGGAATAACAGAAAGCTATGACTATGCTTTGGGTTATTATAACTTTTTTCAATATCCGTATATCAATACGAATGATATTATGCCATCGGTTGATTGGATGAAAAATATTTCATTTTATCAAATTTTCGTGGATAGATTTTGTAAAGGAAATGAGGAGAAGGATTGTTCCTATATAAATTGTAAGTGGGGAGATATTCCTACTCCTTCCACTTTTGCAGGGGGGGACTTACAGGGAATTATTGAAAAACTGGATTATATTAAGGAACTAGGATGTACGGCATTATATTTAACACCGATATTTCAGTCAATATCCAATCATAAGTATGATATAGCAGATTACTATAAAATAGACGAACATTTTGGTTCCGGAGAAGACTTATATAATTTGGTACAAGAAGCACATAAACGCGGAATGAGAGTTGTATTAGATGCCGTTTTTAACCATTGTAGTGAAAAATTGGTTCAGTTTAGACAGGTATTGGAAAAAGGCAGACAGTCAGAGTATTATGACTGGTTTGTAATTCAAGGTGATAAACCAGACCCAGAGAAACATAATTATGAAACTTTTGCACAGTGTACATATATGCCGAAATTTAATACAGCAAATCCGGAAGTGCAGAAATTTTTAATTGATATAGGATGTTACTATATAACAGAATATAATATTGATGGATGGCGATTGGATGTATCAGATGAGGTCAGTCATGATTTTTGGCGACAATTCAGAAAGGCCATTAAAGCATGCAAAAGAGATGCTGTTATTATCGGTGAGAACTGGCACGATGCATATTCTAATTTGCGTGGTGAACAATATGACAGTATTATGAATTATGCCTTTACAAAAGCATGTCTTGACTTTTTTGCAAAAGAATCTATCAATGCAAAAGAACTGGCATACAAGTTAAATAGCTTATTGATGCGTAATACGGATATTGTAAATGGGATGATGCTCAATCTTCTGGATAGCCATGATACTCACCGTTTCTATTCTGAAGTAAACAAAAACAAGCTGAAAATGACAGAGGCATTATGTCTGTTATATTTATTTCCTGGCGTTCCTTGCATTTTCTATGGAACAGAAATTTTGACACACGGAGGTTATGACCCGGATTGTAGGCGGTGCATGGATTGGGAGAAAGCAAGTTTTGATGGTGAGTATAAAGATATTTATAAATTATTACAGGAATTATCCCAGATTCGACAGAGGTATGATGTTGCCGGAGGAAATGTTAAAATATATGAAGAGCAGGGTGTATTTGTACTGGAGAATAGTACCGTACAAAGGAAACTTTGGCTTATGATAAATAACACAGATAAAAATGCTACTGTAAACAATCAAGAAGTTAAAAAACAAAGTTGTCAAATTATTGTGACAGAAGATAAGCGAAAGAAAGAGTTATTATACGTGTAAAAAAGCATGAGCAGAAATGGAGATTAATATGATACAAATACGTAGAAACAAACAACATGGAAGTAAGTTTATTGCGGTCAGCATGGTATTGGTTATGACATCTGCATTGGTTGGCTGTAGCAACAGCACAAGTAATGGAAATGCAAAAGAAGCCAGTACTGAAAACGGAGAAACTATTGTACTACATATTTTGGAAAACGATACGGCAAAATCCGAGGGATATTTGCAGGAACTTCTGGATGCTTTCAATGCTGCTTATGCGGATAAGGGCATTCAGGCAGTAGATGCAAATATGGATGAGTACACCGACCTTGCGACAAACGGGCCATATGGTTATGGACCGGATGTACTTTATCAGGCAAATGATAAGCTGATGACATATGCAGAAGACAAACATATTTTACCGTTGACAGTTGATGAGTTTGATTGTTACGAATATATACCGGATGAAGCATGGGAAGCATTTCGAATGAATTTCGACGGAGAAACCTATTGCTTTGGTGTACCGGTTAATATTCAGGAACCAATGCTTTTCTATCGGGAAGACAAAATGCCGGAGAACTGGGAGAGTGAATGGGATAAGAATCAGAACCAGAGAGCAGACTTTTTTGAAAACTGGAATGACTTATATGCGTATTCTCAGTATCTTAGAGATACGGATGAAAGTGCAAATAAAGACGGACAATATGGATATATGGCATCTTTAAATAATTTATATCTATCTTCGCAGTTTGTTTTTTCTTATGGTGGATATGTATTTGGCGAAAACGGAGATGGAACCTTGAATGTTGCTGATATAGGATTTGCGGCAGGAGATACCGTGAATGGAATGAGTGCATTAAAGCAGATGGCTGCCTTGATGAATGAAGGCTGTATTGATGATACGATTACATTAAATCGATATGAGAAAGTGGCAGACGGAAGTTATTTCTGTTGCGTATCAACACCGGATACATATGGACTGTTTGTTGAAAAGCTTGCCTTGCAGTATGAAACACAAGATGGTCTTTCCAAACAGGATGCTTTAAAGAAAGCGCAGGAAAATTTGAAAATGGTAGAACTTCCTGGACTGATGCCGGCAGATGGTGACTTGAGCAGAAGTAGTCAGGAATTAGCGGACGATGAATGGGTATCCACAGTTGTTATGGGTGGAGTTAATGGATATGGTATTAGTTCATATACAGAGCATAGAGAGGCTTGCGTAGAATTTGTCAATTTTGCTACCAGTTATGACATGATTAAAACGAGAGCAGAGATGTTAGGTATTGCACCGACTCGTTCGGACGTTGCCAAGCAAGCAGGTGATACAAGTGATGTGATTTTCAAGAATCTTGCGGAAGGAAGAATTTACTTGATGCCTTCTGTAAAAGCAGTAGATCAGATTTGGGTACCGACGCAGACAATTATGGGCGATATTGCAAAAGATGCTTTTCGTGAGAAAAACAATGAAGGCTGTAAATACTTGAGTCATTCGGATTATGAAGAAGCAATGGAAATTGTAAATCAGAATATTTATGATGCTATTTTTACATTAACGGAGTAAAAGAAGGGAAGAGGTATGAGTAAAAAAGAAAAATGGATGCAGTCGTCCTTTCCGGTAAAAGCATCTTATATTATTATGGGTGCCGGCCAGATGCTTTATGGGCAATGGATAAAAGGAATTCTATATTTTGCTGTTTTGGTGTGTTGTATCTTTTATTTTGTGGCAACCGGAGTTAATGACATTATTGGTTTCATTACATTAGGAACCGTCGAAGCAGATCCGTGGCTTGGAACAGCAGGAGATGATTCTGTTCTGATGCTGTTGAAAGGCTTGTTGGCATTTCTTATTCTTGTCATATTTATATTGATTTATAGTTCGAATGTGCGAGACATTCGCAAGTGTGACGGGCAAATTAAGCAGGGAAAAAAGTTGCCGGGATTTTTGAAAGCAGTCAATATCTTTATTGATAAGAAATTTTATATGATTGCCTTGGCTGTGCCGATTGTTGGGGTATTAGTTTTTAATGTATTGCCAATTCTATTTATGATCTTAATTGCTTTTACGAATTATGGTGGAGACATTGTTCCACCCAAGCTTGTTGATTGGATTGGTTTTGGAAATTTTCAAAAGATAGTTTCTCTAGCAGAAATAAAAAATACCTTTTTCAAGATTTTAGCATGGAATATAATGTGGGCTTTTGCTTCTACATTTTTGAATTATTTTGGAGGTCTTTTTCTTGCATTACTGCTGAATAAAGAATGTGTCAAAGGAAAGAGATTTTGGAGGGCATTTCCGATTTTGGCATATGCGGTACCGGGATTTATTACATTACTTGCCTTTAAATTTATGTTTTCCTATGGTGGTCCTATAAATTATTACATCACGGCAGCAGGGGGAAGTGCAATTGGCTTTTTGGATATTGATGCCGGCAACACGGCGAGGATAATAGGACTATTGGTCAATGCGTGGATTTCGATTCCGACATCCATGTTACTTGCAACAGGCATTTTATCTAATATGAATACCGAGTTATATGAAGCTGCCAGCATTGATGGGGCAACCAAATGGAAACAGTTTATTAAAATTACGTTGCCATTTGTAATTTTTTCGACAACACCGGTATTGATTACAAGCTTTGTAAATAATTTTAATAATTTCGGTGTGTTCTATTTCCTGCGTGGTGGTTTATATATGGATGGATATTTTCTGGCAAGTGATACCGATTTGCTTATCAACTGGCTATACAATTTATCCATAGATAATAACTATTATGGAATTGGTGCAGCAGTTAGTTTAATTATCTTTATTTTGACATCTGTCTTTTCACTTTTGGTATATGTGCGAAGTGCCGCATATAAGAAGGAGGATACATTCCGATGAAAAGAAAAAAATATTATAATAAAGGAAAAATTGCGGATACGGTAGTTACATATGTGGTGTTGATTTTTGTGTGCATGATTTTTTTCTTCCCGGTATTGTGGCTGATACTGTCATCATTCTCGTCAAGTGGCTCAATATATGACTTAGATGGTTTCTTTCCGAATCGTTATAGTCTGGATAGTTATATAAGACTTTTTTCGGACACAACGATGTATGATTATCCGAATTGGTTGAAAAATACATTGTTTGTTGCGGTGCTGTCCAGTTTTTTGGGAACGATATTGGTAATTTTGACAGCGTACACGATTAGCCGTTTTCAATTTCGAAGCAAAAAAGTATTGATGAAATCGACGCTGGTATTAAGTATGTTTCCAAGCTTTATGGGAATGACTGCAATTTATCTGTTGATGGTCAACTTTGATTTAATCAATAAGCTATGGAGTCTTATTTTTATTTATGCAGCAGGAGCACCAATGGGATATTTGGTGCAAAAGGGATATTTTGATACGATATCCAATTCCATTTATGAAGCAGCAAGAATTGATGGGGCAAGTAATTTCAAAGTTTTTGTACAGATTACATTGCCGTTGTCAAAACCAATTCTTGTGTATACGGCATTGACGCAGTTTGCGTGGCCATGGAGTGATTTTATATTACCGAATCTTTTGTTGAAAAATAAAGATTTGTGGACAGTAGCAGTAGGACTGATGCACTTGGATGAAACGCAGTTTACAAGGTTTGCCGCCGGTTCCATATTTATTGCGGTGCCAATCGTTATTTTATATTTTGCATTATCTAATTTCCTTGTAACAGGAGTATCTTCAGGAGCTGTTAAGGAATAAACACAGGCAATTTTGGAAAGCAATGAAAGAAATTAGGGAGAGTCAAGGATATAGTGATGAATCCGGATGGTTAGAACTATTAGACCAGCGGAATGATTAGAAACTGAACTTAGAGAAAACTGGATATAAAAATAAGGCACAGTCCATATTGTAAAATTGCGGACTGTGCCTTGTTTTTTTGTGGGTGCGTTGTAGTAATACAAAAGTAGCCATAGAGCCAGTCTTTGAGGCAGATTTTATGGACTGCTCCTATGGTTTCAGACCAAAAGGAAGTACAAAACAAGCACTGGAAGTGGTTAAAAAAGTATGCAAGAACAGAGAAAA
>JAFSHK010000065.1 GCA_017440375.1 Lachnospiraceae bacterium
AATTAGAACTCTAAGGGGAGGTACGGTTATGAAGTTAAATAAAAGATATTTTCGAAGCATTAAAAGTAACGTATCCTTTTATGTTTCGGCTACCGTATTAACCATCATGACATTGTTTCTGTTTTTTATGATGAACATTGCCGGCAAGGCAATTTGGGAATTTGGAGATGAATTTTTTATTTCCCAGAATGTAGAAGATGCTAATTTTACAACATACCTTCCGATTTCCGAAGAAGAAATAGAAGAGCTGGAAAAAGAGTATTCCCTTCAGTTAGAGCCGCAGTATTACAGCAACATTGAGACGGATGATGTAACGGCCAGGGTTTTTAAGAAGACAAATGAAATAAATCTTTACAGCGTAACGGAAGGAAGGGATGTAGAAAATAATGATGAGGTCATTATTTCAGAAGGCTATGCCGTTTTTAACGAGATAGCATTAGGAGACCCGATTACAATAGGGGAGAAGGAATATACGGTAAGCGGATTTTTCCAAAGACCGGACTATTTATATATGCTTCAGAACGAAAGTGATTCCTATAAAAATGTCACAACCTTCTTTCTGGCATATGTGACCGACGAAGAATATGAAAACATCGGCGGGGACAATTGCCTTTATCTTGTATGCTATGAGGAAGACAACCAGATTGAATTTCGTAAAGAAGTAAATGACAGATATTATATGAGAACCTACATATCCGCACAGGAAAACATGCGAATTGATATGGTAAAAATGCAGGCAGAGATGTTTGTGGCAATATCGTATATTATTTTGGCGGTTATGCCTTTGGTGGTTGTAGTGCTTGTCAGTATTGTCATCAATCGAAAAGTCAAATCAGAGCAGAAATTAATCGGTACCTTAACCGCACTCGGTTATAAAAAAAGCAAATTAATGCTTCATTATGCGGGCTTTGCCATGATTCCGGGATTATTCGGCGGAATTCTTGCAACAATTTTTACAATGATATTTGCACAACCTTTTGGAGAAGTGTGTCTGGCGGATTATGAGCCTATGCGTATCGAATGTCATATGAACCCTGTGGCTACACTTTTAGGCATTGTTGTCCCTACGATAATGTATGTACTAGCGGCGATGCATTCGGTAAATAAACTGTTGAAAAAAGATACTGTACTTCTTTTAAACGGAAATGCTGAGCAGGGACAGAAGAATTATAAAAAAATATTGGCAAAGAAAAAGATATCCTTCCGTATAAAGTATGCATTCCGGTCTTTGATTGGAAATCCTTCCAGAACTTTTGTGGTATTTCTGGGGATTTTCTTGGGAAGTTATATTGCTCTTTTGGGATACAGCTTTTTGGATACTATGGATAATACAAAGCAAAACATGGTGGATGAAATGGGTAGCTTTGAGTATCAGTATGTGTTGAATGAACTGATCGAAGGAAATGAATATGGTGGAGAGCCGATTATCATGTCCGCAGTAGAAAACGAAACGGGAGACCAATTCAGCATTATCGGAACCACAGATGAGAATTCTTATCTGGAGTTAAAAGATACAGAGGGAAATGATATCGTTCTTGAGGAAGGATATTACATTACCAGCGTAACGGCAATGTTACAGAACGTGCAGACCGGTGATGACATGACACTTTTAAATCCTTTAACTCTGGAAGAGTTTGAGATTACCATTGCCGGAATCATTGACAATGATATGCAGAATGCGGTATTCGGTAACCGGGAAGACGTTGCCGAAATTTTGGGAATCGATGAGAATGTCAGCAATGTAATCATGAGCGATGTGGAATTGGACATTCCGGAAGACAAAGTCATTCAGACAATTAAAAAGGCAGATGCCAAGGAACAATTCCAGAATATGTCAAATCAAATGAATGTAATGGTGTATTTCCTGATTGGAATGGGAGCTATCATTTGTGTGGCATCCATCTATATTGCGGTGAATATGCTGGTGTCTGAAAACAGAGCCAATATCTCCATGCTAAAAGTATTGGGTTATAAAGATAAAATGATTAACCAAATTGTGCTGAGTGTAAATCATATTTTATTGCCGATTGGATATCTTTGCAGTATCCCTTTGGTATTTTCCACCACAAACTGGTTTATGGTTTTTTTGGCAGAATTTATAGGGGTTTTACCAAAAGCGTACATTGCATCTCAAAGTTTTATTTATACAGCAATTTTGGCGTGTCTTAGTTACTTTGGTTCCTTATTCCTTTTAAGACGTAAGGTATCGAAAGTCGATATGGTAGAAAGCCTGAAAGGAAATAGGGAGTAGTATTTTAAGCCAGCAACTTCTTCCATGCCGGAGGGGCATTAAAAGGGATGCTGCTTGGCATTCCGGCTGCACTGGTGGCAGGATTATTCGTGTTCTTGATTTCGTAATAAATTAGGATTGACAAATATTAATAATATGCTAAACTTAACAGTGTTAAGATTGGAGGGCATATGGATAAAAAATATCATCATGGAGAGTTAAAAATTCAATTAATAAAGTCTGGTTTACAAATGATACAAGAAGATGGGATTAACAAGCTGTCTTTAAGAAGGCTGGCTCAGATGTGTAATGTTAGTGAAGCTGCTCCCTACAGTCATTTTAAAAACAAGGAAGAATTATTAGTTGCAATACAGGAATATGTAACTGAGCAATTGCAGAGGTGTTTGCAAGATGCCTATGAGAAAACAGAGCATTGCAATTCTCCGATAGCAATATTAAACATGGGAAAGGCTTACGTCCAATTTTTTATTAAATATCCTGAATACTATTCATTTCTATTTGCGCAGCCTTATTTGAAGATAGATTTATCTATGGATAATGAACCAAATGCATTTGAACCTTTCCAATACTATAAGGAGAAGACTTATACGATTTATAAAAACGAAGGTTTCGATGAAGAACGTATTAAGTATGGTATTATCGCGATGTGGGCAAAGGTTCATGGCATTGCAGCTATTGCTTCGATGCAAGGTGTAAATAGAGATTTTGAATGGGAAGATGTTTTAGACAAAATATTGGTTGAATAGGTGATACATAATGAAAAGAAAGAGAGTGCCTAAAATGATAATAGGTTTTTCTGTGTTTGTTACAATTTTACTACTGTTAATTTTAATTGTTTTTCCGCCAAGCAAAGGTAA
>JAFSHK010000010.1 GCA_017440375.1 Lachnospiraceae bacterium
CGTCTTCGTGAAGAAATCTCCGAGCAGATCGTTGCTCTTAAAATGATGAAAGAAATGGCTGCTTCTTACGGTTGCGATATTTCCAGACCAGCTACAAACGTACAGGAAGCTATTCAGGCTACTTACTTTGGATATCTTTGTGCAGTTAAAGAACAGAATGGTGCTGCTATGTCCCTCGGACGTACATCTACATTCATCGACTGCTACGCTGAAAGAGACTTAGCTAACGGAACATTTACAGAAGAAGAAATTCAGGAATTCGTTGATCACTTCATCATGAAATTACGTTGCATCAAATTTGCTCGTACTCCTGAATACAACCAGATTTTCGCTGGTGACCCTGTATGGGTAACAGAATCCCTTGGTGGTGTTGGTGTTGACGGTCGTCCACTCGTTTCCAAAATGAGCTTCCGTTACTTACACACATTAACAAACTTAGGTGCTTCTCCTGAACCTAACTTAACAGTTCTCTGGTCTACAAGACTTCCTGAGAACTTCAAAAAATACTGTGCTAAGATGTCTATCCAGACTTCTTCCATCCAGTACGAAAACGATGAACTTATGAGACCTGAACACAGTGATGACTATGGTATCGCATGTTGCGTATCCTCCATGGTTATCGGTAAGGAAATGCAGTTCTTCGGAGCACGTGCTAACCTTGCTAAGTGCTTACTTTACGCTTTGAACGGTGGTGTTGACGAAGTTACCAAGAAACAGGTTGGTCCTAAGTACCGCCCTGTAACAGGTGATGTTCTTGAATACAACGACGTTTGGGATAAGTTCATGGATATGGTTGAATGGCAGGCAGATGTATATGTAAATACTCTGAACATCATCCACTATATGCATGACAAATACTGCTACGAAAGAGCAGAAATGGCTCTTCATGATAGAGACGTTAAACGTTACTTCGCAACAGGTGTTGCAGGTCTTTCTATCGTAGCTGACTCCTTATCCGCAATCAAATATGCTAAGGTTGAGGTTATCAGAGACGAAGATGGTATTATCGTTGACTTCAAGACAACTGGTGACTTCCCTAAATACGGTAATGATGATGACCGTGTAGACTCTATCGCACAGGAAATCGTTCACAAATTCATGACCGCTATCAGAAGACATCATACCTATAGAAACGGTGTTCCTACAACATCTATCCTTACTATTACTTCTAACGTAACATATGGTAAGGCTACAGGTAACACACCTGACGGACGTAGAAAAGGACAGCCATTCGCTCCTGGTGCTAACCCAATGCACGGACGTGATACTCATGGTGCAGTAGCTTCCTTATCTTCTGTATCCAAACTTCCATTCAAGGATGCACAGGATGGTATTTCTAACACATTTACTATCATCCCAGGCGCTCTTGGTAAAGAAGATCAGGTATTCGCAGGCGATATCGAAATCGACTTAAACAAATAATAGATTGATAGGTGGATTCTATGGACGAGAACCAAATGGTTGAGGATTTCATCAAAATGTTAGATTCCGGTATGGCACAGGGTGTCGGACATGTGAATGTTAACGTTGATGAAAACTCCAAAAATTCCAAAGATGTGCAGACTATGGGATGTACGGATTGCTCCAGAACTCCGTTAGCCTGCAGCGTTCCTACCTTAGAACAAGGTTTGGACGACTTCCACTAAATTTAATAAGGAGGAAATTATAATGTCAGCAGTAAATACAGCTCAGGTAGATAACCTGGTATCTTTATTAGATGGTTATGCAGTTAAAGGTGGACATCACCTTAACGTAAATGTACTTAACAGAGAGATGTTATTAGATGCTCAGCAGCATCCTGAAAACTATCCTCAGTTAACAATCCGTGTTTCCGGATACGCAGTTAACTTCATTAAGTTAACACCGGAACAGCAGGCAGATGTTATCTCTCGTACATTCCACGAAAGCATCTAATTTATTAAAAAGGTAGTTATGATACAGGGCTTTGAAAGTAATTTCAGAGCCCTGTTTTCAAAAGAGAGGAAAAGAAATGCTAGGTAGAATTCATTCATTAGAAAGTTTTGGTACCGTAGACGGACCCGGTGTAAGATTTGTTGTTTTTGTACAGGGTTGTCCTATGCGTTGTGCATATTGTCACAATCCCGACACATGGGAAATGAATGCGGGTACTCCTATGGAACCATCTTATATTATTGAACAGTACGAAAGAAATATAAGCTTTTACAAAGGAGGTGGCATCACGGTAACCGGTGGTGAACCGCTGATGCAGGTTGACTTTTTAGTGGAATTATTCACACTCGCAAAAGAAAAAGGTATTCATACTTGTATTGACACTTCCGGTATTGCTTATAAAACAACTTCCAATCCGGAATGGCTTGCTAAATTAGATAAACTAATGACTTTGACAGATTTAGTTATGTTGGATATCAAACACATTGATCCCGAGAAGCATAAAGAACTTACTTCCCAGCCTAACGAAGGCATACTTGCTTTTGCTAAATATTTGGATGAAAAAAATGTTGATATGTGGATTCGTCATGTCGTTGTACCGGGTATCACAGATGATGAAACATTTTTATATCAGCTTGGATATTTTATTGGTCAATTAAAAAATTTGAAAGCCCTCGATGTACTTCCGTATCATACAATGGGCGAAAATAAATACGAAAAATTAGGTATGGAATATAAGTTAAAAGGTGTTCCGCCAATGGACAAAGGCAAACTGCTCGATAAAAAAGCAGCCATTTTGGATGGCATCCGTAAACGTCGAGCTGAACTGGCAGAATAACTCTAAATTGGAAAGAATATTCCAGGAAATATTAGTTGTTTATGCTTGTATATTCCCTACTTTTATATTAAAATAGTAGTAAGATTTGATAAATTTATATCAATAATATTTATATTACGATTATAAGGAGGATATGATTATGGCATTTGCAATTGGTGATGCTTGTGTAGCATGTGGTGCTTGTGAAGCTCAGTGTCCGGTAGGCGCAATCAGCATGGGAGATGGCAAATTCGAAATCGATGCTGATAAATGTATCGATTGTGGTTCTTGTGCAGGAGCTTGCCCAACAGGTGCTATTGCTCAGGCTTAATTAACCTAAGATAATAGCAAAAGCATTCAGTGTAAAGCTGAATGCTTTTTTGATTTGCAGAAGTTTCATCGTTTTATTAACCTTCCCATCTTTCGTTCTCTTCTGGATTCTTTTGCTGCTTTAGCAGGTTTTTCTTTTGTTTTATTTTTCTCACGAAGCATCTCATCTATTTTGCGAAAATGTTCTTCTTCCTTCTTCCAACGTTCTTCCTCCCGTTCTTCTCTGGCACGAAACTGATAATCAAGCTCTTTCAAAATACTTTCTTTAATCTCCGTGCATAATTCTTGATTGGCGCTTTTTACGGCTTCTACCATCATATGCTGCAATAAATATTGTAAACGTGTTACTTTATCATCTTTCGCATCTTCTTTTGACAAGGATACAATATACTTCTCTCTCTTACCAAACATCATCTCATTTTCTGTTTCGTTATTCTTGATATCAGCCACAAAACCGGCAACTACTTTTTCATGATTATCCTGGATATTATCCCCTTTTTGTATAATGGTACGAATCGCCTTTAACTGCAATCCCTGCTCTTTTAGTTGTTTAATCTCCCGAAAACGTTTCACATCCTCTATCGTATAATAACGATGGCCCATTTCATTTCTTTTGATTGGAAGCTGTAATTCATCTTCCCAATATCGCAATACATGCGTCTCTACTTCAACTCTTTTGGCTGCTTCTGAAATCAATAACATTTCTTCTCTCATTTTCATTTCCCCTTTCTAAGTGCAAAAAAAGACAAACCTGTCCAAATTAGATTTGTCTTTTGTAAGTTCAATATTAAATTTTATATTTTACCAACTACTGAATCCGAAATATTAGTGTTGCAAGTTTCCGAACTTTGTAAAATCCGGTAACCAGACAAGTTCTACGGTACCAATCGGACCATTTCTCTGCTTTGCAATAATAATTTCCGCAATACCTTTTTTCTCGGTATCCTTGTTATAGTAATCATCACGATAAATAAACATTACTACGTCGGCATCCTGCTCAATCGCCCCGGACTCACGAAGGTCAGATAACATAGGTCTGTGATCCGGTCGCTGTTCTACCTGACGGCTAAGCTGTGACAATGCAATAACCGGCACATGCAGCTCTCTTGCCAAGGCTTTTAAGGAACGCGAAATATCGGAAATTTCCTGCTGTCTGGAATCACTTCTGCCACTTCCTGTCATCAACTGCAAGTAGTCAATGATAATCATTTCCAGATTGTGCTCCAGTTTGTATTTACGGCATTTGGAACGAAGCTCGGAAATACTGATACCCGGCGTATCATCAATAATCAAATTGGATTTACCGATAGCACCCGCACTCTCAATTAACTTCTCCCATTCTTCGTCTGAAAGATTACCGGTTCTAAGATGCTGGGAGTCAACTTTGGATTCCATCGCAAAAAGACGATTCACAAGCTGCTCCTTTGACATTTCCAGACTGAAAATAGCCACCGTTTTATTCTGTCTAAAAGCCACATATTGGGCTATATTTAAAACGAATGCAGTTTTTCCCATAGAAGGTCTTGCTGCCACCAAAATGAGGTCAGACGGCTGCATACCGGCAGTTCTGTAATCAAGGTCAATAAAACCTGTTGCAACACCGGTTACACTACCCTTGTTACGGGCTGCTTTCTCGATGTTCTCCATCGCATTCATAACAACCTGTCGAATCGGAACAAACTCACCTGTATTCCTTCGTTGTACCAAATCGAAAATTCTCTTCTCTGTATCCTCCAGAATCACTTCCAGATTTTCTTTTCCGACATAACAAGTATTCGCAATTTCTTCATTTAATTTAATCAGCTTACGAAGCGTAGATTTCTCCGCCACAATATTCGCATAATACTTGATGTTGGCAGATGTCGGAACCGCTGTAATCAAATCTCTTACAAATTCCAGACTGCTTACCTCAGGGGGAACATCCTTTTCTTTCAGCCTGTCCTGCAAGGTTACAAGGTCTACGGGCTTTCCTTCTTCATTCAGCTCTACCATTGTCTCAAACAAGATTCCATACTGTTTGCTGTAAAAGTCATCCCCATTGACGATTTCCGAAGCAACTACAATTGCTTCCCTATCCATAATCATGGAACCGACAACGGACTGCTCCGCTTCAATGCTGTGCGGCAATATTCTTTTTATCAATGCCTCTTCCATTGGCTGTGGCATTTTCGATTCCCATCCTTTTTACTATTCTTCGACCACTTTCACTTTCAACTTACCGGTTACTTTGGTATGAAGCTTCACACTAACCTCGTACACTCCCAAAGATTTAATTGCCTCCGGTAACTGAATTTTCTTTTTATCTAACTCCAACGCGCACTGTTCTTTTGCTGCAACTGCAATTTCCTTAGAGGATATAGATCCAAAGGTTCTTCCACCTTCCCCGGATTTCATCTTAACAATAACCTCTTTGGTCTCCAGCACTTTGGCTAATTCCTGTGCTGCTTCTAACTGCTCTTTTGCTATTTTATCTGCATTTGCATTCTGCAATTTTAAATCATTCATATTCTTGGCATTTGCCTCTAAACCTAACCCCTGTGGTAAAACAAAGTTTCTTGCATAACCATCACTTACATTAACAACTTCTCCCTTTTTACCAAGAGATTTTACATCCTGTAATAAAATAACTTTCATCTCACTAATCACACCTTTCTTCTATCACATCAAATTAAAGAGACTTAATCTAATTCACCCTCTTCTATCATCGTATCAAGGGTCTTCTTAATCAATGCAATACTGTCTTCTACCGTAGTATCCGTTAACTGACATCCGGCTACGTTCAAGTGACCGCCGCCCCCCATTCTTTCCATAATAACCTGGACATTGACCTCATCAATCGAACGGGCTGAAACATAAATCATGCCATTATATTCTGTTAAAACAAAGCTGGCTTTCATTCCTTTAATATTGAGCAACTCATTTGCTGCCTGCGCCCCTACAACAGTAGGACTCTGCACATTTTCACCATTGCAGATAGAAATTGCATACGACTGTCTGTAAATCTCTGCCTGGCTGACTGCATCTGCTTTGGTCTTATACTCATTTGCATCATCACGGAACAGCTTACGGACTCTTGTAACATCTGCGCCGTTTCTACGTAGAAAAGCTGCTGCTTCAAATGTTCTGACACCTGTTTTCGTCATGAAATTGTTTGTATCAATCATAATACCGGAATATAAACAATCTGCTTCTTCTGAACGAATGCGCAATGTATCACTGATATATTGCAAAATCTCAGAAACCATTTCACAAGTCGAGGAAGCATAGGCTTCAATATACGATAATGTCGCATTCTCAATTACTTCTGAACCCTGTCTGTGATGGTCTAATACCACAATGGATTTACATCGCTTCAGAAGATCCGGACACTCTGTAATGCTCGGTTTATTAACATCTACAATAACTAAAACTGCATTGTTTCCAACCATTTCCAATGCCTGCGTACCACTTACAATGAAATCTGCTCCATACTCATCATTATTACGGAACATTTCCACCATCGGCTGCATGGATGCTGTAATATCATTTAAAACAATGTGTGCCGGTTTCTCTAATGTCTGTGCAATTCGGTAAATACCAACTGCTGCACCGAAGCTGTCAACATCACCCATACGATGTCCCATAACATAAACTTCGTCTTTTACAGAAATAATTTCCTTAAGCGCATGCGCTTTGACCCTCGCCTTTACACGAGTACTCTTCTCAACCTGCTGACTCTTACCGCCATAATAAATAACATTCTCCGGCAGCTTCACAACCGCCTGGTCACCGCCACGTCCAAGCGCTAAGTCAATAGCATTTCTGGCAAATTCATAGTTCTGCGCATAAGTCAGACCATTTAAACCAACACCGATACTAATGGTAACTGCCATCTCATTACCGATATTAACGGTCTTAACATCTTCTAACAATTCAAAACGCTCTTCTTGTAATAAAGCAACTGCTTTCTTACGCATAATAATGAGATATTTATCTTTCTCAAGCTTCTTACAAATACCATCCAATGCGCTAATATATTTGTTAACCTTTCGGTCTATCAACGCAATCAAAAGAGAACGTCTTACTTCCTCTACACTCTCTAACGCCTCTTCATAATTATCCAAGTAAATAAGTCCTATGGCTAAACTCTGATCGTCAACTTCCTGTAATGCAATTTTCAATGCCGTTTCGTCAAAAAGATACAATGCGATTAAATAACCATCGTAGTCCTTTGCGGAAATAATGTCACTGTTTTCCGCCATTTCCTTTAGAGAAATTTTCTTTAATCTGGCGACATAATTGCAAGATTCATAATCTACATCAAGTTCTACTTCATCTTCCTCTACGGTTCCCGGAAGTCTATCTTTCGTAATAGATGGAAAAATAGATGTGATTGATTTACGGTATCCCTTTTCCTTATGCACTACTTTCTCAAACGCAATATTTGTCCAAATAATTTTACCGCTATCATCCAACAAAGCATGCGGCAAATCCAAATCTCTCAACAGTCTCCGCTGAATTTGTCCGTATTGCGTAGCAAAGCTAATAAGCTCATTCATAATGATTGGTTTATTATAAAACATCATAGAAAGGATTATCGCCAGGTAAAAAATAATAAAGCAACTTAATACTAATCCTGCCCGATAATCAATAAAATAGATAAAGACATCTACTGCTATTAACAATAATCCCAAATACAAAGAAGACTGCAAATAGGCTTTCAATCTTCCTTTTAATTTTATACTATTCTTCATCATAACCTCTTGTTTGCATGTTTCCTGCGAATATACACACTGTCCCAGTTTTATGATTACATAACAGTATAAGTATAGCATTTTTTCTTATGAAGTTCTACACCAATATGTAGTTCTTTTTTTCTATAATTTGACATATATGGTGGTGGTATTTACACGAATTTGAAAAAACTCAAGATATCTCCTAATCTCTTAAACACCCAATTGGAACAACATAAACGCCATCGTCTCTTCGATACGCATAATCCCCCACAGCTGTCAAAATCATTAGGAATGCCGACCACTTTTCGGTTTTTTGGCATTTGCACACCAACACATGAAGCAATATCATTTAACCACATTATTTAGGAACAACAAAAAAGCCTCTAAATGCTGAATATACAACATTTAAAGACTTTTAGTTCATTTCACTTAATACGCTTAGGAATTAGTCCTGAACGTATGGCATAAGTGCAACGTGTCTAGCACGCTTGATAGCTACTGTTAAAGCTCTCTGATGTTTTGCACAGTTGCCTGTAATTCTTCTAGGAAGAATTTTACCTCTTTCAGATACATATCTTTTTAATTTATTAACATCTTTGTAGTCGATTACATTGTCTTTACCACAAAAAACGCAAACTTTTTTTCTTCTACGGATTCCGCCTTTTCTCTTTGCAGGGAAATCAGGCTTCTCTGTTTTATTATAAGCCATGTTATTACCTCCTATCAAAATCGATCAATTAGTTAAATGGCAGCTCCTCATCAATTCCATCCGGAATATTCATGAAACCATCACCAGCTGCTGCCGGTTCCGGTCTGCTGTTACCACCAGCAAATCCCCCATCGCCTGCGGAACTGTTTTTGCTCTCAGCAAATTCCTGTTCCTCGATAACAACATCTGTTGTATATACACGAACGCCATCCTTGTTGGTATAACTACCTGTCTGAATACGTCCTGTTACTGCAATCTTTGTTCCTTTACGGAAGTATTTCTCTGCAAATTCACCTGCTCTGCCGAATGCAACGCAGTTAATAAAATCTGCAGTATTTTCATCTCCGTTACGATTAAATCTACGATCTACAGCTAATGTATATCTAGCAACTGCCGTAGCGCTTTCACCCTGAGAGTATCTCACTTCCGGATCTCTGGTTAAGCGCCCCATAAGAATAACTTTATTCATATATACCTCTTTCTTATTTCTCGTCTTGTCTTACGCACAAGTATCTGATTACATTGTCCATAATACGAACTCGACTTTCGATTTCAGCTGGAACAGTGCTCTCAGCGTCGAACTGGATGAAGTAATAGAAAGCATCTTTCATTTTCTGTACTTCGTAAGCTAATCTCTTCTTACCCCAGTCATCAACGTTTGTAACTTGTCCACCGAATCTCTCGATTAAAGCTTTACACTTCTCTACAGTGGCAGCTCTCTCGTCATCTTCGATTTTCGCACTAACAACAACGGCTAATTCATATTTGTTCATGCTTGTTACCTCCTTTTGGTCTCTTGGCCCCTATTCGGAGCAAGGATTATTGACTGTTTGTTAATATATAACATCACGGATATCTATGATAGCATAGTTTCCCGATGATTTCAAGCTTTTGGAATAATTTCTTTTACATTTTTTTCTACTAATCTACGTGCAATCATGATTTGATGCCCGCATCCTTTGCATTTCAAACGGAAGTCCGCTCCAATTCGCAGAACTTCCCACTCTTTCGAACCACAAGGATGTTGTTTTTTTAATTTCAATACATCGCCAACCTGAATGTCCACGGTTATCTCCTTTTCTATATCCTATGCAAGCTGCGCGAAAATTTCACCGATACTTCCCTGCACAATTAAATCCGCCATACTATCTTTTGATGTTGGTGTTTTGTTAATCAACACCAACTTATTTCCTTGATAATAGTCAATCAGACCTGCCGCCGGATACACCGCAAGAGACGTTCCTCCAATAATAAGAATATCCGCTTCGCTTATATATCGAACTGCATCCTGTAAAGTTTTCTGGTGCAGTCCTTCTTCATATAAAACCACATCTGGCTTGATGTCACCGCCACAGGAGCATTTCGGAACACCTTCCGAATGAAGAATAAATTCCGCATCATAGAACTTGCCACAATCCTCACAATAATTACGCAAAACGGAACCATGCAGTTCCAGAACGACTCTACTGCCTGCCGCCTGATGCAAGCCATCAATATTCTGTGTAATGACCGCTTTCAGTTTTCCCTGCTGCTCCCACTGTGCAAGCTTCAAATGTGCTGCATTCGGCTTTGCATCAAGACAGAGCATTTTATCACGATAAAAACGATAAAACTCATCTGTCTTTCTGCGGTAAAAGGTATGGCTCAGAATGGTTTCCGGCGGATAATCATATTTCTGATTATACAGTCCGTCTACACTTCGAAAATCCGGAATACCACTTTCCGTAGAGACACCGGCTCCGCCAAAAAAAACAATGTTATTGCTATCCTGTATCATTGAATTCAATTTTTCCAATGCCTGTTCCATACCGTTCCTCCTTTTTGTTTTAGCATATTATGTGCTGCTACGAGCGACAAGTAGCAAGAGCGTTCCTGCCGTTAGATTGTGATTTTGCATTATATGATTTATCCCAATTTCAATCGATTGATTGCGGAGAAAATAGCTCTTACAGAAGCTCTTGTAATATTGGAACTTACACCAACACCGTAGGTAACATGACCGGATTCTACGTCCAACAGGTGAATATATGCTGCTGCCTGTGAATTAGAACCGCTCTGCAATGCATGTTCTTCGTAATCGAGAATCTTAATATCGATGGAAAGTTCTTCCTGAAGTCCTCTCTTCACCGCATCAATCGGTCCATTACCAATTGCTTCAAAGCTCTTCTCAACACCATTGTTTGTATAAGTAACCAATACTTTTGTATCAAAATCTGACTGTGTTTCGCCACTTAAATCATCCACACGAAGTTTGCGGAAATGAATCGGCTCTTTTTGATTCAGATACTCTTCGCGGAAGCTCTCCATAATCTGATCCGGTGAAACTTCACCCTGTTTCTCGGAAATTTTCTGAATTACGTTTGCAAACTCTTTGTGCATTCCTTTCGGAAGTTTAAATCCGAAATAAGTATCCATAACGAATGCAACGCCACCTTTACCAGACTGGGAGTTGATTCGTACAATCGGCTCGTATTCTCTTCCGATATCTGCCGGGTCGATCGGCAGATAAGGTACTTGCCAGATTTCGCTGTTACGCTCTTTCATAGCCTTAACACCCTTGTTAATCGCATCCTGATGAGAACCGGAAAACGCTGTAAATACCAGCTTGCCGGCATATGGATGTCTTGGGTGAATCGGAATCTTACAGCATCTCTCATAAATTTCAATGCTTTCATTTACATGCTCAATATTCAGTTCCGGATTAATTCCCTGTGAAAACATGTTATATGCAATATTTAAAATATCAACATTACCTGTTCTCTCACCATTTCCAAATAAAGTACCTTCTACACGGTCTGCACCCGCAAGTAAAGCCAGTTCTGCACTTGCTACACCGGTTCCTCTATCGTTGTGAGGATGCACACTCAAAATAATCGTTTCACGATTCTTGAAATGTTTATTCATCCACTCAATCTGATCCGCATAAACATTCGGTGTATTCATTTCTACGGTAGAAGGAAGGTTAATAATAATAGGTTCCTCTTTCGTCGGTTCCCATGCTTCTTGTACTGCTGTACAAATATCCAATGCAAAATCAAGTTCCGTACCCGTAAAGCTCTCCGGAGAATATTCCAAAATAATTTTACCAGGGAAATTTTTCGCACGTTCTTTTACCATTTTCGTGCCTTCAACAGCAATATTAATAATCTGTTCTCTGTCCATGCCAAAAACAACATCTCTCTGTAACGTAGAAGTTGAATTATAGATATGAACTACTGCCTGTTTGCAGCCTTCAATTGCCTCAAAAGTTCTGTCAAGCAACTCCTCACGGCACTGTGTTAATACCTGAACCGTCACATCATCCGGAATCAGTTTACGGTCGATCAACTGACGTAAAAAATCAAACTCAATCTGGCTCGCAGCCGGAAATCCGATTTCTATTTCCTTAAAACCTAACTTAATTAAATAGTTAAAAAATTCTATTTTCTCCTGTACGACCATTGGGTCAATCAAAGCCTGATTGCCGTCTCGTAAATCAACACTACACCAAATCGGTGCTTTCTCAATTTCCTTATTCGGCCATTCTCTTTCCGGATAGTCAACTACCGGATTTCTACGATATCTTTGATAATTCAACATACTCTATTCCTCCATTTTCTTACATACAAAAACGCCCTTTACAACTGGATTGGTACTCTCTATCACGCGCAAAAAAAGCCCGTTGAATACAACACAACGGGCTTATCAGATAGCGTTACTCACCAAGTCCACTCTCAATCGCTTCGATAAGAGTTTTCAATGCTTCTTCTTCATCTTCACCATCACAAACAAACTCAACTTCATCGCCACACTTAACACATGCACCCAGCACACTCAGCACACTCTTGGCATTCGCTGTATTCTCTCTAAATGTAAACGTAATTAAGGATTTAAATTTCATCGCTTCCTTACATAGGATACCAGCTGGTCTTAGATGTAGCCCTGTTGGGTTTTTGATAACTACCTTTTGGCTTACCATTCTACTTGTTCCCTCCAATTCACGCTCTGACCAATATTCCTATCAGAACTATTTTTACTATACCATTTTTTCTTAAATATCTCAACCGATAATTTGTGAAGCATATTATCACAGACAATTTACAAAATAATTTTGGCAAAAAATTTACAACATAAAGTTTTTGTTAGAGCATAATATTCTGAATCAGTTCAGCTAATTTTCTGGCTTCCTCTTCAATCATCTTCTGCTCTTTACCCTCAATCATTACTCTGACAAGAGGTTCCGTTCCAGAAGGTCTGATCAGCACACGACCTTCGCCTGCAAATTTCTTATCCAGCGCTGCAATTGCATCTGCAATCTCCGGATAATCCATGTATTTTTCTTTCTTGTGAGTCGGCACCTTTGCATTTACAAGTGCCTGTGGCATTACTTCCATAATCTGTGCAAGTTCAGATAATGGTTTGCCGGTTTCTACAACTACCTGTAATAGGTGTAGAGCACTGAGAAGTCCGTCACCAGTCGTATTTTCATCTAAGAAAATCACATGTCCTGACTGTTCACCACCAAGACTTGCATCGATCTCACGCATTCTTTCAAGAACATATCTATCTCCGACTTTCGTCTGCTCTATGTGAATATTATTCTCTTCTCCCATTAAGAAGAAGCCAAGGTTACTCATAACCGTTGCAACGATTGTATCATGTTTCAATTTACCCTGAGTCTTCATATGATTGCCGACAATTGCCATAATCTGGTCACCATTTACCATATTACCAAGTTCATCGACCGCCAGAAGTCTATCCGCATCACCATCGAATGCAAGACCTAGTTTTGCTTTTTCATAAACAACTCTTGCCTGCAATTCTTCCATATGCGTAGAACCACAGTTAGCATTGATATTTGTACCATCCGGATTATTATGAATTGCAACAACTTCCGCACCCAGTTCTTTTAGTGCTTCTACAGACGTATAGAAAGATGCTCCTTCTGCACAATCCACTACAATTTTCATACCCTGCAAATCTACATTAACAGACTGAATTGCATGATTAATGTATTCTTCTCTTGCGTCTGTACGATATTTAATTTTACCAACGCCTGCACCAGTCGGGAATTTAATTCCCTGCATATCGTTACGAATCAGTGTTTCAATTTCATCTTCCAGAGAATCCGGTAACTTATAGCCGTTTCCATCGAAGAATTTAATACCATTAAATTCAACCGGATTGTGTGAAGCAGAAATTACTACACCTGCATCTACTTTATATTTTCTTGTCAGATAAGCTACTGCCGGAGTCGGAACAACACCAACATAAACTGCGTTTGCACCTACAGAACACGCTCCCGCCATCAAAGCGTTTGCTAACATATCACCAGAGATTCTTGTATCACATCCAACCATGATTGTTGGTTTATGCTCATTTTCTTTGGTAAGCACATAGGCACCTGCCTGACCTAGCTGCATTGCAAGCTGTGGTGTCAATTCTTCATTTGCAATACCCCTTACGCCATCTGTACCAAACAATCTACTCATACCTATAGTCTCCCTTTCTTACTCCTGTCAAATCAGTTTTTTCTATATCCGAACTATTCTTCTTTTTCTGTGATATACAATTTCACACTGACATCCTCTTTCAAGGCTATACCATTTTCCAGATTATATGTCAGATTTACGGTATAGTAATTAGGACTCATCTCTTCCATTCCTTCTGATTCCATCCATGCCATCACATCAATTGTTGCCTGAAGTGTCTCTACATCCAGCGCATTTAAATTTGATGCAAGACCCACAAGAATAATCTCATACTCCTCCTCATCCTCAAGAATCTTGCCCTCAAATCCTTCCGGCATATTGATAATCTGAATTTCTTCTGTTTTCATTGTAACAGTCTTCTCAATAGTTGGTTCAACATAAACTGTCACAAGCACCTTACCGTTAAAATCTTCCTCTGCTAAAATCACACCATCCGGTAAATAATCTTCTAAATCAAGAATGGTTTCCACATTCTCTGTGGCTCCGGTAATATCCAGTGCAGTTTCCGGAATTTCAATCGCGCTTATATTATCTACTACTTTTGATTTTCCTGCAATTACAACGCTGTCTTTTGTTGCTGTGATTTCACCCGTCGCCTGATATCCGCTCGCTGCAACACCACTTGTATTCCAGTTAATGGCTACCGTCTTCAACTCAAGAATTTCTACATTAACACGTACTTTACTAATATTTTTCACAATACTGTTAGATGCAACAATTTTATCCTCTTCATCATATAAACGAACAACAGAATCTGTTCCGATATTATTAGTAAAACCGGAAACATCAACAGAAACAACTGCCTTTTTCACTTGTGATACAAGAGACTCTGGTCCTGAAATTTCTATCAGATTCTGCTCTGTGGTAATCTCGCCTACCATATAGCCTTCCTTCACCTCACCAATTGTATCTGTTTTTAACTGCAATGTTTTGGTTCTCTTATTTTCAATATTTAATTTTACGCTATCTATACTTCCTTCAATGCTTTCCAGCTTATCATTGTATTTATTTGTAGAAAGCCGGATACTGATTGTATTTAAGCTGGTAAGATCATTCATATCCGCAACCGCAACAACATTACTTTCATCCAAGGAATCAATAATAGAACGTTTAGCAGATATGGTAACCGTATCAATCACATCCGTATCCTCTAACACTTCATATACCTGACCATTGCTCGTAATCAGATCTGCATTTTGAATTTTAACGGGTACATTATAAACTTTAAAAGTACCTACCGGATCATTTACGTTCGTAACAATAAGCCACAGGATAGCTGCAAACAAGAAGGAACCTATCTTCAATCCCCAATTTCGGCTTAATCTATTCTTCATTCCTAGACCTGCCTTTCCACAACTTCCGTTTTTTATCTTCTATCGGTTTATTCTGAATACTATGAAGTCTTTCACGCAATCTATCTGCATCTACTCCACGTTCTAATCTTCCGCCATATGCCACACTGATTTTACCATTTTCTTCTGATACAATTACAGTCATGGAATCCGTAACTTCTGATATTCCAACTCCGGCACGATGCCTTGTTCCAAGTTCTTTGCTCAATTCCATATTATCAGATAACGGCAAGTAACAGGTCGCTGCCGTTACACGATTATTCTTCACAACAACCGCTCCATCATGCAAAGGTGTATTGTGCTCAAAAATATTGATAAGCAGCTGACTGGAAACGATACCGTCAACTTCAATACCTGTTCTTTCATACTCATTCAACGGCTGCTCTTTTTGTATTACAATCAAGGCTCCTGTCTTTACTTTTCCCATTTCTACTGAAGCCTTGACAATTTCATTTACCGTTCTGTCAGAAAGATGTTCATCCCCCGGCTTTGAAGCATCAAATGTCAAAATGGATGAAAGCAAATTCTTCCGCCCAAGTGTCTCTAACGCTTTTCGAAGCTCCGGTTGCAGAACAACAACAAGCGCTATTGCGGCAATGCTAAACAAATTCGTAACAATCCACAAAATGGTGTTCATTTTGAAGATAACTGCAATCAATACAAAAATACCAATTACTACAAGTCCCTTTAGTAGTGCCCAAGCTCTTGTATTTTTAATCCATAGCAGAATATGATACACCAAAAAAGCGATAATAAAAATCTCCGCAACATCTGTCCAATGAATTGACGGCATATGCAAATTAGAAAAATATTTATCTATTAATGTATTAATCTGCTGCATAATAATTCCCACTTAACCTTGTTATAGTCTATAAAACAAAATTCTTAACGAGTATTCCTACTCCTTTTCTGTACGTTTATCTGTTTTACCTGTTTCTCAGGCTTGGCTAGTGCAACCTTCGGCACTGCTTTTACATAATAATAATATTCATCATCTTCGAACTGCACATTCTCTGTCCTGCTGTAATCCACATGAAATACAAAGAACTGTAAAACTACTGTAATCAGAAACGAAACAATTGTGCCCAAAATTGCACTGAGCAAGGATACATTTGTATCAAACATTAAATCTCCAATCAACAGTACCATAATATTTACCAACGCACCTGCTACCATGGCAATTGTCCATGCATAATCAATACTCATTCTGCGAATCAGATATACAAGCATTAAAGTAACCGCAAACGCAACAATTGTTACAACCATCTCTTTATTGTTTAAAATTCCATCAATAATGATTTTAAATTTGGTAGCTGTCTCTTCATCTGCCATTCCACTAAGCAACGTGACATTTTCGCCTACATAATGAATCATATAATAAGCGATTACACCGCAAGAAACGGAAACTGCTGATGCCGGTGTTCCGATAAGTCCCATAGAAATCGGAATCACATACGGTATTTTCAAAAGGAAACAAATCGGTGTTAATATCACAACCACCGTATCCTTTGGTGAAAATCTGAAATACAGTAGAAACATAAGCAAAAAGGCTGCCGCAACAACAACTGCACACTCCAAACTGAATGCATATAAATGCAACAGCGTAAAAAGTGCTGCCATAATAACAATGAAGTTCATCGGCATGAAAGAGCACATCAAAGCAACAATCAATACAACTGTTAACTTATCAATTCCTTCCATATAACCCAAATTGGAATTTATCAGCATCAATGCAATAAATGCCAGCAAAAATTTCAATAATGGGGTAATATAAGCCTCGTATTTACCGTAAATCAATTTCATATACTGTTTCGCAACAAGTAACGTAGTCATAGTTCTTCCTCTCAAAATGTATGGTATTACTTATTACTGTACATATTGGATAATTTTCTCAAATTCATATAATACAGCTTCAGACTCTTACGTGCTTTGCTATATCGGTAAGCATACACAATATAAGATATAACAGCGTAACCACCTACCACAACGGCATATAGCAGCAACACATTTTTGCCAAACTCCAATAAGTCCATTTTGTAAATATCCATCATAAAGATTTCAAAATCGTAAAAAATGTACATGGCAAAAACCACTACAAATGCAATCGTTGCACTTATAATGGATTTTAAAACCTGCCATCCTATATAATCGCTACGGAAAAAATTTCCGATCGCAATATTCTTCTTCCCATCGTTAGCCTCATAAGATGCCAACTTAGTCATCAGAATGACGCGTTCTTCATTTAACATAGGATTAATTCTCCCAATCTATCTAACTTAATTTAAAAACCGCATTTTCGGATTATCTCTTGGATCCTTCTTCGGCTGTGGTTTTGGTTTCTCCGGCATCTTGATGCTATCATTTAATTTATGTGCCATCGTATTCTTACATTTATCACAGAAACGACCACAACGAATCGGCGCTTCACAGTTCTCACAATATAAAACAATTCCGGAACCTTCTGCCAATTCCAAACGTTCTTCACGAAGCCACTGCTGAATCTGGCTAGTAGAAACATCACATGCTTCTGCCACCTGTGGAATCGTTGCATGATGATTATCCATGATATATGTTTTTACTTCCTGGAATTTTCTTTCCATTTCTTCTCTACACTGCATACAAATCGGCGGTCCAGATACATAGTTAAAAATCTTTCCGCATTTTCTACAATTCCGTACATTCATAGTGTTTCCTCCCACTCACATACTATTTCCAATTGCAAGTGCTGCAAAATAAATCCGTTTAACCCCTGCCCTACGCAGCTCCCTCGCCATGGCATCAATTGTACTTCCTGTTGTATAAATATCATCAATAATTACAATCGTACTTAATTTTACATCATTATGACAGATTTTGAAAGCCTTTTTCAAATTATTTTGTCTTTCTTGTGCAGATAAATCCTTCATAGGTGCAGTTTTGCGTACTCTCTTGATTAAATTTTTTTCTACCGGTATTCCCAGACGTCTCCCAAGCTCATCTGCCAGCACTTCTGCCTGATTATATCCTCTGATTCTTTTCTTGGAATCATGGATCGGAACCGGTATCAGTGCATCCGGATTTAATGCCAATATTCGTCTTCCCAGAATACATGCCATACGTTCTCCGTAATAGGCCGCATATTCCTGCCTTCCCTTGTATTTAAACCGATAAATCGAATCTACAATACTAGGATAAGAAAAAAGTGCCATCCCCCTGTCATACCTATGCTCTTTCATCGAACAGTCATGACAAAACACTGCTCTTTTTTCTTTTAGTTCCTTTCCACACTTCTGGCAAAAAGGAGCTTTATTATATACAATTTTCCCTTTACATTCCTCACAGATGAGGCTTCCGAACGGCTTAACAGCCTTATCACAGACGGGACATCTTCGTGGATAGATGAAATCCAAAATCAGCCCCCAGAAATCTTTGATATGATTTATACTCATGCTTGTATCTATTCCTTTATAATATCATTTCTCTTTTATTATCACTTTTCTTATAATATCATTTCTCTTCCGGTATCAATTCTTTAATTCGCTCCGACAGACCGGTGAATCGTCTGTTCTGATAATTGTTATCCACCATTTCCTGCAAAATAGCACTGCTTCCTAAAATAGTAACGCAGTTTCTTGCTCTGGTAACGCCTGTATATAACAGATTTCGATTAAACAACATCTTAGGACCTGTAAGAAGCGGCATAATAACTGCCGGATATTCACTTCCCTGCGATTTATGTATCGTTATCGCATAGGCAAGTTCAATTTCATCCAATTGCGCAAACGGGTAGGTGACACGACGGTGTTCATCAAATTCCACAATAACATTTCGTGTATACTCGTTAATTTCCAGAATCACACCGATATCACCATTAAAGACCCCCAACCCTTTGTCTATCGGAATCCCATACTTGCTGACGACTTCCCACTCCAACTGATAGTTGTTTTTAATCTGCATTACTTTATCTTTTTCCCGCAAAAGAGTACTTCCGCTTACATATTCTTTCTTCTTATCAGACGGCGGATTTAGATATTTCTGCAAAATGCCATTCAGTGTTTCCACACCTAGCATACCTTTTCGCATCGGTGTCAAAACCTGAATATCGTATGGCTGTGCTCCAACATAAGGCGGTAATTTTTCCAAAATCAACTGAATCATGTGCTTGTAGATAACATTTACGTCATTTCGTTCCAGAAAAAAGAAGTCCTTGCTTTTATTATCCAGCACAATGTCTTCTCCTGCATGGATTCTGTGTGCATTCAGAATAATATCACTTTCGGTTGCCTGACGAAAAATTTTCTCTAACATAACAACCGAAAATCGTTCACTCCGAATCAAATCCTGCAAAACTTGTCCCGGACCCACTGACGGAAGCTGATTTACATCTCCTACTAAGATTAAACGCGTACCAACGGAAACCGCCTTCAAAAGTGCCTGAAAAAGAAAAATATCTACCATCGACATTTCATCTATAATAATAACATCTGCTTCTAAAGGATTCGCTTCATTGCGTTCAAATCGTGCCGCTTTACTCTCCTGCGCCGCCACACCATTCAATTCCAATAAACGGTGAATTGTTTTGGCTTCGTAACCAGTAGTTTCTGTCATTCTTTTGGCCGCACGCCCTGTCGGTGCTGCCAGAAAAATATCCATTTCTTCTGATAAAAAATAACGAATCATCATATTGATTGTAGTTGTTTTTCCGGTTCCCGGTCCGCCGGACAATATCAAAATGCCGTTTTGAATACTTTCCAGAACTGCTTTACGTTGTAAATCATCCAATTCAATTTCCAACTCTTTTTCAAGTGTTTCTATTTTCTGCATGATTTTTTTCTCTTGCGAAGGTAAAAAATCTTCTGTCACAGAAACATTTAAGTCATGAAGCATTTTGGCACAATTAAGTTCTGCATAATAATATGTCATCGCATAAACTTTGCGTTCCGTTTCTTCTCCTGTCAGCATTTTAATCACTACTTTTTTATCCATTGCCAGATTTTGAAGTTGCGGTTCCATAACTGCCGGCTCCAATTCCAGTAACTCACCTGCTTTTTTCAGCAAATTGCTATCTGTCAGATAGCAGTGTCCTTCCGCACCTGCCTGCAAAAGTGTATACAAAATACCGCTTCGAATGCGATAATCCGAGTCGGTATGAATTCCTATTTTGGATGCAATTTCGTCCGCAATACGAAAGCCAATTCCATCAATATCCTCCGCAAGCTGATATGGATTTTCTTTCATAACACCATACAGATTCATTCCATACGCTTCATAAATTCGAATTGCCAATGTATTAGAAATCCCGTATTTCTGCAGAAAAGTCATGGCTTCTCTGGCGTCTCTTTTCTCATAAACCTGTATCGCAATTTCTCTGGCCTTTCGTTCACTGATGCCTTTGATTTCCGCAAGTCTTTCCGGTTCTTCCTCGATAATTCGGAATGTATCATTACCAAATTTTTTGACAATTCTTGCCGCCAAAGCTTCTCCGACACCTTTAATGGCACCGGAACCCAAATAACGCTCCATACTAACAGCATCGTCCGGTTCCACAATCCGATAATGCTCTATCTTGAATTGTTCTCCATATACCGGATGCGCTGTATAGTTTCCTTCCGCTTCTATCGTTTCCCCTTGGTCTAGCGTTTTCAATGTGCCGACACAAGTTATCTCTTCCCCATCGGAAACAAGGTTAAATACCGCGTATCCATTTTCTGTATTACGATATATAATATGTTCAATATATCCTTTTATTTTTTCTAAGCTATTGTCCATAAACAGTTCCCATATATATTAAATGCAAATAGGCTGCCAAAATCAGCAGCCTATTTCTATCGCAATTATGTATCTTCTTTCACAAATTAATCCAGATTATAGTTTCTCTTCATCTGTGTGTATAACATCTGTGCAAGAGAATTATCACCAGCACTTTCATCAGTCATCTGTGCAGCAAGATTTTGAACTACCGTATCCTGAAAACAATTTACCATATTCTGTGCATAGCCCTCATCTGCCTCTTCATCACTGAATAATTTGGTCGTTTTCTGCATTTCTTTGAACACCTGCTCCCAAAGATATGCTTCAAATTCTTTACAGGCTTCTAATAACTCATCATCTTCTACCTCAGAAGTAGCTGCCCGATTTAACTGACCCTCTAATTCTTTTGTTTTATCTGTATTGGTATCCACCAGATAATTTGTATAACTTGAAATTCCTGCAATATCCATAGGTTATTCCTCCCCAGAAAAGTTACGAAGTAATTTTTCTGTTATTAACGTTTCAGATTGTTAGCAGTTTCCATCATAGAATCAGATGTTGTGATTGCTTTGGAATTCATTTCATAAGCACGCTGCGCCACAATCAGGTTAACCATTTCATCCGCTACAGAAACATTGGAGCCTTCCAAATATCCCTGAATTACTCTACTTTTCTTCACGTTAGCATTTGTCTCCTCATTGATAGCACGTCCACTTGCATCTGTTGCAGAAAGAAGTGTATCTCCATGTCTTGCTAAACCACCCGCATTATTAAACTGGTAAACACCGATTTTAATACCGATAGACTGTGGATTATTACTTTCATCCGGATAGCAAATTTCACCATCAGCTGTAATAGAGAGTCTGTTCGCAATATATGTACGTGATAAGGAAATCGGTCTTCCTGCTGAATTAAGTACCGGAAGTCCATCCTGATTTGTTAATGTCATTCCTCCGTTACTGCCAATTGCCCATGTGAAATCACCGTTTCTTGTATAATATGTTTCACCATCTTCGCCTCTTACTGCAAAGAAGCCATCACCTTCAATTGCAAATGCGGTATCACTTGCTGACTCCAGCAAACTACCCTGTGAATAAATATTATTAATGGAAGATGTTCTTACACCAAGACCTACTTGTGAAGTAGTTGGCTTCGGATCTCCGTTTGCTGTTGTTGTCTGTGTCTGCAATGTTTGGTAAAGCAAAGATTTAAATTCTGCCTTCTGTACCTTATATCCTGCTGAGTTAACATTTGCCAGATTGTTCGCAATTGTATCTACATTTGTCTGCTGAGCATTCATACCAGTTGCTGCTGACCATAAGCTTCTAACCATTTATCTGTTCCATCCTTTCCCCCATATATTTTAGATTCTACCTGTCTGATTTACTGCATTTTCTAATGTACTGTCATAAGTAGTAATTAATTTCTGATTTGCTTCGTACTGTCTCTGAATGGTAATCATATTTACCATTTCAGTAACAACAGAAATATTTGCCATTTCTAAATAACCAGAGTGAATTTCCGCTTCTGAATCCATCTCTTCTGCACCTTCAACTGTCTGGAAATAATTTTCTCCGTATCTTTCCAGATAATTGTAATCTTCAAAATCCGTTATTTGAAGAGTTCCAACATTTGCACCTGCCTGATAAATATTCCCATCACGGTCAATGCTTATATCTTCTGCTGTATTAAGTTTAATTCTTCTTCCTCTCTCACCTAATACATAATCGCCATCCTGCGTTACCAGATAGCCCTGTGCATTCATAGTAAAATTACCATCTCTGGTATACATAGTCGACGTCTCACCGGCTTTGTTAGTATATTCTACCGTAAAGAAACCATTACCTGAAATAGCCAAGTCCAACACATTTCCTGTTTCTTTAATGCCACCCTCTGAATAGTCAACATAGTTCTCGCCAATTTTAACGCCAAGTGACATATTACCAAGCTTCTGCGGAAGGTTTCCAGCTTCTGATGTATCTTTAATCTTATAAGCCAAAACCTCATCAAATGACTGACTGGTAGCTCCTTCTTTTTTAAAACCAATCGTATTGGCATTTGCCAGATTGTTGGTCATAATGTCCATTCTATTCTGCTCATTCAGCATGCCTGTGTAGGCGGTGTATAAACCTTTAAGCATTGTACTCCCCTTTCCCTTATGCGGGTAAAAACCTTCTTTAGTCTTCTCTGTATCCTGCTAAGAATTCTACATATTTACCTGTTCCAATCGCAACGGCTGTCATCGGGTCTTCTGCCGTCATGGTGTTGATACCTGTTTTGGCTGCAATTAAATCTTCCAGACCACGTAATAAACTTCCGCCACCTGTCAAAACAATTCCTCGATCAGCAATATCTGCTGCTAATTCCGGTGGAGTTTTCTCAAGTACACTGTGAATTGTTTCTACAATCTGAACGGTCGTTTCATGCAAAGCTTCTTCGGTTTCTTCGGAAGAAACTTTTACCGTTCTCGGAAGACCTGTTACAAGGTTACGTCCTCTGACATCCATGTAATCTACTTCCGGTCTTTTATAAGCAGAGCCGATTTTAATTTTTAAATCTTCGGCTGTTCTTTCACCAATCAACAAGTTGTGTTTCTTACGCATATAACGCACGATTGCTTCATCAAAATCGTCACCTGCAATTTTGATAGAAGCACTTACAACAGTACCTCCAAGAGAGATAACCGCGATATCGGATGTACCACCACCGATATCTACAATCATATTTCCACATGGTTTGGAAATATCAATACCTGCACCAATAGCTGCTGCAATCGGTTCTTCTATAATAGATACTTCTCTGGCTCCTGCCTGATAAGTAGCATCTTCTACTGCTTTCTTCTCTACTTCTGTAACACCACTCGGTACACATACTGCGATACGAGGTTTACGGAAGGTTTTTTTACCAAGTGCTTTCTGAATGAAATATTTCATCATCTTCTCTGTTACCTGATAATCAGAAATAACACCTTGACGTAGCGGTCTAACTGCTACGATATTGCCCGGTGTTCTACCAAGCATCAATCTGGCATCTTCACCAATTGCCTTAATTTTATTTGTATCTCTATCAAAAGCCACAACAGATGGCTCCTTTAACACTACACCTTTACCTCTAATATAAACCAAAATACTAGCGGTTCCCAAATCGATTCCGATATCTGTATACTGCATTTTCTAACGTTCCCCTTTCTCCGGTATCTATATACATAATTTCCAATTGCACTCAAACTAAACATGCAAATCTGGCAATTGGATAGAATTGCGCACTTTGCTGCATACCATTATAACCTAAAGAAAGAGTTTTTCAAAGTAATTTCATAAAATTTTTTTAAAATTAAGAAATCAAAAAAAAGATGCCAAAAACAGAACGGGTCCATCCGTTCTATTTTCAGCATCCATGCTTATAATTTTATCGGCACGTTTTTTCAATTACTTAACCTTTTTTTGCAATAATATTAACAAGTTTTTCTTTTCTATATACCCCCGGTGATACTCCATATTTCTTTTTAAACTGTGCCATAAATGTAGACAACGAGGAAAAACCACACACGAACCCTATATCCGTTATGGAATAATCGGTTGTATCCAGTAGCACAACTGCCTTTTCTAATTTCTGCTCATTCATCCATAAATGTGGCGAACATCCAAATTCTTTCTGAAACTTTCTTTTTAACGTACTTACGCTCATATGCATTAAGTCAGCCAATTCTCCAATATCCTGGCATTGCAGAAACTTACTGTAAATATCATCTTTAAAACTTCTGTCTAGTAAAATAGCTCGCATAAAATTACTAAATTCACCTGTTTTATCTCCTTCTTGTATATATACAAGTAATTCCATAATTTTCAATCGAACAATATCATCAAATTCCTTCCGGTTTATCAATTCACAGATTTTATCCACCTCTTCCTTCATATATGAAACCATCTCTCCTTGATAAAACGGTGTCGGAAAACACACATGAAAATCTTGTAACTCAAAAATCTTTTTAAGAAAATCATCACTCAAAAATATAAGAAGACTATCATATCTGCCCTCACTTATTATTTGGTTCATAATATAATTGCCTTTACGAAAGAATGCATATTGCCCTTCCGAAATTGTAGCTTCAAAATCTTGATATACCAGCTTTTTGCTTCCGCGCAAAACTATAACCAACAAATTTTCTTCTACTTTTGTATAAATTCTTGAAGATTCATGTTCTATATATTTCTTATAAAATATCTGAGTTTGTGCATTCTTTTGCTCTTCGTTCATAAAGCTTTCAGGTACTCGCATGTGTTCTACCAGCTTCCTATTTGCAGTTTAATCACTTTGTTTTTCTACCAGAAAAAGTTGCAACATTTCCGCGGTTCTTCCAACCATATTCTTACAACGATTTCCAAATACATATTTATTAGCCTGTTCCAAGTCATTTTTCTTATTCAAATCTAATTGAATCAATTCGCGACAATCCGTTGCACCAAACTCTTCTTGAAATCTTTCTATAAACTCTTTACCCATTGCGTAGGCATTACCACGATTGGCAATCACTGTTGTTGAATCTTTCCCAAAGCATAATCCTATTACCATCAATGCCCCCGAAAGACATCCACAAGTTTTTCCCTGCTTAGACATTCCGCCACCAAAAGGAACAGATAATGCAATTGCTTTTTCTTTATCCAAACCGTATTCATCTGCAAACGCGAGTAAAACCGCTTGTGAACAATTACATCCATTGTCAAATAAACCCATTGCTTTTTCTTTTTTGTTTTCCATAGTTAAATGCATCTCCTTATCATTTGATGCATTTAATTTATCAGACTACTTCTATCATTTCTTATGAAAAGGGCTCATTTATTATCTAAATGAGCTCATATTTCATAAATCAGGTATAATTTTATTCTATTCAGGCTTTTGCTCTTTCCAGCATCTTTTTCACATAAAATCCTGTATAGGAGTCAGAATTCTTACTAATCTTCTCCGGTGTTCCTTCTGCAACAACAGTTCCGCCGCCGTCGCCGCCTTCCGGCCCCATGTCGATAATATAGTCTGCCGTCTTGATAACATCCAGATTGTGTTCGATAACAACAACTGTATTTCCGCCATCTGCAAGCTTGTGCAAAATATCAACCAGCTTGTGCACATCCGCAAAATGTAATCCGGTTGTCGGTTCATCCAGAATATAAATCGTCTTACCGGTACTTCTTCTGCTTAGCTCGGTTGCTAACTTAATACGCTGCGCCTCACCACCTGAAAGAGTGGTTGATGGTTGTCCTAATTTCACATAGGAAAGACCCACGTCGTATAAGGTTTCAATTTTCCGTCGAATAGACGGCACATTTTCAAAGAAAGGCACTGCCTCTTCCACCGTCATATCTAACACATCATAAATACTTTTACCTTTGTATTTTACTTCCAGAGTCTCACGATTATATCTTTTTCCACCACAGACTTCACACGGCACATATACGTCCGGCAAAAAGTGCATTTCTATTTTGATAATACCATCACCACTACAAGCTTCACATCTTCCGCCTTTCACATTGAAACTGAAACGTCCTTTGGAATAACCTCTTGCTTTCGCATCTACCGTAGAGGCAAACAAATCACGAATCTGGTCAAACACGCCAGTATAAGTTGCCGGATTAGAACGAGGTGTTCTTCCGATAGGAGACTGGTCAATGTCAATTACCTTATCTAGTTGTTCTATGCCTAAAATATCCTGATGCTTTCCCGGAATCGTTCTTGCTCTGTTCAAGTCTCTTGCAAGGCGCTTGTAAAGAATCTCGTTTATCAGAGAACTTTTACCCGAACCGGAAACACCTGTGATACAGGTAAATACTCCTGTCGGAATTTTCACATTTACTTTCTTCAAATTGTTTTCTTCTGCGCCCTTTATGGTAAGATATCCCGTCGGTTTTCTTCTCGATGCCGGCACCGGAATCATCAATTTTCCGCTTAAATATTGCCCCGTTACAGATTCCTCTATCTGCATAATCTCTTCTGCTGTTCCCTGCGCAATGACTTCTCCACCATGAGAACCTGCACCCGGACCAATATCGACAATATGATCAGCCGCAAGCATGGTATCCTCATCATGCTCGACAACAATCAAAGTATTTCCCATGTCTTTCAGATTTTTCAGCGCAGCAATCAGTTTGTCATTGTCACGCTGATGTAAACCGATACTTGGCTCATCCAAAATATAGCATACTCCAACCAGACCGGAACCAATCTGTGTTGCCAGACGAATTCTCTGCGCCTCTCCTCCGGATAAAGTTGCTGTTGCACGAGAAAGTGCCAGATAATCCAAACCAACTTCAATTAAGAATCCGACTCTTGCCCGAATCTCCTTCAAAATCTGTTTGCCAATCAATTCCTGCTGCTTCGTCAAATTCATATCTCCGACAAACTCATGCAAATTCTTAATTGACATAGAGGTAATTTCATAAATGTTTTTGTCGCAGACAGTAACCGCAAGCGACTCCTTTTTCAAACGCATACCATTACATTCTTTACAAGGTGTAATGCGCATAAAACTTTCATATTCCTGCTTCGTAACATCAGAAGCTGTTTCACGATATTTGCGCTCAACATTTTTGATCAAGCCCTCAAAAGCAACCGGGTATACACCCTCGCCACGCTGTCCTTTGTAATAAACGGTAACCTTTTTGCCATCAGTTCCATAAATAATGGCATTCTGTGCTTCTTCTGACAATTTATTGAACGGTGTATCCAAACTAAAATGATATTCTTTGGCAAGTGCCTGTAAAATAGCATTGGTAAAACTTCCCTCACTGCTGCTGGACTGCCATCCCATAACGCTAATCGCACCCTCACTGATACTCAGCTTTCTATTCGGAATCATTAAATCCACATCAAATTCCATTTTGTAGCCAAGTCCGAAACAAACCGGACAAGCACCGAACGGATTATTAAAAGAAAAGCTTCGCGGTTCAATTTCACCAATACTGATTCCACAATCCGGACAGGAAAAACTCTCGCTGAAGGTTATCGGTTCTCCGTCAATCACATCCAATAGCATAAGTCCTTCGGCTAATCCAAGTACATTTTCAATGGAATCAGTCAAACGTCTTTCGATTCCTTCTTTTACCACCAGACGGTCTACAATAATTTCGATATTATGCTTGATATTTTTATCAAGTTTAATCTCTTCAGAAAGTTCATATAAATTACCGTCCACACGAACTCTGACATAACCGCTCTTTTTCGCACGGTCAAACACTTTGACATGTTCGCCCTTTCGTCCTCTGACTACCGGTGCAAGTAACTGAATCTTGGTTCCCTGTGGCAAAGCCATAATCTGATCTACCATCTGATCTACTGACTGCTTCTTAATCTCTTTACCACACTTGGGGCAGTGCGGTATACCAATTCGGGCATACAGCAGACGAAAATAGTCGTATATCTCTGTCACTGTACCAACGGTAGAACGTGGGTTTCTGTTGGTCGATTTCTGATCAATGGAAATCGCCGGTGATAAACCTTCAATTTTCTCTACATTTGGTTTCTCCATCTGTCCAAGGAACTGTCTTGCATAAGAAGAAAGAGATTCCATATATCTTCTCTGTCCTTCTGCATAAATCGTATCAAAAGCTAGTGACGATTTTCCCGAACCGGAAAGTCCGGTCAAAACTACGAATTCATTTCTTGGAATATCTACGTTAATATCTTTTAAATTGTGCTCACTTGCCCCACGAATCTTAATATATTCTCTTGGTCGCATTTTTACTGTGTCAGTCATTTTTACTCCTCACTTATTTCTTCACTATTCGTCCATATCATGCAGAATTTTCTTCAGTTCTACCATGCGGTCACGCAGTTCAACTGCCGCCTCAAAGTTAAGGTCTGCTGCGGCTTTTTTCATTTGCTTCTCTACAGCCTTAACCAGCTTCTCCAGTTCTTTGCGATCCATAGACTCAGGGTCTTTCTCAAAGCGTACTTCTTCTTTGGCAATTACTTTAGAAATACTAATTAAATCTCGAACTGCCTTCTTAATTGTCTGCGGAGTAATCCCATGCTCTTCATTATACTTTTGCTGTATCTCGCGTCTTCTGTTCGTTTCTGATATGGCCGCCTTCATGGAATCCGTCATGTTATCCGCATACATAATAACATGTCCTTCCGCATTTCTCGCCGCACGTCCTATTGTCTGTATCAGGGAAGTTTCCGAACGAAGGAAACCTTCTTTGTCAGCATCCAGAATCGCTACAAGCGAAATTTCCGGAATATCCAGACCTTCTCGCAACAGGTTGATACCCACAAGTACATCAAAAACATCCAGTCGCATATCACGAATAATTTGTGCTCTTTCCAATGTATCAATATCAGAGTGCAGATACTTCACACGGATACCGACTTCCTTCATATAATCCGTCAAATCCTCTGCCATACGTTTCGTCAACGTTGTAACAAGAACTTTATTTTTCTTATCGATTTCTTTGTTCACTTCTGAAATCAAATCATCTATCTGTCCCTCTACCGGTCGAACATCTACCTCCGGATCAAGCAATCCTGTCGGACGGATAATCTGTTCCGTGCGGAACAGTTCATGCGATGCTTCATATTCAGATGGGGTTGCCGACACAAACAACATCTGGTCAATATGCTGCTCAAACTCATCAAAATTAAGAGGTCTGTTATCCAACGCAGACGGCAGACGAAAGCCATAATCTACCAAAGTGTTTTTTCTGGAGCGATCTCCCGAAAACATTCCTCTAACCTGTGGAATTGTCATATGCGATTCATCCACAATAATCAAATAATCATCTTTAAAGTAGTCCATCAAAGTAAAAGGTGTTGTACCTTCCGGCATACCATTCAAATGTCTGGAATAGTTCTCAATACCGGAACAAAAACCTGTTTCTCGCAACATCTCTATATCAAAATTGGTACGTTCCGAAATACGCTGTGCTTCTAAAAGCTTATCCTCGCCTTTAAAATAACGCACTCGCTCTTCCAGTTCTTTTTCAATATTTTTACATGCTGCATTGATTTTCTCTTGCGGCACTACATAATGGGATGCCGGAAAAATGGCAATATGCTCTAATACCGCATGAACCTGTCCAGTCAACGGATCCGTCTGGGCAATCCGATCAATTTCATCCCCGAAAAATTCAATTCGTATTAAAAAATCACCGCCCTCTGCCGGATAAACCTCCAGCACATCGCCTCGCACGCGGAAGCAGGCGCGCTCCAAATCCATATCATTACGTGTATATTGAATATCTATCAATTCCCGAATAACCTGATCTCTATCCTTCATCATCCCCGGACGCAGAGAAACAATCATGCCCTCATAATCTTCGGGACTTCCCAGACCATAAATACAGGATACACTGGCTACCACTACAACATCTTTTCGTTCTGCTAAAGATGCTGTCGCAGACAAACGTAATTTGTCAATTTCATCATTGATAGAAGAATCTTTCGCAATATAAGTATCCGTAGACGGCACATAGGCTTCCGGTTGGTAATAATCGTAATAGGATACAAAGTACTCAACTGCATTTTCGGGAAAAAATTCTTTAAACTCCCCATAAAGCTGCCCTGCCAGAGTTTTATTATGTGCAATGACAAGTGTAGGCTTATTCAATGCTGCAATAATATTCGCCATCGTAAAAGTCTTACCGGAACCGGTTACGCCAAGCAATGTCTGAAATTGATTTCCTTGCTTGAAACCCTTCACAAGTTCTTCTATTGCCTGTGGTTGGTCACCTGTAGGTTTATAATCCGAGTGTAATTTGAACTCCATTAAAGCAATTCACCTCCAAATTTCATAGTAACAAAGTTCTTCTATTAACCACAAATTCGTCTTGGAAAATATATTTTTCGTCGTGAAATTTTACTTACTTAGGCCAAATCACGCTCACGACGAATTCTGTTCACAATTTGCATTTTTTGTTACTCAGTAAGTCGCCCTAATTCCATGCGGACTAAATAAGATTGAACAACCAAAAAGGTAACATAAACATTTGTTCTTTTTGTTTTTAAACAATATCTGGAAAATACTCTGACACATCCAGAACTATCTCCAACAATTCCTATTTTAAGCGTTTCTCCTCTTCCGAATCAGGCAATACCTCTTTCATATAAGCCTCAATCTCCGATACACCATCAGCTATGATATTTGTATTATCGCCATAAGTATTGATCGTTATTATCTCTTTGGCATGCCCCATCAGCTTCGATACCGCTTTGGGATTAAATGACTCTTTCAGAAAAAGTGTACAATAAGTTGTACGGAGATCATGCCACCGAATGTCCGGCAATCCATTTTCAGCAAGAAGCTGTTTATAATATTTCCAATGAACCCCCTTACTCCTCGGTCTGCCATAAGAAGAACAACAAATATAATTTCCATCAAAGAACGGATTTGATTTATCATTGATTCTCCTACTTCGATTTCTCTCATATTTCTGTCTTTCCTCTAAAATATAAAACTTGTTAACTTGCTCTGGAAATCCTTTTAACATGCCAGAATAATTCTTAAATTCTTCTCTAGTAAAAGTAATTTCTTCAAATGAATATCTTATCAATCTGCCATTGCATCATACACAATTCTTTCCAGATATTCTTTCTTTGAAAAGTCACTACCATCAGTAAAATACGCATTATAAGCAACAAGAGCTGTTCTAACGTATCTGCTATTCTTTTCAAACAATTCTCTGTTTATCCTTAATCCGATTTCATCTGCATATTGACAACAAAATGTAATCGTTGTACGAGTATTCCCCTCTCTAAAAGGATGCACTTTCCAGAGCCTTGCCAGAGAACTGCAAAATTCCTCTGACGCTCGCTTCCTATCCATATCTTTCCATGGTTTCTGCCTCATATCAGATAGAATAAAATGAATATCCTTTGTAATATCAAAAGAATCGGAATATTCTACTGACATTCCCCCAAGAACATCTTCTTCCTTGTAAATGGCAATAATCCGTGGTTCTCCTGCCCATTCATACAGGTCCTGAAATATATAATGGTGCATCTTTAAAAGATGCTCCGTATTATATTCTCCGGGCATTGGGTTCATAGCCAAATCTTTTAAACGATACACCACATAATCAGCTTCTGCTTCATCCAGTTCCTCTTGTGTCCTTATATTCAACTTATTTTTAAGCACTTGGCTTTTTTCATACAAATATGGATCACGCATTGACTGGCTCCTTCATCTTATATTTCTTATCAAGAAACTTTTTTACATCTTCCATAGTTGCTTCGCCACTTTTTTCTTTTTCAATATATTTCTTAAAATCTTCTGTAGGCTCTAGTCCATCTACTTTAATCATACCAATCGCATAATCCCATGCTTCTGCATTATTCATCATCCCACACCTCCATAATTATTCTACCATTTAATATTATACCAAAAATCGCTTAAGCTTTCACTATTGTTTCATAAATCGCTCCCACGACGAATCCCGTTCACAATTCCATTTTTTCTGTCCTATTTCATACAGTCCTTTTTTCAATTTTAGCGTCAAAAATCGTGAAAAAAGACGTTTGTTTTGATACGAAATGGACTGCCAGAGTTTTATTATGTGCAATGACAAGTGTAGGCTTATTCAATGCTGCAATAATATTCGCCATCGTAAAAGTCTTACCGGAACCGGTTACGCCAAGCAATGTCTGAAATTGATTTCCTTGCTTGAACCCCTTCACAAGTTCTTCTATTGCCTGTGGTTGGTCACCGGTAGGTTGATATTCGGAATGTAATTTAAATACTGCTTTATTTTCTGAATGCTCCACGAAAGGTCCTCCTTTATGAATGCATATATTTCAATAGTATCTCTATAACTGAATTGATTATAGCAGAATATAAATAAAAAGTACAGAACAAAATCGAATGTTTGTTCTGTACTCTCTATATCATTTTGTATTTGCATGATGCTCATTCATTTCTATCCCAATTTTCTCAGTTTATCCCATAAGTCAAGCAAATCTACATCCTTATCTACAGTGCTGCGTACCTCCTCCATCAAGCCAACAAAACGTAAACCTCGCAAGCGGCTGTCTACTAACAAATCAATGTCACTGTCCGCACCTGCTACACCTTTTTTATATGTTGTTCTTTTTGTCCACTTCTTCCTCTTTAAAAACATTATTAATATGCTTGCTTGTCGTTTTTTCACATTTTATATTTTAAAAATTCAATCTCATCTGCCCGTCTTTCCAGCTCACTTGTTTCGCATCATGTATTACATCACACGCATGGAGCGTACCTAACAAAAGCGGTGATTTGGGGTCATGCAGTTTTCTATTCCTTATAACGGTTTCCTTGTCATAATTGGCGTAACAATATCTGCACAAATGTCCACACGTATTATAAGCACCTATGTCGCTGCCAAGCAGGCAAGCACACTCTGAACGGGCACTTTTTACTTTGGGCGCTTTTAAGGAACAATCGATTGCTTTTTCAAAAATCGAAAGCGTCATACAACCATTGCAATCTACGCCATAGGCTTCCAGCTCAGTACCTTCTGCACATGCCTTAATCGTAATATCATATTTTTCCCCAATACGCACAAATTCTTTGGCAAGACATATTCTATCTTCTTTGCGCACTTCTCTTACTTCCGGAAAATTGCGCAATACTTTCTGGTATAAATCGATAAAACTGATTACACAGGTCTTTGTATAACCAGCCAGTTTTGCCGCCATTTCTTCAAAAGCTTCTATATGCTGTTTGACAGTGTACACATCAGAAATAAAAATAGGGTCATAACGCCATGCAACAGCATTTAACCCTACTTTTTCTGAAAGTTCCCGAAACGCTTCTATCATTTTCTCTTTCTCCGGCACGCATGGTTCGATTTCTTTGCCATACGGTGTAATCGTTACAAACCAGTATTGTCCGTATTCCTTTATCAAATTCATATACGGCAGAAAAGGAATCGGATTCTTAGTGCAAAAAGAAATTACATCCACTATATCCGGAGAAATAATATATTTTGTCACTTGAAGCGGATTATATGGATTACGAACCAACACGAAGCCATCTCGCAAACGATTGGCAAACCATTCTGCATAAAAAGCCGGAATATCCGTCCGCAAGCCTGTATGTAAAATCATTACTTTATCCCTTCTTACTCACCGTTTA
>JAFSHK010000066.1 GCA_017440375.1 Lachnospiraceae bacterium
GGAGAAACATGAAGAATATCAAATTGACTGGCGTGCACCGGAAGGCATGGGCGGTTGTATGGAAGAAGAACTGAATGTTTATTCGAATTTCATAGAGAATTTGGACAAAGCAAAACAATTAGATTTATTGATTCCGATTCGGAAAAGAGAGGCATAGGTTGAAGAGTTACTTCTTTTCTGGGGATAGAGGAGTAAAAAATAGGAAATAAGAAAGTGCATCTGGAACAATGAAAATGTCCAGATGCATTTTTTTAGATTAAATTAAATTCTGCAAAAAGGGTTTCCTTCAGTTCCTTTTGTATATAGAAAAATTTTATTAGAACCATCGTTGTAAGGAATAGAAGTATCTTCAATGCAATGGTTTTTAATGGTATAAATCATACGGTTTTTACCAAAGGGGTCATAAGGAAGAATAGTAATGATAACGACATTAGGAAGACTTTCTTTTTCGTAGGTATTATTGGGTTCTATATCGTAGATGTCAGGGATAATTTCGGCATCAAATAATTTGCCATATTCCTCGTTAGATATATCTTTTATGTAAGCATCTAAACGAATACCATGTTTATTTGTATCAATACCTAATATGTTTTTCTGTGAAATTATTTTTACTTTACGTATTTTTTTCCCAAGTATGGTGCTTAAGAGAATTTTGGCAAATTCTTCACCATCCTTTTCTTGTGATAACATTTCTTGAAAAAGGAAGTTATCAATTAAATTTAATTCTTCCAACTTACGCTTGCAAATTAAAAAATATAAATTACACATACAATGTGATATAATATCAAAGAAATCAACATAGAGCATTACGAAAAGAGGCAAGTATGACCACAAGACCGGAATTCAATACAATAAAATCATACGAAGAATTTGAAAAATACTATTGGTATCGGGAAGAGTTATGCAAGATATGTAAAAGTCTTGGAATTGATGCATCCGGTACGAAACAGGAATTGAATCACAATATCAAAGAATATTTTGCCGGAAATATTGTTAAAAAGAAAAAGAAAGCCTCTGCCGGAAAGAAGCAAGTGGAATTGTCTTTGGATGCACCGTTATTAAAATGTGGTTTTTCTTTTAATAACAGAATGCGGTCTTACTTCTCAGAGTTAACCGGAATAGATAATTTTAAATTTCATGCGGACATGGTAGCGACATGGCGAAAAGTGAAGGAAGAAAAGGATGAAACCTTTACCATACAGGATATGTTAGATGTTTACTATCATCAATCGGACTATGCAAAATGGGATAATTCTTCCTGTCAGTGGAATCAGTTTTTGAAGGATTTTTGTGCAGATGAAAGGAATGCTGTGTTTGACAATAAATTAAAGCCAGCATCTGTTCTTTGGGGGATTTTGCGAAATTCAACAGATGCCAAAGTGTATTCCTATTCTTTGGTAGAAAAAAATTGGGAACAAGTAAAAGAATTTTGCAATGTAGAAGTGTAGAAACGTAGAAAAAAAGTGTAATAGCGGAGAGAGAATGAAAAAATTTAGAATAATTCTATGCTGTCTGGTTGGAATAATCGGTTTTGGTATATGTATGTTTGATTCGGTTATGAAAGAAGATGATTATGTATATTTTGAATTGCAGCCGACAGAAATTCAGATGGATGAGATAGAAGTTCAACTGGAAGCGATAGAAGCAGAATTAAATACAGAGTTGCCGGAAGAGTTTATAATAGATAAATTGGTAACACACCGGACTTTTGTACCGGATATGTGGCAAAGTGTAGAAGTTTATTATCGTAGTGGCAATGGTACAGCAGTAGCAGAGCCAATGATAATTTCCTATGACGGAAACAGTTCGTGTAAGTTACACAGTCTGATTATCACAGAAGGGGTAGAGCATAGAGAAAAACTGATTGCTGCAACGATTGGCAAAATGTGTGTGGTTATTATTTTAATAATATTATGTGTCTTCCCATACCGGAAAATATACCGTAAATTAGACGGTTTGTAAGAAGTGGTGGAGAACTGTTTAAAGGAGTGAAGGAAGGATACATATGAGTGGGTGGATAATTGCAACAATATGTGCTTTTTTCGTAAAAGGTTTATGTGGATTTGCCAATACCCTTGTTTTTACAACCATTTTAAGTTTTGAAAATAATAATATCAATATCTCTCCGGTAGAGCTTATTCTTGGTTATCCGTCGAATGCTATCGTTGCATGGAAAGAACGCAAATCAATTGATTGGAAGGTTTGTATTCCACTTGCAATTATGGTATTTCTTGGAAGCATACCGGGCATGTTTTTTTTGAAAAATGCTGATACCGGACTGATAAAAATTATATTAGGTTTTGTCATTGTCTGCATTGGAGCAGAAATGTTTTTTCGGGAATTACATCATGGAAAAATCAAAGAATCAAACACTGTTCTTGGTGTTATAGGGATTCTTTCTGGTATCTTATGCGGTTTGTATGGAATCGGAGCACTTATGGGAGCATATGTGAGCAGAGTAACCGATGACAGCCATTCTTTTAAAGCAAATATCTGTATGGTTTTTCTGGTTGAAAATACGTTTCGGATTATCATGTATGCAGTACTTGGAATTGTGACATTTGACATTCTCAAACAGGCGGTTATTTTAATGCCTTTCATGCTTATCGGCTTAGGCCTTGGCATGGCAAGCAGCCGGATTCTGAATGAAAAGGTTGTGAAAAAAATTGTGATTGTGATGTTGATGGTATCCGGCATTGCACTTGTGATTAATAATTTGTAATGAAGTTTAATGCGTATTAGAAAGCGAGTAACATTGCTATTTTTTGAATTTATCAAGACAATTTTGATAAGGAATGCGGGAATTAACTTAGATATTAGGAATAGGAAAACAAATGAAAATAGACAGACAAATAGGTATTTTATCGATTTTATTGCAAAAAGATAAAGTAACAACTTCGGAGTTGGCAGAGAAATTTGAAGTATCACGTAGAACGATTATGCGTGATATTGAAGATATTAATCGTGCAGGAATTCCGATTGTGACGACACAGGGGCAAAATGGTGGTGTTACCATTATGGAGAATTACAAAATGGATAGAACCGTTTTGGCGACCGCAGAGATGCAGGCAATTTTTACCGGTTTGCAGAGTCTTGACAGTGTGAGCGGAACGAATCGATATAGACAACTCATGGAAAAGCTTTCAGTGGATCATGCGAATACCGTGAATGTAGATAATCATATTTTGATTGACCTTTCTGGTTGGGACAAGTCATTAGTGTCCGGAAAAATAGAATTGATAAAGGCAGCAATGGAGAAGCGGGAAAAGATTTGTTTCACTTATTTTTCGCCGAATGAAGATAGCGAAAGAGAGATAGAACCTTATCATTTGATTTTTCAATGGTCTAGTTGGTATGTGTGGGGGTATTGTGTAGAGCGAAGAAATTTTCGTATGTTTAAATTAACACGTATGACAAATTTGCAACGTACCGGGGAGAAATGCGAAGAAAGGATTGTGCCGGAATACACCTGTGAAAAACTGTTGCATACCAAAGGGGAAATTGAGGTGGTTGTTAAGTTTGATAAAGCAGTCAGATGGCGTCTGGTGGACGAATGGGGAAAGAATACATTTGAAGAGGATGTAGAGGGAAATCTGATAACAAGTTTTACTTGGTCGGATGTTAGTTCTTTTTATAATTGGATTCTGACTTTTGGTGCAAAGGCAGAGATTTTGAAACCGGAATCTTATCGACAAGAGTTTGCCGAGTTATTAGAAAAAATACAGAAAAAATATGAATCGTGACAAATAGATGTCACAATTGGATTGCTATACTTGTTTCAAAAAAGAAAAGAGGTATTTTTTAGATGGAACAAATCAATAAGAAAACGCAAGCTGCAAATCAAAAAGTAGAGAAACTGGATTACAAAAAAGAATACAAAGATTTGTATCAACCTGCAACCAAACCGTCTATTATCGATGTGCCGGAAATGATTTTTATTGCAGTAGACGGAAAAGGTAATCCGAATACGTGTGAAGCTTATAAAGAAGCAATGGAAATTTTGTATGGTCTGTCTTTTACGATTAAGATGTCCAAAATGAGTGGTACACAGCCGGAGGGATATTTTGAGTATGTGGTTCCGCCGTTAGAAGGATTTTGGAGTGTTGATGGAGTCGATTTTGATGGTACAAATGTAACGGATAAGGACAAATTTTGTTGGACAACTATGATTCGTCAACCGGAATTTGTAACAGAGGAAGTTTTCAAACAGGCAAAAGAAGCATTAGTAAAGAAAAAGCCAGAACTTGCACAGGTAATTGAGAAAGCAAGATACTATAAAATAAAAGAAGGACTTTGCGTACAAATTATGCACAAAGGTTCTTACGATGATGAACCACAAAGCATTGTAAAAATGAGACAGTATGCAACAGAAATGGGGTATATAGAGGATTTCTCAGATACCCGTTTCCATCATGAAATCTATCTTTCTGATCCGCGCAGATGTGCACCGGAAAAATTGCGTACCGTAATAAGACATCCGATTCGCAAAAGGGAAAAATAAATGAAGGCATTGCTTATAAAATGGAGTGATAAAGAATGTTTAATTTTTTACAAAAAAGAGGCAGAAACAAACAATTAGACGCAATTATCGGACGAATGGAAATGAACATATCTAATAATTACAAGGATGCTGCTCAGTTAGGATTAAAAGAATTTGAAGAAGAATTGCACAAGTTAATAGAAGCAGGGGAGTTAAAAGAGAAACAAAAGGCATACTATGAAGAAAAGCTGGCATGCTTCAAACAGGAAATGAAAAATTTCACGCACAAAGATCAGAAGCCTACATGGGTATAGCAACCGAGAATTTCAGACATTTTACAAAATACAGCAAGGAACATAGTCTGGCAACCGGTTTGATGGCAGAGGATAACGTTATAAAGATGATGAATCCTATGCATTATATAGAGGACGAAGCAGCACAGACGGCGTCTCATTGGCGTATTCGTCACGGTGAATGTGACAGAGATACATCATTAGCCATTTCGGCAATGTTTGTATTGAAGCTGCGTGAGGCAGGATGCACGGTAGACTACCATGCACCTTGGGATATGCCCCATGCGGGTGACTATGATTTGGAAGAATTGTTTGCTTGGATTGATAAACTTTGTATGTGACGATGTAAAAAGGGTAAAAAGGGAAAAATGTGTAGGTTTTTTGTCTTTCTTATGATAAAATAAAGGGAAATTGCAATTTAAAAAGGATATAGGAAGGTCTATATGACTTGTATCCTTCCTGTTATTGTATTTATTGTATTTGCAGTTGGATTATATAACTTTTTTAAATAAACGAAGTTTATGGTGAATGAAAAGTTATGTAAGGAATAAAAAAGGAGAAAATTTATCTATGAAAGAAACAAAAAGAAATTCATTTACAGGCTCCATCGGATTTGTGCTTGTAGCAGCAGGGAGTGCGGTTGGTCTTGGCAATATCTGGAGATTCCCATATCTTGCAGCGAAAGATGGCGGTGGATTGTTCCTTGTAATGTATTTGATTCTTGCAGTTACATTTGGTTTTGCACTGTTAACAACAGAAATCGCGATTGGACGAAAAACAAAGCAGAGTCCGCTTACGGCATATGGAAAAATCAAAAAGGGCTGGAAGTGGCTTGGCGTGGTTGCTTGCCTTGTACCGGTTATTATTATGCCGTATTATTGTGCAATTGGTGGATGGGTACTGAAATATTTTATTGCTTATCTGACAGGTGATGGAGTGAATGCGGCAACAGATGGTTATTTTACGAATTATATTACCAGTGATGTTGAACCGATAATCTGGATGTTTGTTTTTATGTTTGTAGTAGCATTTATTATTTTCAGGGGCATCAACAGTGGTATTGAATCATTTTCCAAGATTATTATGCCGGTATTGTTGGTATTGGTAGTGGCGATTGCGATATTTTCATTAACGATACAGCATACGGATGCAGAGGGTGTTACCAGAACCGGTATGCAAGGATTCAAGGTATATGTTATTCCGAATTTTGAAGGTTTAACAATAAAAAGCTTTTTTGGCGTTCTGGTGGATGCTATGGGACAGCTGTTTTTCAGTTTGAGCGTTGCTATGGGTATTATGGTCGCTTATGGTTCTTATGTACGTGACGATGCAAACCTTGTAAAATCCATTAACCAGATTGAAATATTTGATACCGTGGTAGCATTTTTGGCAGGTGTTATGATTATTCCGGCTGTTTATACGTTTATGGGAACAGAAGGTATGCAGGCATCTGGTCCGAGTCTTATGTTTATTTCTTTGCCAAAAGTATTTGCGGCAATGGGTGGCATTGGCAATGTAGTAGGCTGTCTTTTCTTCGCCATGGTATTGTTTGCAGCGCTAACCAGCGCAGTTTCCATTATGGAAGCAGTTGTTGCCAGTTTTATGGATCAGTTCCATATGACGAGAACGAAGGCAACCGTTATTGAAACAGTAATTGCATTGGTAGTGGCTGTTATCGTATGCCTTGGCTATAACATAATGTATTTTGAAGTGACGCTTCCGAATGGAGCTGTGGGACAGATTCTGGATATCATGGATTATATTAGTAATAACTTACTGATGCCGATTGTGGCAATCGGTACCTGTATTTTAATCGGATGGATTGTGAAACCACAGACAATTATCGATGAGGTAGAGAAAAGCGGATGTAAGTTCGGCAGACGGAAGTTATATATTGCAATGATAAAAGTAGTTGCTCCAATTTTACTATTGATTTTGTTGTTAAAATCTATGGGTATTTTGACAATGATTTAGAAATAATGACAAAAAAATAATTATGAAAGCATTGAGGTACATTCCAAAGCAGGGAGGGTATTTTGATGCTTTTATTTTTTAAATAATTTATAAGAATATATTGGAAAAGGTGTGCAAATAAGGAAGAAGTGTGGTATTTTATTAAGTAGGAGATATTATTTCTGAAAGTGGATAAAAGGGACAATAATATGAGGGACAATGAGAAAGCAAAAAAGAATGGTAGTTATGTCATTATGGCAATTTTGTATGCGTTTTTATTTTTGGCTTTTGGTTTTAGTATTTTATACAGTACATTATCAAAGGAAGCATACAGAATTGATAGTGGTTCAAAGCACCATTACATAGAAGATTGGGAGCTTCTTAGAACGGATGGAAGTAGAGAAGCTGTGGAACTTCCGGCTGATATCAAGGCGGATGAACAAGGGAATGTAACCATAGAAAGAATATTACCGGAAGAAATGCAAGAGGCGGAAGCAATTCTGATATATGGTTACCGTACGTCTATTTATGTGTATGTGGATGGTGAGGAAAGAGAATCGCTGAATACGGAAGGTATGCGTGCATTCGGAAAGACGACACCGGAAGGAATGGTAATCGTAAAGTTGAAGCAAGAAGATGCAGGTAAGAGAATTACGATTCGTTACGAAGGAAACGCAGAGTCTCTAAAACTTCGAGATATTATTTATGGTACGCAGGAAGGAATTTATAGTTATTTAAATCTGACATATATGCCAAGATTTATTTTTGTTTGTCTGATAGCAGCGATGGGGGTATTTCTTGTTACTGTGGATGTCATTATTAGGGCTATGCGTGGATGGAAAAGCAATTTTGGTTATCTCGGAACGGCATCTATATTGATAGCGGCATTTCAGATTGCAGGAAATGAAATAAGACAGATTTTCTTTTCCAATTTAACTATGTTAGAGTTTATGACAAGATTTGTCATTTTTCTCTTGCCGATTCCAATGGCGCTGCTGAATAATTCTATTCAGAAGAAGCGGTATGATAAATATTATTTGGGTGTGTGTGGAATATTTCTCGGGTATGCGCTGTTCAGTACTGTGTTGCAGATTTTGGATATCGTAGATATGTGTGATATGATGAACTGCTTTTATGTATTTGTGATGGTTTATTTTGTTTTTGTTATTGTAACCATGATAAAAGATGTGAAGGATGGGTATGCCGGAGAGTTGAAAGCTTTTTTTCTGGCAGTCAGCTTATTGATTTTCTGTGGAGTTTTGAGTATTGTCTGTATGAATTCCTCTGTATTATCCAGCAAAGCATCACCGGCTATTTTGTATAATACCGGATTTTTGTTCTATGTTATGGTAATTGCGATTGCAGATGTAAGCGGATTGATTCAAAGGAATAAAGAACGCGAGAAAGCAATTTATGCCAGTCAGGCCAAAAGTGAGTTTCTGGCAAATATGTCTCATGAAATCAGGACGCCTATTAATGGTATACTTGGTATGAATGAGATGATTATTCGAGAAGAACAAGATGAGGAAGTAAAGGGATACGCATATCAGATTCAGGATTCCGGACAGATTTTGTTGTCATTGGTAAATGATATTCTAGATTTTTCTAAAATAGAAAGCGGTAAGATGGAAATTATTCCTGTGGATTATCGAATGAGTACGGTACTGAATGATTTGACCAATATGATAAGTATTAAAGCAGATCAGAAGAATCTTGCATTTAAATTGGATATTCAGAAAGATATACCGGATAGTTTGCATGGCGATGAAATGCGAATTAGACAGGTTGTTACCAATCTGTTGTCCAATGCTGTGAAATATACAGAGCAAGGTCAGGTTACTCTTTACATGAGAGGAAATAGAGTTTCCAAAGACGAAATTGAACTGGAAATTGGTGTGGTAGATACCGGAAAAGGTATTAAAGAAGAGGATAAAGGTAAGTTATTTACAGCTTTTGAGAGACTGGAGGAAAAAGCAAACAGAGGAATCGAGGGAACCGGACTTGGCTTGCCGCTTAGTCAACGTATTTTACAGAAAATGGGAAGTGAGTTGAAGGTAGAGAGCACTTATGGAGAAGGCTCCGTTTTTTCCTTTGTTATTCATCAGATTATTACGGGTGAGACACCAATTGGTGATTTTAAAGAAAAATATAAAGAAGGTCTTGGGAAACGTAAGAAACATCAATCTAAATTTACCGCGCCAAATGCACGCGTATTGGCAGTGGATGATAATGCCGTAAACTTGCGTGTGTTGAAGGGGCTCCTTCGTAGCACGAAAATGCAGGTAGATACCGTATCAAGTGGAATGGAATGTCTGAAAATATTAGAAGATAATACCTATCATTTGATTTTGCTAGATCATTTGATGCCGGAAATGGATGGTATAGAGACATTACGGCAGGTTCGTGCCGGGGGATGTGTAACTCCGGTGGTTGCATTAACAGCGAATGCTATTTCAGGAGCAAAAGATAATTATTTGCGGGCAGGATTTAATGATTACCTTTCTAAGCCGATAAATGCAGACGATTTAGAAGAAATGATTAAAAAATTCCTTCCACAGGATTTGATAGAACAGTAATTCTTATGGAGAAATAAATGGAAAAAGTATCAAATGAAAAAATAGAAGCAGTCTGGAAAATATACCAGACTGCTTTTATGGAAATACCCTATACAAAGCAGCGAAGGTTTGTCAAAGGTTGTGAGCGTAATATCAAACTATTGGAGCGCAGGATTGCAAGAAAGAAAAACTTAGAGGCACATCAGATTCTAAATGATATGAAGGAACTGCATAAAAAGGCGGCAGATATCGGCTATACCGTTTCGAATAAAGAGCATAGATTGATTGGTCGATATAAGCATGTCCTGCGAAGGTTGATACAGTTGGACTTGGCTTTTTTTAAAATGATGGCACCATCTGCATCAATAGAAGAAATTGTAAAGATGACTGATATTTGTAAACTGCTTCGGGAGAGCTCTCTTTATGAAATTTATAAAGATGATTACATGCAGTTTTTGGTTGGAAAGAAAATTGAAGAATTGATGGAAGCAGAACCGGAGAAGCAATATCCCGAAGCGCGTAGTATGCACAGACATTTTATTGTGCATATCGGACCGACTAACAGTGGCAAAACCTATCAGGCATTACAAAGGTTGAAACAGGCATATCAGGGAATTTATTTGGGACCACTTAGACTGTTGGCTCTGGAGGTTTATGACACGATGATGGCAGCGGGGATTCCGTGCAGTATGATTACCGGAGAAGAAAGTATTCGGACACCGGGAAGCTTCTGTCAGGCATCTACGATAGAGATTTTGGATTTGAAAGAAATATATGATATTGCGGTGATAGATGAAGCCCAGATGTTGGGAGATGAAAACAGAGGCAGTTCTTGGACAAGAGCAATTCTGGGGATTCGCGCTGAAGAAATCCATATCTGTGCATCGCCTGTTGCAGAGAAACTCATTATACAGATGATTAAGCGTTGCGAGGATACCTTTGATGTAGTATATCATGAAAGAAATACGACATTGGAGTTTTTACCGGAGAAATATGATATGAACAAACACGTAGAAAAAGGCGACGCGCTTATCACTTTTTCTAAGAAAAATGTACTTGCCATTGCAGCGGCTCTGGAGGCGAAAGGAATACGGGCGAGTGTGATTTACGGTAATCTGCCACCTAAGACAAGAAGAGAACAGGTAGCTCTTTTTGCAGAAGGAATGAATGAGGTCGTAGTTGCTACGGATGCGATTGGCATGGGCATCAATCTGCCAATCAGACGAATTGTGTTTATGAATACAGTTAAATTTGACGGTACGCAGAAACGTCGTCTTGCGTCAGAAGAGATACGGCAGATTGCAGGGCGTGCCGGACGATATGGTTTCTATGATACCGGTTTTGTACAGTCAACCTTGGATATTGACTATATAGGAAAGAAGTTGAAGGAACCTTTTTTTCCTTTGAAAAAGGCAAGAATCGGATTCCCCGAAGTGCTTCTGGATATTAATATGGAATTGGATGAAATCATGGAAATCTGGGAGAACTCCGGAGGTACGACATTCTATGAGAAGATTTCTATGGCGGAAAGTGTGAAAAAATATCGTTATCTAAGAAATTACCGAAAAGCAGCCGGCTGTATGGAAGATAAAAAAATGGTATTGACTTTGATTACCTGTCCGTTTGATGTCGGCGACAAAGAAGTTTTGAAGCTATGGCTTAAGTATTGTGAAAATCCGATTAAGCAGCAGGAATGTCCAAGATATCCGGTAGAGGCTTCCTTGGAAGAATTGGAGTCTTATTATAAAAAGTTGGACTTGTACCATCAACTTGCCGGTAGAATGAATTGGATAATAGATAGGGAAGAATTGGATGCAAACAGAGAGGAAGCACAGCGTGCTATCGGCAGACTTTTAAAAGAGAATAAGCAACAGTTTGAAAAACGTTGTCGGTGTTGCAATACTCCATTACCGTGGGATTATCCTTATCGGGAATGTGAAGATTGCTTTATGCTGGAAGAATAAAAGATTTTTATGAACTAAATTTAATAAAAAAGGAGAGTGTGTTATGGCAAATTTAAAAGGAACAAAGACAGAAGCAAATTTACAGGCGGCATTTGCGGGAGAATCTATGGCAAGAAATAAGTATACGTATTATGCCTCCAAAGCCAAAAAAGACGGTTATGTGCAGATTGCTGCTATTTTTGAAGAAACGGCAGCGAATGAAAAAGAGCATGCTAAAATGTGGTACAAACTATTGAATGATGGTATTGGTTCTACTGTAGAAAATTTGAAAGCAGCAGCAGACGGAGAAAATTATGAATGGACAGATATGTATGATACGTTTGCAAAGGAAGCAAGAGAAGAGGGCTTTGAGGATATCGCCAAGTTATTTGAAGGAGTAGCAGCAATTGAAAAAGAACATGAAGAAAGATATCGCAAGCTGCTTGCCAACATCGAAGGTGATTTGGTATTCTCCAAAGACAATGATGTAATCTGGCAATGCGCTAACTGTGGACACATTTGTGTTGGTAAGAAGGCACCGGAGATTTGTCCGGTATGCAATCATCCGCAAGCTTATTTCCAGCAGAAGGCAGAAAATTATTAAATATAGAAAATCTCCAAACACATCATTGTGCTTGGAGATTTTTTTAACCTTGCGTAAAACGTGCAAGAAATTGTTTGGTTCGTTCTTCCTTCGGATGTTCCATTACATCAATCGGATTACCCTGTTCCAGGATACAACCATCATCCATGAAAATAACATGATCGGCAACGTCACGGGCAAAAGCCATTTCGTGAGTTACAATAATCATTGTTGTTTTGGTGTCGGCAAGTTCTTTAATAACTTTTAACACTTCACCGGTTAATTCAGGATCAAGTGCAGAGGTTGGTTCATCAAAACAGAGAATATCCGGTTGAAGTGCAAGGGCGCGAGCAATTGCTACACGTTGACACTGACCACCGGAAAGCTGATGCGGATAATTCTGCATACGATCAGCTAATCCCATCTGTTTCAATAAAATCTCTGCCTGTGCTTCAATTTCCTGATGAATTTCCTTTTTCCTGCTTTTGTAATCCGGCTGTTCTTTTGCAAGAAGTTCTCTGGCCAACATAACATTCTGTAATGCTGTATACTGCGGAAACAGATTAAAGGACTGGAATACCAGACCAAAATGAAGTCTCTTTTTACGGATTTCAGCTTCGTTTTTTCTGGAAGAAGCACTTGAATCAAATAAGCTTTCTCCGTTTACTCGGATAATACCGGAATCCGGACGCTCCAGAAAATTTAAACAGCGCAAAAGAGTTGTTTTTCCACTGCCGGAAGAACCGATAATGGAAAGAACCTGTCCTTTTTCCAGAGAAAAACTGATATCTTTTAATACTTCAGTATGTTCAAAAGACTTTTGAATATGTTCTACTTCTAAAATTGACATCGTTTTCCTCCTTCCTTAACGAAAATAATCTAATTTCTTTTCTAAACGTCCAAAAAGGAGCGTCAGAATACCATTACAGATAAGATAATAGACTGCGGTAAAAAACAGCGGCCAGATTGCTCCGGAAATACCCTGGGAGCCTTTCATGAATGCCTGACCTGCCCAGATAATCTCTTGTAAGGCAATGATGCGGGCAAGAGATGTGTCTTTTACCAGAGTGATAATTTCATTGGACATAGGCGGAACAATTCGTTTAATCATTTGAAGCAGTTTAACTTTGAAGAAAATCTGAGTCTTTGTCATGCCTAGTACCAGTCCGGCTTCTGTCTGTCCAACCGGAACACCCTGAATACCACCACGATATATTTCTGAAAAATAGCATGCGTAATTCAGAATGAAGGAAACGGATGCAGCCAGAAAACGACCGGTTTCTCCACCGCCCCAGATTGGATTACCAAGTACCAGTCCGGGGAAATAATAAATAATCAGAAGCTGAATCATAAGTGGGGTTCCTCGAACAATCCAGACAATTATTTTTGTCAAATAACTAAGTGGTTTAAAACGGGACATTGAACCAAATGCAATCACTAATCCGAGCGGAATTGCACCAATTAGTGTGACAAAAAATAATTTCAATGTCTGTAAAAAACCAATGTTTAAGGCATGAATAACAATAGGAAGTTGTTCCAGAATCAGTTCCATGAGCTTATCCTGCTTCTCCTTTCAGTGTAATACGAACTTTCCGAGTGATAAATTTTTATGTAAGTATTTGCGTAATCAATTACTGTTCTACGACAGCTGCCTGAACACCATATGTTTTGGCACATTCCATCATAGTACCGTCAGCGTAGCTTGCAGCAAAGAATTCATTTAATTTTGCAGTGAGGTCGGAGCCTTTACGGAAACCAACGCCGTATTCTTCGCTGTTTAAACCGATTGTATAAGTTAAATCAGCATAACCTGTACCTTCGCCTACCATAGCAGCAGCCATTAAAGAGTCAATAATTGCAGCATCAGAAGTGCCGGCAGCAATTTCCATAAGTGCATCAGATTGGGCTTTTACAGGTGTAAAGTTTAAACCAAGAGCTGTTGCTTCTGCTTCGCCTGCACTACCTGCTTCTACCGCAAAGGTTAATTCAGCAAGGCTTTCTGTGTCCTGATAGTTATCTGCTACGTCTGCAGGAACGATAACTACCTGAGCGTTGTTACAGTAAGCATTAGAACAATCCATTGCGCTTTTTACTTCGTCTGTAAGTGTCATACCATTCCATACACAGTCAATTGTTTTGCCGTCTAATTCCATAATCTTGTTGTCCCAGTCGATTTCTACAAATTCAACGGATACACCAAGGCTTTCCGCAAATGCTTTTGCCATATCAGCATCAAAACCAACCCATTCACCGTCTTCATCTTTGTAATCCATTGGTGCGAAGTCTGTGAGACCTACTACAAGAGTTCCTTTTTCCTGAACATAAGCTAAATCGCTTTCTTCACTGGAAGCTTCTTCTGTAGAAGTTTCTTCCGTTGCAGTTTCTTCCACGACAGTCTCCTCGGTAGAAGCTGTAGCTGTTGTGTCTTCTGATGATGCAGAATTGCCACATCCGATTAAGGACAGAGCCATCATCAGAGCTGCTGTTGTTGTAAACATTTTTTTCATAACTTTTTCTCCTCCCATAATAATCTTTGTTTTTCTCTTGTTAACTCGCTTTTTCTTACATTTTCTTTTTTTCATAGAGATATTATCTAAGTCTATGCCATTCCCCTAGACCAAAAATCATGGATATCAGGATGTTTGAGTATACAAAATAAGACGTCATCTTATTTTGCTATGATCGGCCTTTCTTTTCCCCAACTCCTTACGGCAGCCTAACCTCCCATGTCATACGGGATCACCTTCACTTCTGGGTCCTTAATTCCTTCGTTCTGCTTATCCATAA
>JAFSHK010000011.1 GCA_017440375.1 Lachnospiraceae bacterium
ATTTTCTTTAACAATTCTTCATCCATTTCTTTTAATTCACATCCTGAAGGTAAATGAAATTCATTAATAATTTTATCTCCAGCATACTCAAACAAGTATCTTTTCTCTATACAAATATCATCTTTGGTCTTAAAATAATTCTCTGCATATTCATCCTTTGACATTAGAATAAAACGTTTCTCATTCGTTTTATTTCTATCCAACATAATATCATATATATCTTCTAAAAAAGGTTCATCTACTTCTCCGAAAAGATATGCAAAACCACTTTGTGTCCAAAACAATACCTTTTCCAACGTATCAACTGAATCCGAAAAAACATCTCCTTCTTGAATACCTTCCGCAACAGAAAGTGGATAAACCGAACCACATTTATGCGTTCCTGCAATGCTAATCAAATCTGAATATTGTATTGAGTCAAGTTTATGTAACATCCAGTATGTTCCTTTCGTAACATTTCATTTTTGGCTATTCATGAAACCGATAGATATCGCTTATATTTCCCGCCATCTGGATTTGCTTTTTTACTTCTGAATGTAGTACACCACATTATCGACAAATATCCATTTAACTTCTTCTACTATTCTTCCCACGGAATCAAAGGATTTTCAATCTTTTTATCACGTAACATCAATTCTTTGACCGCTTCGTCTGCCGGTTGTCCTTCGAACAACACTTTATTTACCTGCTCGATAATCGGAATCTGTACATTATATTTTTTTGCAAGACCGATTGCTGCTTTTGCAGAATAAACACCTTCCACAACCATTTTAACTTCTGCCATTGCTTCATCCATAGTATAGCCTTGACCAATCAAAATGCCGGCGCGTCTGTTTCTGGAATGCATGGATGCACAGGTAACAATCAAATCCCCGATACCTGTCAGTCCGGAAAAGGTTTCTAATCTTCCACCCATTGCCATTCCCAGTCTGCCGATTTCCGCAATACCTCTTGTAATCAATGCGGCTTTGGTATTATCGCCATAACCAAGCCCATCTGCAATACCTGCCGCCAGTGCAACCACATTTTTAAGCGCCGCACCAAGCTCCATACCTAACACATCCGGGCTGATATATACACGGAAAACCTCGTTCATAAAGATGTTCTGCAAATATTCCGCAACCTTCTTTTTTCTGGCTCCCACTACAATCGTTGTAGGAATACCGCGTCCAACCTCTTCTGCATGAGAAGGTCCAGACAACACGGTTACTTCTGCCAGTGGAATTTCTTCTTCAATAATTTCAGATAATGTCATCAAAGTTGCTTCCTCAATTCCTTTTGCAACATTGACAATAAGCTGCCCTTCTTTTATGTAAGGTGCCATACTCTTCGCGGTACTTCTTGTAAAAGGAGACGGTACTGCAAGCACAAGTACATCTTTCCCCTCAACAGTTGCTTGTAAATCAGTTGTAAACTCCATATCCTCCGGAAGTTTTACACCCGGTAGCTTATCCTTATGCTCATGCTCTTTCTGCAGCATTTCAATTTCTGCTTCCACAATAGACCAAACTGTTATCTGATGACCGTTACGATACAATAAAGATGCCAACGCAATTCCCCAGCTTCCGGCTCCAATAACACCTATTTTTGCCATAATACCTTCTCCCTTCTTTTATTTGTTCTCATTTCCCGCTGCTTCTGTGTTATCTTTCTTTTTTAAATATGTTTTCCGTTCTTCTCCTCGAAGGAGACGACCAATGTTTTCTCTATGTTTATAGTAAGCCATAATTGTTAAAAAAGCAGCTATTATATATAATTCTATCAATTGTGCCTGTGTCAGTCCGAAAATCCCCATCTGTCCAAGTACAACCATTTCAATCATAAATCCGGCATATACCAGCAAAGAACCTAGTGATACATAATGTGTTGTACAAAAAGCACCAAAGAACAATACCACACCAACCGGAATGAAATACGGATGAAACGAAAGAATCAGTCCTGCAGTTGCTGCAATTCCTTTTCCACCTTTAAAATGTAAATAAAACGGGAAATTGTGTCCTAATATAGCACCTGCCGCCGCGTACAACTTCAACAAATAAATCATTTCCGAATGACTATTTCCAAAAATAACCCCTGCCAATACAACAGCCAATACACATTTCAAAATATCTCCCAGCAAAACAATCAATCCTGCTTTTGTACCAAGTACACGCATGGTATTGGTAGTTCCTGCATTACCACTTCCATAGTTTCGAATATCAATCCCATGTAATTTTCCATAAATATAGGCGGTCTGGAAAAGTCCCAAAGCATAACCGATTATTAAACAAATGATACGTTCCACTTTACTTGCTTTCCTTTCTTTCTCTTATGATAAATTTAAGCGGTGTTCCTTTGAATCCAAAGGCTTCACGAATCTGATTTTCAATGTATCTTGTATACGAAAAATGCATCAGTTCCTTGTCATTTACAAAAATAACAAAAGTAGGCGGTTTCACGGCTGCCTGTGTAATGTAATACAAACGCAGTCTTTTGCCTTTATCAGAAGGTGGTTGTTGCATCGCCACTGCTTCTGCCATGATTTCATTGAGTACACCCGTTGCCACGCGCATAGAATGATTTTCATATACAACATCAATCAGTTCAAACAACTTCGGCAAACGTTGTCCGGTTACTGCCGAAATAAAAGTAATTTCCGCATAAGTCATAAAAGAAAGTACCTGCCTTACTTTCTGTGTAAACTGATTTACCGTTTTATTATCTTTTTCAATGGCATCCCATTTATTAACGGCAATAATAATTGCTTTTCCTCTGTCGTGGGCAATACCTGCAATTTTGGCATCCTGCTCTGTAATGCCTTCCACTGCATCAATTACCAAAATAACAATATCTGCACGTTCCACTGCTGAAACGGTACGAATAATCATATATCGTTCCAGTTCTTCTTTGATTTTATTTTTACGGCGAAGACCCGCGGTATCGATAAAGATATACTCTTTCCCCTGATATGTTATCTCTGTATCAATAGCATCTCGCGTTGTTCCGGCAATATCCGATACAATCACGCGATTCTCTCCTACTAATTTGTTGATAATGGAAGATTTTCCGACATTCGGCTTACCTACAATGGCAACCTTAATTCTGTCATCCTCTTCTTCCTGTGCCATTGTTTTGTCAAAATGGGAGGAAACCTCATCAAGCAAATCACCGATACCAAGACGGTTTACGGAAGAGATTGGGAAAGGCTCCCCAATTCCCAGATTATAAAACTCGAAAACATCTGCCATATATTTTTTAAAATCATCTACTTTATTGACTGCAAGTACAATCGGTTTCTTGGAACGGCGAAGCATGTCTGCTACTTTGGAATCTGCATCCACAAGTCCCTGCTTCACATCAACCATAAAAATAATGACATCTGCAGTATCAATCGCAATCTGCGCCTGCTCACGCATCTGTGACAAAATAATATCTTTACTTTCCGGCTCAATACCACCTGTATCAATTAACGTAAAGTTCATATCAAGCCAGTTAATATCCGCATAAATTCTGTCTCGCGTAATACCCGGTGTATCTTTTACTATAGAAATATTTTCACCTGCCAATGCGTTAAACAGCGTAGATTTACCTACGTTTGGTCTTCCTACCACTGCAACAATCGGCTTGGTTTTCTTCTTTCCCATTACATTCTCCTTCTATTCCAATCCTAAAACAGTATTAACAAAATCATATCCGCTTGATTTTACAATATCTACCTTCACTTGTAAAGTTTTTTCCATCTCAGAAACGGTAATATCATCCAAAAAATAATCTTCACCGCTTCGTAGTACATTCTGAGGTAAAAGAATGCGTTCGCCCAATTTCTGCCCTTGTAACTGTTTAATAATATCCTGTCCGGTCAAAAGTCCTGAGACCGTAATCCTTTCTCCAAAAAAATCATTGGTAATTTCATAAACATACAATTTCAAATTCGGAATTTGTTGCATCATGGTTTCTGCCATCTGTTTGATATAAGGATAAGCGAGTTTACCGGTCACAAGAGAGAGTTCCTCTGCTTCTTCTCTTTGCGCAATACGCTGCATGGCTTTCCGGTATTTTACACCTTCCTTCTTTTCAGACAACTTCGTCATAGCATCTCTAAATTCTTCCATCTGCAACCGCAGCATACCAACACCATTCTCTAATTGTAAATATCCATCATACCGTTCTTCCTCCGGCAAATCCTTTTCTGCCAAAATATACCATTCATCCGAGGCATGAATAAAATGAAGTCCATACTCAGGATATATTTTATCCTGCCATTTATGAATACATTCCAATACTTTTATCGCATCTTCTTTTTCGAACGGTTCTAACGGGTACAATCCTTCCCGATATTTGGACAAGCCTACCGGCACAACGGATACACTTTCCAAATGAGGCAGATATGCGGTCAAATCCGAAATACTTCGCTCCAGTTCCTCACCGTCATTAACCCCCTTACATAGTACAATCTGTCCATTCATCGTAATTCCGGCTTCATATAGCTTCTTCACCTGTTCCAAAGCTTTCCCCGCAAAACGATTGTTTAACATTTTACAACGAAGCTCCGGATTCGTCGTCTGAAAAGAAATATTAATTGGCGATAAATGATATTTCACAATTCTCTCTACATCTTTATCCGACATATTCGTAAGTGTTACATAATTTCCTTGTAAAAAAGAAAGACGAGAATCATCATCCTTAAAATACAGTGTTTCCCGCATACCCTTCGGCATTTGATCAATAAAACAGAAAATACATTTATTATGGCAGGAACGGTAATCATCCATCAAACCATTTTCAAATTCGATACCTAACTCTTCGTCATAATCCTTATCAATTTCCAAAAGCCATTCTTCGCCATCCGTTTTACGCACTAAAACCTCTATATATTCATTTTGTATTAAATATTGATAATCAAAAATATCCTCGATATCGTTGCCATCTATCTGAAGTAATATATCTCCGACTTCAATGCCCATTTCTTCCGCAATAGAATTCGGGGATATGCTTTTGATAATGTGTTGTACTTTTTTCATAAAATATACCTCTTCTCGCTGTCGGGCTGCGCCCCTTGCCGGTCAACTCTTCCGCCGTGCTCCGCTCGATTTCGCTTCGCTCTTCTCGCTGTCGGGCTGCGCCCCTTGCCGGTCAACTCTTCCGCCGTGCTCCGCTCGATTTCGCTTCGCTCTTCTCGCTGTCGGGCTGCGCCCTATACCGTAAGCCACAATCATCCGAGTGAATGCAAGCATTCCTCGTCTGATTATGTCTTCCGCTGCACGGCTTTATCCTAATCATAATATAAAATTCTTGACGTGTCACTAGCATAATGTTATAAAGTAAATGACAAAAAAATAAAAGAATGGAGATTATCATGCCTAATATAGAACAGTTGGAAACCGCAATGCCGGTTGCACCGATTAAACTTTTAGCACCAAAAGCTGCTTTGCCTCTGGCACGTAATATTAATAATTATCTGGTTGATTTCAGACAAAAACTGAATAATAGTTTCAAAAATGATCCTGCTTTTCACGGTTATGTGGAAGACGATTATTTAATCGAGGTAGACTGTCCTCGTTTCGGAAGCGGCGAAAGCAAAGGTGTATTAAACACTTCCGTCAGAGGAAAAGATATTTTCATTTTAACTGATGTTTGTAATCACAGTATTACTTATCAAATGAATGGTTTTACCAATCATATGTCACCGGACGATCACTATCAGGATTTAAAGAGAATCATTGCAGCAATTGACGGTAAAGCACACCGAATCAACGTAATCATGCCGTTTCTTTATGAAGGAAGACAACATAGAAGAAGCGGCCGAGAGTCTTTAGACTGTGCTTACGCAATTAAAGAGCTTATGGATATGGGTGTATCCAATTTCATCACTTTTGATGCACATGATCCTCGTGTTCAGAACTCTGTTCCGTTAAAAGGCTTTGACAATTTTATTCCGCCATATCAGTTTATGCGTGCTCTACTGCGTACTGCAAATGATTTAATTATTGATAAGGAACACACAATCGTTATCAGCCCGGATGAGGGTGCACTTGACAGAGCTGTTTATTTTGCCAATGTACTTGGTGTGGACACCGGTATGTTTTATAAACGTCGTGACTACTCTACTATCGTTAATGGCAAAAATCCGATTGTTGCACATGAATTTTTAGGTGACAATATTGATGGTAAAGATGTTATTATCATCGACGACATGATCGCTTCCGGCGGTAGTATGATTGATACAGCAAAGCAGTTGAAGAAAATGAATGCAAAACGTGTATTCATCTGCTGTACATTCGGCCTATTCACAGAAGGTTTACAGGCTTTCGATGAAGCTTTTGAAAAATGTTATTTTGACCGTATCGTAACAACTAACCTTTGCTATCAGCCACCGGAATTAAAAGAAAAACCATATTATGAAGAAGCTGATATGAGTAAATTTATCGCTTCCATCATTGATTTCATGAACCATGATGCCTCTATGGCAAATATTTATACACCAACCGAAAAAATTAACAGTATTCTTGCAAAATATAACAACCGTGAAGAGGATGCTTTTGAAAAATAGTTTTGACAACATAAACTAAAATACAAAGCAAGGGTTCGACATTGTTGCCGAACCCTTGCTTTTCTTTTATTACTTAGTCTGTAAAATCGGGAAAGTCATTACAACCTTAAACAAATCACCATCTAACAGAATTTCAAATGTACCATTCTGTACCTCTGTCAGATTCTTAGCAATGGATAATCCAAGTCCACTTCCTTCTGTAGTTCTGGATTCATCCCCTCGAATAAAACGCTCTGTCAACTCCTGCGGATTACAATTCAGTTCCATAGCAGAAATATTTTTTATGGATATTTCTACTCGCTCCTGTGTTTCTCCTTCTATCTGTACACATCCAATAGCCACATAAACTCTGGTGCCTTCTAGTGCATACTTATAAATATTGTTAAATAGGTTTTCCATCACACGCCAAATTCTTCTGCTGTCTGCCTCAATAATAACGTTCGATGCATTCACATTCATAACAGTCGTCAAATTCTTCTGTTCAAACTTCTCAGAAAATTCTCCGATAGTCTGATTCATCAATTCTGTCAAATTGATTTTTTCAAATTGTAATACAATATTTCCGGAAGAAATCTTACTTGCCTCCACAAGGTCATCTGTAAGCTGTTTCAACCGCTGGGATTTTTCATCCAATACTTGGATATAATTTCTGACACGCACATTGTCTACTTCTTCTCTCTTAATCAAATCTACATAATTGATAATGGAGGTAAGCGGTGTTTTGATATCATGCGAAACATTTGTAATCAAATCTGCTTTCATACGCTCATCTTTCATACTATTTTCTACTGCATTTTTAATTCCATTACCAATACTGTTAACAGATTTTGCAAGTACCAGATTATCGCCATGTAAATTATTCTGGTCTATCTGATAAGAGAAGTTGCCTTCTGTAATCTTTTCAATACCTTTTACAATATTCTGTCTGTCTTTCACATCTCGATATAGAAAAATTCCTATCAGTACATCTACAATGATTGCTACCACAATACCGATTCCGGTTATTATCATCAAAAGATTGAATAACAGGAAAATAATATATGGCACCCATGTACGGATTACAATATTTCCGTTATCATATACTTCCAATGTAAAAACGGAAATCTTGTGCACCAGACGTTTTAAATAACTGTTCTTCCAAAGTGTTTTCGCCTTAATTCTTCGAACCAAACTGTAAAAGAAGAAAAAGAAAACATAATCTATTACAAAAACGCCAATCCCTATTGCTGCTTTAAACCATACCGTATATATATCTTCATAGGTTAAAATATCATCATACAACTCTACCAGAACAATACTTAATCCGCAAACTATACAAGCAGCGATACCACCTATAATAATTGCAATCTCGGTCGGCAGCTTATCAAAGCCTGATAAACGAGTATAATTCTTTCCTGCTTCATCTATCTCTTTACCGGTATTAATAACTAAAAATAAAACAATTGCCAGATACAAAACAACTGCAGCAATAGCTAATGCAATCCACTGCCAGAAATAAGGTAAATAATTCCGAAATCCTGCTAATCCCTGCGTAAAAGCATCATTTACCGGATAATCGGTATCAACTGCAATCCAGATTTTAATATCTTCCGGAAATGCATAGTCATATTCCTGTACAATATTTCTTACAGTACTTTCCTCAATATCAGAATTACTTTCATAAATCATTTCTGACGGACTATAATATAAATATTTATCAGTATCGTCATCATACTTTCCATTAAACTGCTCTCTGAAAAACTCTGCCATGTTCTTATCTTGTATTTCATCTGACATCGCTACAAAATCAAAGTCTTCCATGTTCGTAAAATATTCTGTGTGATCACCGACTGTTTTCTCAATATAATAACGTATATTGGTATTATCAGCCGCATAGTAATCATGATAGCTTAAATACTCTTCATAGTTGTAGGAAAGACTATCCATTGCCATAAAAAGATTGTCACAAAGCATTTGATAACTGGTCCAATCAGCCGTATATTCCTCAAGGTTCATACCCTCTACTGTCTTATAACGATTTACTAAAATGGCACGATACCCTTCTTCTGTTACATCACCATCTGTATACATCATATTGGAAGATACATCATCTACAAAAGTATAAGAACCAATATCGGATTTTAAATAATTCGCATCAGAGGTATTGTAATATTTACTGTTAGGATCCACGATGGTCAGCATCGTTTTGTCACCCAGAAACTCCTCCGCCTGCTCCATCGTCATATAACTCTCCGAATACTCAAGACCATATTTTGACCATTTCAATAAATCTTCCAGATAATATCTCGCCGTTACATACTGCTCCGGAAGCCCAATATCACGATAATTATAGGCAGTTACATCTATGACCTTTTTACCATCAAACTCTGCATCTGTCTCCAACTGGCTTCTGACAACACCAAATCGGATAATATCTGCAACAGCACGACCATATATCGTATTAAAAAGTTCCGATTCTTCGTATCTTTTTTCCTGATCCGATGCATGTAAACTATAACTTTCATTACCATGCAAACCGGTAATTACCACTGTTGAACCGGTTGTTACAATCAAAACTGCTACTACAGCAACTGCAATCAGTAAATGTTGTAATAGGTGCAAAAATCCCCGCAGCCCTCTGCTGCTTTTCGATTTCTTCTTATTTCCCATATCTTTTCCCATATCTTCCTCCACAATGGTCTTTCTTCTTATTGCTTCTCGATTTTATACCCTACTCCCCAGACAACTTTCAAATACCTCGGTTCTTTTGGGTTAATCTCTATTTTTTCTCGGATATGACGGATATGGACAGCAACCGTATTGTCTGCCCCGATGGCCTCCTCATTCCAGATACTCTCATAAATCTGATCAATCGAAAAAACTCTTCCACAATTTTTCACAAGCAAGAGCAGAATATTGTATTCGATAGGAGTCAGTTTTACCGCCTCTCCATCTACTGTTACCTCTTTCGTATCATCATTGATACAAAGTCCTCCTACTTGGAAAAGTGCGTTATTTTCTACGTTCAAATTACCAAGCATTGTATAACGTCTTAAATTCGATTTCACTCGTGCAACCAATTCAAGCGGATTAAACGGTTTCGTCACATAATCATCCGCTCCGATGTTCAATCCCAGAATCTTATCACTGTCCTCTGATTTGGCAGAAAGAATGATAATCGGAATACTGGAATACTCGCGTATTTTCAAGGTTGCATGAATTCCGTCAAGCTTCGGCATCATCACATCAATAATAAGCAGATGAATCGTATTTTCTTTCAATACCTTAATTGCCTGCTCGCCGTCATACGCTTTAAAAACCTGGTAGCCTTCCTGCAACAGATAAATTTCTATTGCATCTACAATTTCTTTGTCATCATCACATACTAGAATATTTGCCATCGTTTCACCTCTTTTGTCTTTTTGCTTTCATCCTCTATAATGATTGAACCATGAAAACATAAAGGAATATATGGGAATTTTTTTAAAATTTTCTTAAGTTTCTAATTTTTTCTATAAAAGTCCGAGAAATGCACCTAAATTTCCACGTTTTCCCTGACTCGCCCGATGCGAAAATAAATAATCGGGATTACAACAGGTACATAAATCTGTCACTTGAATATGTTCCGTCTTCACACCTGCTTCTTCTAACACAATCTGATTGGCTTTCCACAAATCAAGCTGGTATTTATCATTGCCTTTGGCATAGAGAATCGAATCGCCTTGTCCTGGCTTCGAAAACTCTTCATAAAAAGCTTCTGCCACATCACCACTGACTTCATAGCACTCCTGACAAATCGACGGTCCAATCGCCACTATTACATCTTCTGCTTTTGTTCCATACGCATTTGCCATTGCTTCTATGGTACGCTGCCCTATTCGTCCAACGGTTCCGCGCCAACCGGAATGTGACAAACCAATTGCCTTATTTTCTATATCAATAAAAAAAAGCGGAACACAATCCGCATAGAAGGTTGCCAGAACAATTCCCGGCTCATTCGTAATCAGTCCATCTACATCGGTATAATCCTTCGCTGTCAGAATTCCTTTTCCACAATCTTTTCTGTCTACCATTCTGACATTTGTTGTATGTGTTTGGTCGGAACACACAATATCTAATACTTCACACCCTAAAACGTCTGCAATACGACGATAATTCTCGTCTACTGCTTCCTTCTTATCACCTCTGGAATAGCTTAAATTCATAGAGCTCCATATATCTTCACTGACACCGCCCAATCTGGTAGAAAAAAGATGTCTGACAAGTCCGGTCTTTTCTAAAAGAGGAAATGTCAGATATTCAACTTCACCTTTTCTATTTTGTTTCACTTGCATCCGACTTGATTTTCTTCGCAGTTCTACGCTCTGTTCCATCCTGTGTTACCACACCTTTCTGTTACAATATTCAAATGCGTTCTTTATCCATTGGATTTCTTCCCCATCTATCGCTATCACATCATAACGTATAGGCGTATCAAAGGAACAATGGTGTATCATCCGATAATAATCAGATACCTTGCATATCCTCTGTTGTTTTCGAATATCAACCGCCTCTAGCGCACTGCCTTTGGCAGTATCTTTTCGATATTTCACTTCAACAAAGACAAGATATTCTCCGTCATACCCAATAATATCAATTTCTCCCTGACGACAGCGAAAATTTCTTTCCCGAATTGTAACACCTTTCCCTGTCAGAAAGCCACAAGCAATTTCTTCCTTTTCTGCACCTATCTTTCTTGTATTCAAATGCTTCTCTTACCCCTCTATCTTTACAACACTAGGCAATTGCGAAACTACAAATTACTCTGAGTATATTGTGCATGATTAACAATTACCATAAGCAGGTGCTGTGTGTCCGTCGGTACTTAGATGCTGTATTTTAGCATCTTATGTACCGCTACGGGCAAAACCGCAGCGAAAGCGTGCCTACGGTGGTTTGTTGATTATGCACAATTTCAATAAAGTAAATAGGAGTTTCGCAATTACCTATTTACAACACTTCTATTTAGCTATATATACTTCGCCTATCGTATTTTATTTCTATACGCTGCTATTTCTTAGATGCACCTGCCATCTTTGCTTTGATTTTATCCATAGAATCAACAAAGACAAGAATCTCTGCTACCACTTCGTAAAGTTCCGGCGGAATCATATCTCCAATATCCAACCGAGCCAATGTATCTGCCAGTTTATCATCTCGATGCACCGGAACAGCAGCTTCTTTTGCTTTCTCAATAATTCGTTCTGCAAGCTCACCTTTACCGGAAGCTATGACTCTAGGTGCCTCATCTTCCGGGTCAAACTCAAGCGCAATCGCCTGTTTTACTTTCTTTTCCTGCATATATCTACCTTTCCTTTATGGAACTTTGTTATCATGCTCTCATATCAAATGACGTACTGCTTAATATGGAAATATTTTTATTTTGCTCCAATATTTCCTGCATAATATTCTTTTCTTCGTCACTTTCCTTTACTTGAAGATTTGCATTCATGGAATAACCGCGTTTGGACAATCTTTCATCCAAAATATGAATATGCTCTGCAATCAAATCAAGCGTCGCTTCGTCTTGTACCGTAAAATTTGTGTTTACCTTACTCTGCTGCATCGTCACATAAACATCCAATGGTCCAAGATGCTCCATATCCAAATGTAGAAGTGCACTTACGTTACCATCTTTTTTCGCCAGATTTTTTTTATTCGTATATACATATAAATCGCCATGCGCCTCATTACCTGCCATTTTAAGCGGTAATTGCACATATGTAAAAAGCTGGTTCATCTGGTTCATAAAATCTACATTTCCTTGTAAATTCTGAACACTTCTTGCTACGGCTGTATCTGCTTTTCCTACCATTTGCAAGGCTTCATTAATTTTCGTTGTCTGTTCCTTGATGCGTTCATAAAGCTGTTCTACATTCTCTTTTTCTGCCACATCTTCCGGCTTCAAAAGCCACTGATTTCCAATTTCCGACTTCAACAGATTCTGAAATTCCCTATTGCCAATCAAATCTCGAAATGCCGCTTTCCATTCATCTTGAAGAGGTTGGTTTGATGCTTTCGCAAAAAGTTCACTAAGCTGTGTCAACACATCTTTTGCCAAAAATTGCCCGGTCTTTACTTGTTCTACTATGCTTTCATCTGCGCCAAGCTTCTGTAGCATATCTGCCAAATGATTTCCGGCTTTCGTTGCTACAACATCTTCTGTATTTTCAGAAGCCATCATTTCCATAACTACTTCTGCTTCTACTGCTTTATTCTGTAATACTGCCTCTTGCACTCCGGTATTCTGCGTTCCGGTATTCTGCGCTTCCCCATTGGTCAAAACAGAATTTGACACTTCCTGATTTAATATGTTACTTTGCCCTTCTTGCCCATTCAATACCTGTACTCCTGCATGGAATGGTTCCCCTTCCAACACATTACCTTTTAAAACATTTACATTTCCTTCTGTAAATGCCTTGATAATCTGCTCATAAAAAGCGACTGCCTGTGCATCCTGTCCTTCAGCTAATAACATCTGCCCCACTTGCGGTAATTCCGTCATAATCTGATCGATGCTCTGTATCATCTGATGATTATAATTTTTATACTGCTCAAACTGCTGTAAATTAAGCTCTGTAATCGGTAAACCAAGCCGAATCATTTGCACTATCGAAGAAGGATTTGCCTGCGGAAAATCCATCAGCTGTCTGCTTACCTGCGCAATGGATTCTCTGTTAATAGACATTCCTTCCTTCATCATCTCAGAAACCATCTGAATATTTTCTGCACTCTGTGAAAGCCCTGCCGCTGACAGTGCTTTTAGTATTGTTGCCTCATTTGCCATATTAGCATAAAGTGGTGTTAAAGATATTACAGCTCCATTATTGGACTTGATTTCAAAGCTCATATTCTGTCCAAGCGCAATGTTTAAATCACGCTCCAGCCTGGCTGCCAGAATCAAGTCTTTGTCTACGGCAATCTGAACGGTATTACCGTCCTTTGCAACCACTTCGCCCTGTATCTTCTGCCCCGGTGTATAATTCCGTATTTCAACATGTATACGACTGCCTCGCTCGCCTGAAGATGTAGTGCTTACTTTTGCTGAATCGCTATTTTTAATATTCTGATTTCTGGATTGAAAAATATTTCCTAAATTCACCGTCTATCCTCCGTTTGAGGTTTTTTAACAAAAATGTGTAATAAAGGATTTTCTATGAATCGGACATGGACCATATTTTTTCAAAGCTTCAATATGTGCCTGTGCACCGTAGCCTTTATTGGATGCAAAGCCATATTCCGGAAAAATACTGTCATACTGCACCATCAACCTGTCTCTTGTAACCTTTGCTACAATACTCGCCGCGCCAATGGAAATACTTTTTGCATCACCTTTGATTATCGGTATCTGCTTCATAGAAAGCTCCGGTATTGTAACCGCATCATTAAGTAATAGATCCGGTGTCACTTCCAATTTAGAAACAGCCTCTCGCATAGCCTCATAGGTTGCCTGTAAAATATTGATTTCATCAATCCGTTCCGGTGTACTAAATCCAAGCCCTACCGCAACCGCTTTGTCCATGATAATATCATAAAGTTCCTCTCTTTTTTTTTCGGAGAGTTTCTTCGAATCATTGATATACAAAATGTCACAATTTTTCGGCAAAATAACAGCACCTGCTACAACAGGCCCTGCAAGCGGTCCTCTTCCCACTTCATCAATGCCGCAAATATAAGAATATGCCGCATATTGCTTCTCATATTGCCACAAAGTTGCTGTCCGCTCTACTTCCTTCTGATACGCTGTTAAGTGCTTCTTAGCTTTCTCTATTGCCTGCTTTACGCCACTTCTTTCGTCCTGCTCATAAAGTTGAAATAATTCAGGCAGCTCATGATAAGTAGCTGCCTGTAATTTTTGCTTAATCTCTTGAATTGATTCTGCCATATGTATTCTTCTCTCTATCTGTGTTTAATAAATCCTACTTTATCGAATGGGTATATCCGAATCCATGCTCGTCCGATAATATCTTCTCTCTTAATGTTTCCAACGGAAGGATCCCTGCTGTCGGAACTGTTGTTCCGATTGTCACCAAGTACAAAATACTCATCCTCACCAAGGGTAATCGGTTCATATGCCAGTCCAGGGGCTTCAATCACTTCTTTTCCATACCCCTCTTCTAAAAGTTCATCGTTGATATAAATATTACCATCATAATCAATATAAACTGTTTCTCCCGGCAATCCTATAATTCTCTTGATATATAATGTATTTGTATCATATTGAAACGGAAACACAATAATATCAAACCGCTCCGGATCTTTGAAACGATACGTTATCTTATCGACAATCAAATTGTCTCCAGTGGAGAGTCTCGGCTCCATTGAGCTTCCTCTTACCTCTGTTCGCTGTCCTACAAAATGAATCATCAGATAAGTCAGGCACAATACCACCAGCAGATACAAGCTGGTATTTAAGATTTCCCTTAACACTTTTTTCATGTTTATCTATAACCTCAATTCTTCTAGTCTTCCGTTATCTCGTTCGGTCTCTCTAATGTAATTCTGCCGATTCTTCCACTTCTGAAATCGTCTAATAAAAGTGCAGCCGCCTTCTCATAATCAGCCTCTCCACCTTTTTTATAACACTTTCTATTCTCACAGATATGCTCCAGAATCTGAACCGATGTTTCCAATTCTTCTGAAAACTGATATCGTTCCATCAACTGCTTTTTATAGTGTAACACCAAACAGTCTGTCAAGTCCATTGCCAGTTCCGTTAATTGTAAAATCTCATCATTCATGGAACCGATAAATGCCAGTTTCATACCGACTTCCTGATTTTCGAACTTCGGCCATAAAATACCCGGTGTATCCAAAAGTTCTAATTCCTTATTCAAACGAATCCACTGCTTGCCTTTGGTAACACCCGGTTTATTTCCGGTCTTCGCACATGCTTTTCCTGCAAAAGAATTGATAAAAGTTGATTTCCCTACATTAGGAATCCCAACTACAATTGCGCGAACCGGACGATTCACAATCCCTCTTCTTCTGTCTCGTTCAATCTTTTCTTTGCAGGCTTCTTTTACCGTATTATGAATCGCTTTGATACCGGCACCTGACTTTGCATTGATTTCTAATACAAAGAAGCCCTTTTGCTTAAAATATGCAATCCATTCCTTGTTACATCTATCATCTGCTAAATCAGATTTATTTAACAAAATCAAGCGAGATTTATTTTTACCAAGCTCATCAATATCCGGATTCCGGCTACTTAGCGGGATTCTGGCATCTACTAATTCGATTACCAAATCAATTAACTTGATGTTCTCCTGCATCATTCGCTTCGCTTTTGTCATATGACCTGGATACCACTGATAATTCATTTTACTCTCCATTCCTATATCATTTCTATTATTCTACCAATCCCATACGTTCTTCATCGCTTGCCATATGAAACCACGCTTTCCCTATAATATTATTTCTGGATACGGCACCGATATTTCCGGAACGACTATCTTCACTACTGTTACGATTATCACCGAGAACGAAATATTCGTCCGTACTAAGTTCTATTTCATTCTCTGCGATACCGGCATCAGACATCGTATCATACAAATCTTCTTCATCTAACAATACACCGTCTATATAGACTCTTCCTTCTTTAATCTGTACCGTTTCTCCCGGTAATCCAACCACTCTTTTGACATAATAATGTGAATTCTGGTTCCCATGCGGTAAAAATACAATAACATCACCTCTTTTTGGGGATGACAACATATAGATAAAGCGGTTAATCAAAATTTCCTGCCCGTTACTTAGTGCCGGCTCCATAGAGTTACCAATAACACTTGTTCGCATTCCTGCGAAAAAGATAATTGCAACAGCCAGAAAAACGGCAACAACCGTACCGATTAACATCTCAAAAATATCTTTTATCAATTGGGAATTAAGCCTCTTTTTTCTTTGATAAAAATGAAGTCCTTTTCTTCTTGCCAAACCCATAACTCTCCTATCTGTTGTAATGTATACTGACTTTTTCCATATTGCAAAAACAGTTACCTTAAATTACTTCAAGGTAACTGTCTTAATTCGCTCTTATTTTACAAGTTCTTTAACTTTAGCTTTCTTACCAACACGCTCTCTCAAGTAGTTCAATTTAGCACGTCTTACTTTACCTCTTCTTACTACTTCTACTTTCTCTACATTTGGAGAGTGAAGTGGCCATGTTTTCTCAACGCCTACACCGTTAGATAACTTTCTTACTGTGAAAGTTGCTCTGTTGCTTCCGCCCTGTTTCTTTAAAACAGTTCCTTCGAAAACCTGAATTCTTTCACGGTTACCTTCTTTGATTTTACCATAAACTTTAACAGTATCACCTACGTTAAATTCTGGAATAGACTCTTTTACCTGAGCTGCTTCGATTTCTCTAATAATTTCGTTCATATCTTCCTCCTATTGATTCTGGATGTTCTTAATACATTCTGTAACAGAGGACCATCTTTTTTCACAACATTAGTAATTTACCATACTTTCCTATGAATTGCAAGGATTTTTTTCTGCTAATTGCTTTTGGGCAAGTTTCTTTTTCATTGCCTTCTTCCGTTCTCTGGCTTCTTTCTTTGCTTTTTTGATGAAATATTCTTGATTCTCCTGTGCCCATTTTTCGTACAAATCCGGTCGAGCCTTCTTTGTTCGTTCTATGGACTGCTCCAAACGCCATTCTTCTATTTTCGCATGATTGCCGGATAAAAGTATCTCCGGTACTCTTTTATCCTTCCATACTTCCGGTCTGGAATATTGCGGATATTCCAATAAATAATTATCAAAAGATTCTGTTGTGGCTGATTCTTCATTATGAAGCACTCCCGGAACCAATCTTGCTATTGCATCAATCATTACCATCGCCGGAAGTTCGCCTCCGGTTAATACATAATCCCCAATAGAGACATAATCCGTTACGATTTCCTCCAGAACTCTTTCGTCAATTCCCTCATAATGTCCGCAAAGAAGAATCAATTCCTCTTCCTTGGCAAATTCCTGTGCCATGCTCTGACAAAAAGGCTTTCCCTGTGGGGTTACATATATAACCCTCGGTGCCCTTTTCCCACCTGAACCATTTTCTGCACTGTCTGCAGAAATTTTATTCTCCACCGCCTTATAGGCATCATAAACGGGCTGTGCCTGCATTAACATTCCTGCACCGCCTCCATAAGTATAATCATCCACTTTACCATGCTTCTCCGTTGTATAATCACGAATATTCACAGCTTCTATGGAAATATATTCCCTCTCCATTGCTTTTCCCAAAATGCTGGTTCTAACACCCTGCATAATCATTTCCGGAAAAAGTGTCAATACATGAAAATTCATCATAATAATCCATCCATCAGATGTATCGTCATAACAGCCGCATCCATATCTATTTTCAAGATACATTCTTTAATTGCCGGAATCAGAACCTCTTTCGCATCATCTGTTTCCACAATATAAACATCGTTTGCACCGGTTTCTAACACATCTTTCAAAGTACCAAATGCTGCTCCATTTTCTGTTACAACCTTCATACCAATTAAATCCGCAATAAAATACTCGTCTTTTTTCAGTTTTACTGCTTTTTCTCTTGTAACAAGTAATTTCGCATTCTTATATTTTTCAATATCATTGATGGAATCATAGCCCTTAAACTTCAAAATAACAAATTGTTTAAAAAACTTAACGCCTTCAATGTTCAAAATAAGCCGCTCTTTTCCGCTGTCCAAAATAACCTCTTTCAGCTTTTTGAAACGATTCACATCATCTGTTGTCGGAAACACCTTGACTTCACCTCGAATCCCGTGTGTCTGGGTAATCACGCCAACCTGTAATTCATCTATCATGCTTACTCCTTTACGTTGCTTATAACACCGTTCTTACGCAAAATGCCATTGTCCGGCATCTTCATCACACAAAATAGCAGCCTCACAGATATTCTATGAGGCTGCATTTCATTAGATAATTTCTACATCCACTCTCTTATTGTCTTTGGATGATGCCGCTTTTACTACTGAGCGGATTGCTTTTGCAATACGTCCCTGTTTACCAATAACCTTACCCATATCAGAAGATGCAACATGAAGCTCAACTGTAATATTCTTACCTTCTTCTTTCTGTGTCACAACAACTTCGTCCGGATTATCAACAAGTGCTTTTGCAATTACTTCAACTAATTCTTTCATAATCCACCTCCAAAAGCTGTATTTAACAAGTTTCTTCTTTTATTTGATGATTCCTGCATTTTTGAAGATCTTGTTAACAACTTCTGTAGGCTGTGCACCGTTTGCAAGCCATTTTTTAGCTGCTTCTTCATCAACTTTGTATGTGCTTGGATCTGTGTTCGGATCAAATGTTCCGATTTCATCAATACATTTACCATCTCTTGGGGATCTGGAATCTGCTACTACGATTCTGTAAAAAGGAGCTTTCTTCTGTCCCATTCTTCTTAATCTGATTTTAACTGCCATTTTTGTTTGCCTCCATTGTAAAAAATTATTATTTATCATGTCTTATAGCTTAAAACGGGAATTTTCCCATGCCGCCAAACATGCCACGACCACGTTTACCGCCCATCATACCGGGCAACTGTTTCATCATTTTCTGTGATTGCTCAAACTGTTTGATGAAACGATTTACAACACTGATATCCACTCCGGCACCTTTTGCAATACGATGCTTTCTGCTTGGATTTAATAACTTCGGATTCTGTCTTTCCTCCGGCGTCATACTAAGAACAATCGCTTCCATTCGATTGATTTGCTTCTCGTCTATCATGGATTCGATGTCGCCCATCTGCTTATTCATACCGGGCAACATACTCAGAATACTGGAAAAACCACCCATATTACGCATCTGCTTCATACTCTCCAGATAGTCCTCAAAATCGAACTTGCCCTTTTTCATGCGAGCTGCCATCTGCTTTTCTTTTTCTTCATCAATATCAATGTTCTGCTGGGCTTTTTCAATCAGAGTAAGCACATCGCCCATACCTAAGATTCGGTTTGCCATACGATCCGGATAAAACTGCTCCAAATCGGAAAGCTTTTCGCCCATACCAATATATAAAATAGGCTTGCCTGTTACTGCCTTAATTGATAAGGCTGCACCACCTCGTGAGTCACCATCCATCTTGGATAAAATAACTCCGTCAATCCCTACTTTATCATCAAAATCTTTTGCAACATTAACAGCGTCCTGACCCGTCATAGCATCTACTACAAGCAATGACTGATGCACATCTACGCTTGCTTTAATTTCCTGTAATTCTGCCATCATTTCTTCATCAATATGAAGACGACCTGCGGTATCCAAAATTACAATATTGTGACCATTTTTCTGTGCATGCTCCAATGCTGCCTTGGCAATATCAACCGGCTTGTGATTTTCTCCCATAGAAAAAACATCCACCTGCTGTTTCTCACCATTTATCTGTAACTGCTTAATTGCTGCCGGACGATATACATCACAAGCTACTAACAATGGCTTCTTACCTTTTAACTTCATCTTTCCGGCTATCTTCGCGGTTGTAGTTGTTTTACCAGCACCCTGTAAACCGCACATCATAATAATCGTAATTGATTTTCCGGGCTGTAACTGTATCTCAGTCGTATCCGAACCCATCAGATTAACCATCTCTTCGTTTACGATTTTGATAACCATCTGTCCCGGATTCAAACCGTTTAATACGTCAACACCAATCGCTCTCTCCTCGACGGATTTCACAAACTGCTTTACGACTTTGAAGTTAACATCGGCTTCTAGCAAAGCCATTTTAACTTCTTTCAATGCAACTTTGACATCTTCCTCTGTTAAACGGCCCTTGCTTCTCAAGTTTTTAAATACATTCTGTAGTTTATCCGTTAAACTCTCAAATGCCATATACTACCTTGCCCTTCTTGTTTACAACTCTTTTAAAATGTCTGCCGATAATTTTCTTACTTTCTGACAATACATCGACTTATCTTCTATCTCATTTTGCTCATAAAGCTCAGATAACCTATCAATTTCTTGAATTTGTTTCTGAATTTTCATAAATCTGGCAATCAACTTCAATTTCTGTTCATAATCCTGAAGTGCTTTATCGCATCGCTTCACAATATCGTGTACACCTTGTCTGCTGATTCCCTGCTCGGAAGCAATCTCACCAAGCGATAGGTTCTCGTACACAACACCTTCGTATACTTGTTTCTGATGCTCTGTCAATAATTCTCCATAAAAATCATACAGTAAACCCTGTTCAACGATTTTCTCCATGATTTCACTCCCATCAGATTGATAGCTATTACTCAACCTTTGCCATTTTACTATATGTCATAATAGCTGTCAAGTATTTTTTCTTGACACCTTGCTTTAAAATTATATAAAAATTTCTTCATAGGTACAAAATTCAAGTGCAATTTGTCCTAAAAAGTGCTATAATGATGTCTACATACATTTGTAAAAGGAGGACATATTTTGAAGGTTACAGATTTTATGGATTTAAACATCTTACAACAGATACAGAATGATTTTTCTACTGCAACCGGTCTTGCTGCAGTAATTGTCGACATTGACGGTAACAATATTACCAGAGGAAGTAATTATACAAGCTTTGATATACAGAAATGTAAGGAAAACGGACTGGATTTTTCTGTTGATATCATATTAAACAACGAAAAAATAGGTGCTGTTATTGGTGGTTTTCCTAAAGATACAGATGCAGACAGCAATTCTGCTAAAACACTTTCCGCTGCTGCTTCTTTATTAGAAACTGTCATCAACAGAATTGTTAAACAGGAATACTTAAATTCCACCCAGTATAAAAAACTGGATGTTTGGGAAAGTGAGCTTGCTACTGCTACTGAAACAATCAGCACCATCAAGCAATGTACCAAAGAACTGGAAGCAATTGCTTCCAAACAGACTATCATGGCATTAAACGCTTCTATCGAAACAGCCAGAGTTGGTGCTGCCGGAGCAGGATTCGGTATTATTGCAAAACAGATGGGTGAATTCTCCAAACAGTCTTCTGAAATTTATAAGCAAATTACAGATTCTGCTAATAAGATTTCCGGTTCTATTGAAAAGATGAATAATGTGTA
>JAFSHK010000012.1 GCA_017440375.1 Lachnospiraceae bacterium
AGTAGAATATGCATCATCAATTTCTACAAAACGATATTCATTGGAATTCCAGATAATGATTTCTTCGCAAAATCTGCTAAGGTGCATCATAATGGTAGAAAGCGCCGATAAAAATTCAATCACATAGTCCCTGTCAGATACCGAATCCATACTATTCAAAGTCGGTCCTTCGAACCCAAGCAAAGAAGCTGTATAATGGCGGTCAAGCGGATATGTTGTTCCCGCTAAAGCCCCTGCTCCAAGCGGACAATAATTCATACGGTGATAAATATCCTTCATACGAAGTCTGTCACGCTTAAACATTTCAAAATATGCTCCGATATGATGTGCCAAAGTTACCGGCTGCGCCTTCTGCAAATGGGTAAATCCCGGCATATAAGTTTCGGTATTTTCTTCCATAATTTTCAGAAGAGTTTCCAATAACGTTTTCACCAGACTATCTACCGCAAGTACTTCCATTCTGGTGTACATTCTCATATCAAGCGCTACCTGATCATTACGACTTCTTCCGGTATGCAATTTTTTCCCGGCATCTCCGATTCGTTCAATCAGGTTCGCTTCCACAAAACTGTGAATATCTTCATACTCTTCCGTAATCTGCAAAGTACCATTTTCTACATCTTGTCTGATTCCGGTCAAGCCTTTTACAATCGCATCCTTTTCTTCTTTTGTAAGAATTCCCTGCTTCTCCAGCATAACAACATGTGCAATGCTTCCTTCAATATCTTGTACATAAAATTTCTGATCAAAAGAAATCGAAGCATTAAAATTGTATACCAGCTTGTCTGTTTCTTTGGTGAATCGTCCACCCCAAAGCTGTGCCATGCTACAAAACCTCCAGTTTATTAAATCTAAATTTGATGATACCATAAAAAATATGTTATTTCAATCAAAACCGCTATTTTTATACAGATATTCCCATTTGAAACACATATTTTTAATTTTATCATAAAATATCTTATAAACATAGGGAGAGTTATTAGAATGCAGCCTGTTTTATCTTTAGATAATGTGTCTTACGCATATCACAATCTCAAAAGCGAAACACCTGCTTTATCCGAAATTTCTTTTCAGGTAAGAGAAGGCGAATTTCTTGCTATTGCTGGTCCAAGCGGATGTGGCAAATCTACACTTCTCTCCATTATTGCAGGTTTGCTGAAACCGGAAAAGGGTTCTCTTACCTTCGGTTCCGCCTCTACAATTGGTTATATGCTACAACATGATCATCTGTTTGAATGGCGAACCATTTACCAGAATGTCATCCTTGGACTGGAATTAAATAAAGCAATCACCAAAGAAAATACAGATTATGTACTACAGCTTTTAAAGGATTATGGTTTGTATTCTTTTCGGGATAAAAAGCCTTCCGAATTATCCGGTGGCATGCGCCAACGCGCTGCACTCATCCGTACTATGGCAATCAAACCGGATTTACTTCTTCTGGATGAACCTTTCAGTGCATTAGATTTTCAGACTCGTTTAACCGTATCTGCTGATATTGGCAATATCATCCGCAGCACCGGCAAAACTGCTATTTTAATTACTCATGATTTATCCGAAGCAATTACACTTGCAGACAGAGTTCTTGTTTTATCCAAAAGACCTGCCACAATAAAACATGAACTGCCAATTCATTTCGAGATTGATCGCACATCTCCCCTTGCTATACGTGCAACACCAATCTATCAGACTTATTTTAATCTTTTATGGAAGGAGTTATCCGATGATCTTTCAGAAAACGAAATCACTTAATCTGACCAATCAACAGGCATATGTACTTGAACACCGTAAACATCATCACCGGATTACTCTTTTCCGACTGTTGATACTTCTTGTTTTTCTTTTCTTATGGGAATATACGACACGCGTCGGTTATGTTGATATCTTCTTTTTCAGCTCACCAACCGCCATTCTTCATTACCTATACGAAATGATAATGGATTTATCCTTTTTCAAACATACCGGTATTACTCTATTAGAAACCATTGTCAGTTTTCTGCTTGTTACTTTTTTCAGTCTCGCTCTGGCTACCTTACTCTGGTACCGAAGCATTTTGTCTGAAATTCTGGAACCTTATCTGGTTGTTCTGAATTCCCTTCCAAAATCTGCTCTGGCACCACTGTTAATTGTCTGGCTTGGTACGGGTTCAAGAACAATTATCGTTGCCGGTATCTCCGTTGCCGTATTCGGTTCTATTATCAGTTTATATACTGGTTTCTGTCAGGCAGATGAGGATATGTTAAAACTGATTTATACTCTAGGCGGTAATCGAAAGGATGCTCTGTTCAAGGTTATTCTTCCCAGTTCCATTCCTATGATTCTGAGTAATATGAAAGTTAATATCGGTCTTTCGCTGGTTGGTGTCATTATTGGTGAATTCCTTGCCGCCAGACAGGGACTTGGTTATCTGATTATCTACGGTTCTCAGGTATTCCAACTAAACATGGTTATTACTTCAATTATGATCTTATGTGCCATTGCTATGGGCTTATATAAAATCATTCAAACCTTAGAGCATTATTACAAAAAGAAAACAAACACACTCAGCCAGTGAAAAAAATCAAAGTCAGGCCTAATAGCCTGACTTTTTGCTAAATATCATCACTCCACAGAACAACATTCCCTGCCTGTCTGGATTTTCTTACATCAATAATTCTCTGGTTGGAAGAACCACGAAAGCGCAAACTGATATCCTTCTTTTCTTCCACAAATTCTCCATCTACTATCACATCTAAGTAAGATAGTATTTCCTCTGTTTCCTTCCATTTTTTACAAAAAACATCCAGAAGCTCCTTCTCATATAGATAACCGGTATAACACCATATGGTTTTATTTGGATACTCCTCTTTTACTTTTCGCAGAAGCGGCAGAACACCTTGCTGATTTACGTATTCCATCGGTTCTCCTCCCAGTAAAGTAAGACCTGCTATATAAGATGGTTCTAATGCTTTCAGTATCTTCTCTTCTGCCTCCTTGTCAAACTCTCTGCCGTATTGAAAGTCCCATGTCATTTCATTAAAGCAGCCTTTGCAATGATGCGTACAACCACTGACAAAGAGCGTTACCCGAACTCCCGGACCATTTGCAATATCATAGCCTTTTATCTCCGAATAAAACATCTCGCGCCTCCATGCTCTATACGCTTACCAATATACTTGCTGAAACTACCGCCGTTTACAAATGCAGAACCCTCTCTTGAATTTCCTGTGTACGTCCCTGATTCCAGTATTGTGTACCAATATAACCACAGGTACGCCTTGCCACATTCATTTTATCCTGCTCTCTGTTTCCGCAATTCGGACATTCCCATACCAGTTTACCATGTTCATCTTTTACAATCTTAATCTCACCATGATAATTACACATCTGACAATAATCACTCTTCGTATTTAATTCCGCATACATAATATTGTCATATATGTGCTTCATAACTGCCAAAACAGCATCAATATTATTCTCCATATTCGGAACTTCTACATAACTGATAGCACCACCCGGTGACAATTCCTGAAACTGTGCTTCAAATGTCAATTTATCAAACGCATTGATATTCTCTGAAACATGTACGTGATAGCTATTCGTAATGTAATTTCTATCCGTAACACCTTCTATTATACCGAAACGTTTCTGCAGGCATTTAGAAAACTTATAAGTCGTGGATTCCAAAGGTGTTCCATACAAACTAAAATCAATATTGGTTTCCTTTGCCCATTTCTTACACGCATTATTCAAGTGATGCATTACTTCAAGTGCAAACGGAGTTGCTTCCGGGTTGGTATGCGATTTTCCGGTCATATATCGAGTACACTCACAAAGTCCCGCGTAGCCAAGAGAAATGGTGGAATAGCCACCGTAAAGCAGTTTGTCAATTTTTTCACCTTTTTTCAAACGTGCCAATGCACCGTACTGCCAGAGAATCGGAGCCACATCCGAAGGTGTTCCCTTCAAACGATTATGTCTGCACATCAGTGCCCTCTTGCAAAGCTCCAGCCTTGCATCAAATATCTTCCAAAATTTATCCATATCTTTACCGGAGGAGCAGGCAATATCTACTAAATTTAAAGTAACTACACCTTGGTTAAATCTTCCGTAGAATTTTGGATTATCATTTTCATCATGGTATACGGTTAAGAAGGAACGACATCCCATACAGGTATAACAATTTCCACTCTTTAACTTTTTCATGATTTTCTCAGAAATATAATCCGGTACCATTCTCTTTGCAGTACACTGTGCTGCAAGCTTGGTCAAATACCAATATTTACTATCTTCATGAATATTATCTTCTTCCAAAACGTAAATCAATTTCGGGAATGCCGGAGTAATATAAACTCCCTTTTCGTTCTTCACACCTCGAATACGTTGATTTAACATCTCTTCAATTATCATAGCAAGGTCGTCTCTTGTCTGACCTTCCGGCACCTCATCAATGTACATAAATACCGTAACAAACGGTGCCTGTCCATTCGTTGTCATCAGTGTAATCACCTGATACTGAATCATCTGTACGCCTCGGTTAATTTCCTCCCGCACACGCATTTCTGCAATTTCATTGATTTGTTCCTGTGACAACTCAATATTCATCTTGTTCATTTCTTCCGCTACCTCTACGCGGAATTTTTCACGACTTATCTGTACAAATGGCGCAAGATGTGCTAATGAAATACTCTGACCACCGTACTGAGAACTTGCAATCTGTGCAATACACTGCGTTGCCACATTACAAGCAGTCGAAAAACTTTTCGGTGCATCAATCATTGTCTCGCTGATAACAGTACCATTCTGTAACATATCTTCTAAATTCACAAGACAACAATTGTGCATATGCTGTGCAAAATAATCCGCATCATGAAAATGAATAATTCCCTGTTCATGTGCTTCTACAATCTCCGGCGGTAGCAAAAATCTCTTTGTAATATCCTTACTAACCTCACCCGCCATGTAATCACGCTGCACGCTGTTCACGGTTGGATTTTTATTAGAATTTTCCTGCTTCACTTCTTCATTATTACATTCAAGAAGGCTCAGAATCTGTTCGTCTGTAGAATTTGATTTACGCACGAGTGCACGTTTATAACGATAAGTAATATAATTTCTTGCCATTGTATAGGCATTATATTTCATCAACTGGTTCTCTACCATATCCTGAATTTCTTCCACACTCGGAGAATGTTTCATTTCAGCACAATGGTCCGCAACCACTTCTGCAATAGAGTCAATTTCATCTTCTGTTAACTTGTCCGCATCTCTTACACTACTATTTGCTTTTTTGATGGCAGCAATAATTTTGTCCAAATCAAAAGTTACTTCTGCACCGCTTCGTTTAATAATCTTCATACTACCTCAACCACTCTTTCCTTGCGAACTAATTGTTATCACACTACATATTGTATCATGAAGGTTTTTTCTGTCAAGGTGTTGTACTTGTTGTTTCGTTAGGACTTTATACCCAGACCAATACATTATTTCCCACTCAAATCATTTTATCCGGCTTTTTGTATCCGATTTCAATCTGCGGATAGTTTTCTCCCAGAAAAGCCAGTACTGCCTGCGCATTCTCCCTCCGTTCAAACCGTAGCTTACATTCTTCCTTTGCGTCTTCCAATAGAAGAATCAGATAAAATTCTTTTAAAAGGAATTCACCGCATTCACCACTCTCTTCTCTCAGAAATGCATGTCTGATTTTCTCATAAGAAGTATATTTTACACTAATAAAATAGCGGTAAAAGAAATGATGTTCTCCCATTCTTCCTTCTCCCACTTGTTTTGCAGCTTTAAATTCTTCTTTCAAAATGTTTTTGTCCGTAATCGTTTCCGGTGCTGCTAATGCAATAAACTTCATAGAACCCTCATTTCTTATCCGCCACATCACTCATATCACATTTTAGACATGAAAAAAGAGCTGGAAAAGGGACTTGAACCCTCGACCTACTGATTACGAATCAGTTGCGCTACCGACTGCGCCATTCCAGCTCGTTACTAAACACAAATGTTATTATAAGGGGTAATCCTCTTTTTTGCAAGAATGAATTACCCCTTTTTGTAAAATTTTTAAAATTTCATTAAGTGCGAGAATTTAAATGCACATCCACCTGATTATACGGAATTTCAATATCGACTTCATCCAAAGAACATTTGACTCCTTCGGTCAAGCGCCATTTTGTTTCCCAGAAATCGTCTGTTGTTGCGTAACAGCGAACGACTAATTTTACCGCGCTGTCTCCAAGTTCATCTACAAACACTTTCTTCTCTTGATTCTGTAATACCTTATCATCATTATCCAACAACTTCATCAATGCTTCTCTTGCCACTTTAATATCTGCCTTATAAGAAATTCCTACCGGAATATCTATACGGCGCATTGTCATAGCACTTGCATTTGTTATACTGGAATTTGCCAAATCACCGTTCGGAATAATAACAACACGATTATCTGCCGTAGTCAGTTTGGTATAAAAAATTTGAATCTCATTCACATTTCCTTCATTCGCGCCCGCAATAATATAGTCCCCCACTTTAAACGGTTTCAATAGTAAAATCAAAACACCGCCTGCAAAATTCGAAAGACTTCCTTGCACTGCAAGACCAATCGCTACTCCTGCCGATCCAAGCAAAGCTACAACACTGGCCGCATCCAGACCAAAACCTGATGCAATCAGAAATACCAGTAACACGTAGAGTGAAATTTTAATAAAAGAATCCAAAAACTGTACCACACCGACATCCGCATTACTGCGTTTCATGGATTTTTTGAAAATTTTACGCACCAGCCGAATAAACTGTGAACCAATTACAAATACAAGCAGTGCTAACAGCACACGTACACCGAATCGTAGTGCTGCATCCGGTAATTGCTGCAAATAAGACTGTATTAAGTCAATATCTATTTCTTCTGTTGTGCTCATTTTTCTCCAACCTTTACTTCTCTAAATTCTACATCATACTTTCTTTTTGACGGTTTTGCTTTTGGTACTTGTTTTTGCGGTACTTGTTTTTGTGGTACTCGCTTTTTTTGTGTTTGTTTGTACAGCAGTTGTCTTTCCTGCTTTGATCTTCTTCAATTTTTCTGCCGCTTCATTTGCTGCTTTTGCCTTTGCATTTGCTTCCTCAATAGCTCTTTGTGCAGCTTCTTTAGCAGCCTCAGCCTCTAATGCAGTAATTCTGGCAGCTTCTTCGGCAGCTCTCTTTTCTTCCTCTTCTTTTGCTTTCCGAATTGCTTCTGCTTTTGCTCTTTCTATTTCTGCCTTTTCTTCCTTCGTATATGGTGTATAGCTAAAGATACTCATAGAAAGTGGTGCACTTTCCATTTCAATTGCATAAGGTTTGCCATCCCATTCTTTGTCTATGGCATGTTTTACCTCACTGTTAACCATATCGCTTCCACCATATACTTCCGCATCTGTATTCAGAATTTCCTTATATTTTCCTTCAAACGGAACCCCTACCGTAAAATCCTGCTTGGCGTTTGCAAAATTAGCTACTACAACCAAAGTTTCTTCCGGCTTCTCCGCTTTTCGAAGATAAGATAACATACAAGCCTGTGGCGTGATGCAGTTAATCCATTCAAAACCTTCCCAAGAATCATCTCTTTGATACATAGCAGGAGTTGTTACATATAGTTTGTTCAAATCTGCCATTAACTGATTCAACTTTTTATGCTCATCATACTCCAACAGATTCCACTCTACGGCACGTTCTTCATTCCATTCATCATATTCACCGATATCTTGTCCCATAAAAAGCAGTTTTTTACCCGGATGTGTCATCAAATAGCCAAAGGTCAGTCTCAAGTTAGCGAACTGGTCTTTGCGTTCACCCGGCATTTTCCCAAGCATTGTTGCTTTTCCATGAACAACTTCATCATGTGAAAAGACAAGCATAAACTTCTCACTGTAAGCATAAATCATACTGAAGGTAAGATTATTATGACTACCGGAACGAAAATACGGGTCATTCTGAATATAGCTTAAATAGTCATTCATAAAGCCCATGTTCCATTTGATATCAAATCCGAGTCCATCCTCTTCCACATCACTGGTTACTTTCGGCCATGCGGTAGATTCCTCAGCAATCATCAATGTACCATCGTCTCTCTTTTTCACAATCGAATTAAGATGTTTCAAAAATTCTACAGCTTCCAGATTTTCGTTGCCGCCATACATATTGGCAACCCATTCTCCATCATTCTTGCCGTAATCTAAATAAAGCATGGAAGCAACTGCATCCATCCGAATGCCGTCTGCATGGTATTGTTCAATCCAATACAAAGCATTCGCAATCAGATAATTCTTTACTTCCGGTCTGCCGTAATTATAAATCAAAGTCCCCCAATGCGGATGACACCCTTTCCGCGGGTCCATATGCTCATACAGACAGGTACCATCAAAATTAGCAAGTCCGTAAGAATCTCTTGGGAAATGCGCCGGTACCCAATCCAAAATAACACCAATTCCCGCTTTGTGCAGTTCATTCATAAAAAACATAAAATCGTCTGCCGTTCCATATCGCGCCGTCGGTGCATAGTAGCCGATTACTTGATACCCCCATGAACCATCAAGCGGATGTTCCATAACCGGCATCAGTTCAATATGGGTATAATTCATTTTCTTCACATAATCAATAATCTTCGGTGCTAGTTCTCTATAATTATAAAATATTCTGCCATCCTCAGGCTTTGCAAAGGAGCCCAGATGTAGTTCATAAACACTCATTGGTGCATTCGCTGCTTGTGCTTTCTTGCGGTTCTTCATCCACTTCTGGTCTTCCCAATCAAAACCATTGATTTCACGCACCACAGAAGCTGTATCCGGACGAAGCTGCTGTCCAAACGCATAAGGGTCTGCCTTCAAATAGGTTAGTCCCCCTTTTACCTTTAATTCAAACTTATAGCAATCACCAATCTTTGCTCCCGGAACAAATATTTCAAAAATACCGGAGTCCCACAATCTTCTCATCTGGTGTACTCTTCCGTCCCAACCATTGAAGTCACCTACGGTACTGACACGTACCGCATTTGGTGCCCATACTGCAAAATAAACACCATCTACGCCATCTAACTTCATTGGATGGGCACCCAGCTTTTCATAAATATTATAATGAATACCAGCATTGAATTTATCGGTATCTTCTTTGGTAATCTGTGGCTTGAAATTATAAGCATCTTTTACTTTTTTCAAACTGCCGTCTTCATATTCAATCAGATATTCATATTCAAAAATTGTTTTACCGGAAACAAGTGCTGCAAAGAAACCTTCCTCGTCCGCAAGTTCCATCTTATAGCTTTTATCCCCTTTTTCCGGCTGAATCCGAATACTTTTCGCTCCCGGCTGGAACGTCTGTATCAAAACACTGCTTCCTGCCACATGAGCACCTAATATTTCATGCGGATTATCTTCTTCGGAATAAATAATTCCTTCAATAGCCGGCCAATTCATTAATTTATATAGTTTCTTATTCATTTCATCACCCTTTCCTTTTCTTAGTCCGAACCATTTTATTCTTCTAAAGAATGTATTAAAAGACCACTGCGAAGCTTTGGTTCAAACCATGTTGACTTCGGTGGCATCAACTTTCCGGCATCAGAAACTGCAAATAATTCGTGAATACTTGTCGGATACATAGAAAATGCCACTTTACAATCCGTATGTACTCTTCTCTCAAGTTCCTTAAGCCCTCTGATTCCACCAACAAAATCGATTCGCCCGTCTGTTTTCGGGTCTAAAATATCTAAAACCGGACTCAGTAAATAATCCTGTAAAATAGAAACATCCAGATCTTTTACCGGATCACCCTTCAACATTTCCGGTTTAATCGTGAGTTTGTACCATATTCCCTGTAAGTACATTCCCATTTCACCTTTTTGGGTTGGATGATATGGTTCTATTCCGCTTTCTTCTGTTATAAATATTTCCTGTACCTTCGCAAGAAACTCTTCTTCCGTATAACCGTTTAAAGATTTCAAAACACGATTATAATCCATAATCATAAGCTGATCATCCGGAAAAATAACAGAAAGGAAATGATTAAACGGTTCTTTTCCTGTATAATCAGGATTCACCTCTCTTCTTTTCAAAGAAACCTTCACCGCAGAAGCACAACGATGATGTCCGTCTGCAATATAAACGGAATCTACCTGTGCAAATCCATTCTGAATCGTCGCTACAGCTTCTCCTTCATCAATTACCCAAATCCGATGTGTAATACCATCGTCCGCCGTAAAATCATATACAGGTGTTTTCTGCATTGCCATTTCTACCTGTTTCTCAATCTCTTCTCTTCTTCGATAAGCGAGGAAAATCGGGCCTGTCTGTGCATTACAGATATCCACATGGCGAATACGGTCAGCTTCTTTATCAGCTCTTGTATTTTCGTGTTTCTTAATCAACTGATTCTCATAATCATCCACCGAAGCACAAGCAGCAATTCCCACCTGAGATCTGCCGTTCATAACAAGTTCGTACACATAATAAGCCGGTTTGTCTTCGGTAACAAACTCACCATTTTTCACCATCTCCCAGAGCATATCATGTGCTTTCTCATATACTTCCGGTGCATACATATCATAATCCTCCGGGAACTGCGTCTCCGGTCTGTCAATTCTAAGAAAAGAATAAGAATCATTTTTTACCTTTTCCCTTGCTTCCTCTCTGCTATATACATCATATGGTAAAGCTGCTATCTGCTCTACCAAATCGGTTCTTGGTCTGATTGCTTTAAAAGGGATTATATTCGCCATTTCATTTCTCCTATTCGTAAAATCTTTCTTTTTATTTTAGCAAAAATGCCTATACAGCACAAGCATCTGGTGTTAAAATAACAATGTTAATCTAAGAAAAGGAAGTGAATCTATGACAGCAGAACATATAGAAATTCTTAATAAAATCAACGCTTTCGCAGAAAAGGCATTAGCCGATATCGATCCACAAAAAACACAAATTTCCTATCAGCTTGATGCGTTGCGCCCTGTTATGGAAGAAATTGCCAGAGAAAAAGGGATGTCCTTAGAAGATGTTTTCATTCTTTATATGGATCTTGCCAGCGAAGCTTCTGTCAAAGCGGAGGAACAATTACAATCGGAATTAAATGACGGTTCCGGAAATTTCTCCCACATGGCAAATAACCTCAATTAAAGAAGGCGCAAGCTCTTATCGCTTGCGCCTCTATTTCTTATTATCATTTAACTCTTATTTTACAACTCTTACACGGAACACGCCTTCGATAGCTTCTAATTTCTTAACAATCTCTTCCGAAGCAGGTGCTTCAATATCTAACATTGTGTAAGCAACTTCTCCTTTAGACTTATTAGTCATATCAGAAATGTTAATTCCTGCATCACCAAAGCATGCTGTAAATTTTGTAATCATATTGGCAATATTCTTATGGAAAATTGCAACACGACCGGCTTTTACACAAACACCCATATCACATTTCGGATAGTTTACACTGTTGATGATATTACCGTTTTCTAAATAATCCATCATCTCTTTTACTGCCATTTTTGCACAGTTATCTTCGGATTCTTCGGTAGAAGCTCCTAAATGAGGAATTACAATACATCCTTCTTTTCCTGCTGTTGTAGTATTCGGGAAGTCTGTTACATATTTACGCACCTTACCTGCTGCAATGCCATCCAGAACATCTTTTTCGTCCATAAGAAGGTCTCTTGCAAAGTTCAGTAAGATTACGCCATCTTTCATTTTATCAATAGCTTCTTTGTTAATCATTCCTTTGGTTGCGTCCATCAAAGGAACATGGATTGTGATAATATCACAATTCTCATAAATTTCATCTACATTCAGAACGTGTTTAACATCACGGCTCAAATTCCAAGCAGCATCAACTGATACATATGGATCATATCCATATACTTCCATGCCCATGTGTTTTGCAACGTTAGCAACTTTAACACCGATAGCACCAAGACCGATAATACCTAATTTTTTATCCTGAACTTCTGTTCCGGCAAAGTTTTTCTTTGCTTTCTCTGCTGTTTTGGCAATATTCTCATCGTCCTTGTTTTCGGCTACCCATTCAATACCACCCACAATATCTCTGGATGCAAGAAGCATACCTGCAATAACAAGCTCTTTTACACCATTGGCATTTGCACCCGGAGTATTAAATACAACGATACCCTTCTCTGCACACTTATCTAATGGAATATTATTAACGCCTGCGCCCGCTCTGGCAATTGCAAGAAGATTTTCCGGCAATTCCATATCATGCATGGCAGCACTTCTGACTAAAATACCGTCTGCTTCATTTACATCTTCTGTTTTTGTATACTGATCGCTGAATTTCACAAGACCTACTTCTGCGATTGGATTTAAACAATGATACTTAAACATTTTTATTTCCTCTTTTCTCCGTAACTATCTTATTTATTATTTGCTTCAAATTCTCTCATAAATGCAACTAACTTCTCAACACCTTCAATTGGCATAGCATTGTAGATACTTGCACGCATACCACCAACGCTTCGGTGTCCTTTTAAATTCACGAAACCAGCAGCAGTTGCTTCTTTGATAAACTTAGCATCCGTTTCATCATTTCCTGTAACAAATGGTACGTTCATCAAAGAACGGTCTTCTTTACGAACAGTTCCTTTGAATAAGCTGCTCTCATCTAAGAAATCGTATAAAATCTTAGCTTTTTTCTCATTTAATTCTTTCATAGCTTCCAAACCGCCGTTCTTAAGAAGCCATTTGAATACTTTACCACAAATATAAATACCGTAACTTGGAGGTGTATTATATAAAGACTCATTATCTGCGTGAATCTTATATTTCATCATCGTAGGTGTTCCCGGTAATACATCATCTGTAAGAAGGTCTTCACGAATAATAACAACCTGAGTACCCGCAGGACCAACGTTCTTCTGTACACCTGCATAAACCATACCATATTTACTGATATCCATTGGCTCTGATAAGAAACTGGATGATACGTCAGAAACAAGGATTTTTCCTTTTGTATTTGGTAAGGTCTGGAATTTTGTTCCGTAAATTGTGTTATTTTCACAGATATAAACATAGTCCATATCATCTGTAATCGGTAAATCGGAGCAATCCGGTATGTAAGAGAAAGTCTCATCTGCGGAAGAAGCAAGTTCTACTGCTTCACCGTAAATCTTTGCTTCCTGATATGCTTTCTTCGCCCACTGACCGGTCAAAATATATCCAGCTTTACGATTTTTCATCAGGTTCATCGGTACAGACGCGAAGATTAAGCTTGCGCCACCCTGCAAAAATAAAACTTTATAATTATCCGGAATATTTAATAAGGTTCTTAAGTCTGCTTCTGCTTCTTTGATAATGGTATCGTAAGCTTTGGAACGATGACTCATCTCCATCACAGACATTCCGGTTCCCTTATAGTCTAACATTTCCTCTGCAGCTTCTTTTAATACTTCTTCAGGTAAAACTGCCGGACCTGCTGAAAAATTGTATACTCTAGACACTTTTTTCTCCTCCAGTTATGATTAAATTTTTATAAACTAAGAAACATTTTACATTTTTCCTACGCTTTAGTCAATTACATTGTTAAAAAACTTTCATTTTCTAAGCATTTCAATTCAAAATAATGATAAATCGTTCTAATAAAACATAACAACCGGCGTTCCTACTTCTGCCAGTTCATAAATTTTTGCCATCGCCTCATACGGTGTATTGATACAACCATGAGAACCATTTGTCTTGTATATATTACCACCGTAATTACTCCGCCACGAAGCATCATGGATTCCAATATTTCCTTTTACCGGCATCCAGAAATTCACATGAGAGGCATAGCCCTCTCCTCGCAAAATACGGTCGGTTTGTTTCATGTAAACGTAGTTTACTCCTTCCGGTGTTCCCATCCGTCTGGACGTATTTCCGGTAACAATAGGCGTTTCCACAACCAATTCACCTTTTTGATAGAAATACATCATCTGCTCTGTCATATCAACTTCAATGTAGGTATTTCCGATATCATCTTTCCCTTGCTGCATTCCCATCTGCGTATATGCCGGTGTATGTACTTCTTTTACTTTCCCCGCAAAAGCTTCTTCCAAATAAGAGATTTCTGCTTTTATATCCAGCTTATTGCCATATGTACCACCTTCAATCGTAACCAAGTCACCTCTTGTCGATGAAAAAATATGGGTGCCACCTACCGTATCGTACTCCTTTGCAAGTGTATTGACAAACTCTTCTATCGCATTTTCCCGCACTTGTAACGCTCCGGTATCATCTAATACAAAATCACCGTTCTCATCGAGTAAAATCCAGTCACATACAACGGAAGCATCTATCGGAATCTGTTCTTCTCCCATCTGATAAACAATGCCACAATTCTGAAATTCGTCTACCATTTCCCATTGCTTCATGGTTTCCTGCATTTGCGGTGTCATCTCTAAATCATGATAACAAGAAGCTTCTTCCAAAGAAATCTCTGTTTCCGAATTCTCAACAGCCTGTAAAATTGCCTGTTTTGCTTCATCCACATTCAGCACTTCTGTTCTTTCGTTCAAAAGTTCATAGCCTTGATTCGTTTTAATAATTGCTACTTTTCTATCCTCTTGTTTTCCTTCTAACAGAAATGGAATTTGTTCTATACAAGCATCCATTTGTGCTTTATCAAAAGAAACAACAGGTGTTAAGTTATCTTTTCTGACTTTCCAGAAACTATCTATCCACAGCCAGGAATTTTGCTGTCCCAAATAAATTTTTAGTGCTTCTTTAAAATCAAACTGATAGGCAATATCTTGTGCACTGATAAAATAGGAATTCTGGTTTTTATCATAAATTGTAATACCATCATACTGGAATTGCCCTACAAGTTCTTCATTGACTTCATCAATACTTTTGCCAGTACAATAAATACCATTAATCCATGTACCATATTCAAATGCATTCTTGTAATAGATTGCTAATCCAACATAAACTGCCATGAACTGAATCAGTACAAGGAACACTATAATAATGATTGTTTTTATCCACTTTTTCCTCATAAGACATTTCCAGTCTGTTTTTATATAATCTTTACTCTTTTATCTATACTTTTTCGAGCAATACAATATTACTCAATTTCTGACTTTGAAGCTAAATCCTGTGCATCAAAAGCCTCACTGATTGGTGCACCTGCCGGTACCATTGGGAATACTTTATCATCTTCTTGAATAATACATTCAATCAATACAGGCGCTTTCAATTTCATTGCTTTCACAATTGCCGGAGCAACTTCTTCCTTCTTAGTTACACGAATTGCCGTACATCCAAGTCCTTCCGCAACTTTACAGAAATCAACCTTGTCATTTAATACAGTTTGTGAATAACGTTCTCCATAGAACAAGGTCTGCCACTGTCTTACCATTCCAAGAACATGGTTGTTAATAACCACTTGAATAATTGGTATATTGTAACGGCTTGCTGTTGCCAGTTCATTCATATTCATACGGAAACATCCATCACCTGCAATATTGATACATACTTTGTCCGGATTACCCATCTGTGCACCGATACATGCTCCAAGTCCGTAGCCCATCGTTCCAAGACCACCGGAAGAAAGGAAGGTACGAGGACTTGAATATTTGTAATACTGTGCTGCCCACATCTGATGCTGTCCTACATCTGTTGTAATAATTGCCTGACCTTTTGTTACACGATCAATTTCTTCCATTACATAAGGACAGGACAAAACAGAACTATCATAATTTAACGGATATTTAGCTTTAAGCTGTGCAATATGCTCCATCCATTCGTCATTCTTCTGTCCTTCTAATTTTGCGTTTAATTTACCAAGAACTTCTTTCAAATCCCCAACAATGGATACGTCAGTGCGAATGTTTTTATTGATTTCCGCTGCATCAATATCAATATGTAACACTTTTGCATTCTCCGCAAATTTCTTTGGATTACCAACAACACGGTCAGAAAATCTTGCACCAAGAGCAATCAGAAGATCACACTCACTTACTCCGAAATTAGATGTTTTCGTTCCATGCATACCAATCATACCGGTGTAACGTTCATCGTGTCCGTCAAAAACACCTTTTCCCATTAAAGTATCACACACCGGTGCATCTACTTTATCTGCAAATGCTCTTACTTCCTCAGCAGCTCCTGAAATAACAGCACCACCACCTACATAAATAAACGGTTTCTTTGCTGCTTTAATCAGTTCAATTGCCGTCTCTATTTCTGCATCTGTATATTTTACTGCAATTGCTTCCTCCTCTACTGCCAACGATGTATACTCACAAGTATTCGCCGTTACATCTTTGGTAATGTCCACCAAGACCGGTCCCGGTCTTCCGCTTCTTGCAATCGAAAATGCTTTGCGCAATGTATCTGCGAGAATATTAACATCCTTTACAATGTAACCATGTTTTGTAATCGGCATTGTTACACCTGCAATATCTACCTCCTGGAAAGAATCTTTTCCAAGCGAAGGTAAATTTACATTACAAGTAATGGCTACCATCGGTACGGAATCCATATAGGCAGTTGCAATACCTGTTACCAGATTAGTTGCACCCGGTCCACTGGTTGCCAGACACACACCTACTTTACCGGTAGCTCTGGCATAACCGTCTGCCGCATGAGCAGCTCCTTGCTCATGAGAAGTCAAAATATGATTTATTTCATTACTATGTTTATATAAAGCATCATATACATTCAAAATAGTTCCGCCGGGATAACCGAAAACAGTATCAACCCCCTGCTCTTTCAAACACTCTACAACGATTTCTGCACCTGTCAGTAACATCTCTTTTCCTCCTTAATCTTCTCCCTTGCATCGTTTTTTTGCAATGCCTTAGATTATTTACTTATTTGCATTCGGAACTTCCAAAATTGCACCACGATTACCACTTGTTACGAGTTCACGATATCTTGACAGATAACCGGATGTAATCTTTGGTTCCCTCGGCTGCCATTTTGCTTTTCTGGCTGCCATTTCTTCATCGGATACTTTCACATCCAATTTCATTTCAGGAATATTGATGCTGACAATATCGCCTTCTTCAATCAATGCAATTGGTCCGCCCACTGCTGCTTCCGGAGAAACGTGTCCGATAGAAGCACCACGGGATGCACCTGAGAAACGTCCGTCTGTAATAAGTGCTACACTGGAGCCAAGGCCCATACCTGCAATTGCGGAAGTAGGATTTAACATTTCACGCATACCCGGTCCTCCTTTTGGACCTTCATAACGGATTACAACCACATCTCCTGCCACAATTTTACCGCCTTTGATTGCATCAATCGCGTCTTCTTCGCAATCAAATACACGCGCAGGTCCTTCATGTACCATCATTTCTTCCACAACTGCAGAACGTTTAACAACACTGCCATCCGGTGCAAGATTACCTTTCAGAACGGCCAAACCGCCTGTCTTAGAATACGGATTATCCACCGTACGAATAACTTCTGTATTGGTGTTCACTGCATTCGCAATATTTTCACCAACTGTTTTGCCGGTTACTGTCATACAATCTGTGTTTAACAATCCGATGTCTGCCAGTTCTTTCATAACCGCATAGACACCACCTGCTTCGTTTAAATCTTCCATGTATGTAGGACCTGCCGGCGCTAAGTGACAAAGATTCGGGGTTTTCTCACTGATTTCATTTGCAAAAGCAATATCAAAATCAAATCCAACTTCATGCGCAATTGCCGGCAAGTGAAGCATGGAGTTTGTGGAACATCCAAGTGCCATATCAATTGTTAAAGCATTTAAAATTGCTTCTTTTGTCATGATATCTCTTGGTCTGATATTCTTATGATACATATCCATAACTGCCATACCCGCGTGTTTTGCAAGCTTGATTCTTTCGGAATATACTGCCGGAATTGTTCCGTTTCCACGAAGTCCCATACCAAGTGCTTCTGTCAAGCAGTTCATAGAATTTGCCGTATACATACCGGAACAGGAACCGCAGGTAGGACAAACCTTTTCTTCAAATTCTCTTACTTCTTCTTCGGTCATCGTTCCCGCCGCATGAGAACCAACCGCTTCAAACATGGAAGAAAGACTTCTCTTCTGTCCTTTTACATGACCGGCTAACATCGGGCCACCAGAAACAAACACCGTCGGTACATTGATTCTTGCTGCCGCCATCAAAAGTCCCGGTACATTTTTGTCGCAGTTAGGCACCATAACAAGTGCATCAAACTGATGCGCAAGTGCCATACATTCTGTAGAATCAGCAATCAAGTCTCTTGTTACAAGAGAATATTTCATGCCGATATGTCCCATAGCAATACCATCACAAACCGCAATCGCCGGAAATACAACCGGAACTCCACCTGCTTCTGCTACTCCCAATTTAACTGCATTAACAATTTTATCCAAATTCATATGTCCGGGTACGATTTCATTATAAGAGCTTACAATACCGACCATAGGTTTTTTCATTTCTTCTTCTGTAAAACCAAGTGCATTAAATAAACTTCTGTGCGGTGCCTGCTGCATACCGCTTTTTACATTATCACTTCTCATTGTTGTTCCTCCATTTGCTTTTTTATATTTATGTTTATAATATTTCATTTTTTATTTTTTCTGATATAAAATAAATCTGTCGTTTTCATAACAGTTATCCATTGTTTTTTCTATATTATTCCATGCAATTGCTTCCGGTGTTATATAAAATTTCCAAAAATCAGCCGCATTTGCCTGTTGAAAAGCTTCCTCTGACAATAGTAATTTGTCAAATACCGCATAATCAGCATCTTCCGGTGCATACTGTACTTCTTCTATATCATACAAATATTTCATCAGATATTCCTGATCGCAATCCGTTACGCATACTTTTGTCCCTTCTTCTATATTCATATGGGAAAGAACATCTTCTATTGCAGCCTCTCTATCACTATATTGCGTTCTACTACCTGGCAATATCAATATTGTAATACAGAATGCTCCTGCAAAAAGAGTTGTTGCATACGCAAGACCGGGCTTTTTACAAACCACAGCGATTCGTGTCAAAAGCCATGTAAACATCATTGCAACCGGCACTCCAAAATAGGAAAATACCCGATAATACGGAAGGGATGCCTGTATGATAAGCATAAGAGGTGTTAATACAAAAGACAATAGAATAAACCACTCCATTATTCCATGTTCTCGTACCTCTGCTTTACGAATCATCTTCCAAATAATCGCTAATAATCCTATTATACTCGCTATTATCAAGAATACAGACAGTCCACTATAATAATAATCCATTAACGCTTTTATCCACTCACCAAAACGGGGCAGATATCCTTCTCTCCCCACACTTTGTATGTAAGGCATTCCAAGCATATAGTCAATGCCTGCCTGTAATGCCTTAAAAGGTGCATTCAGGATAATTGAAATATGTCCCTGTCCGTAGCAACCGCTATCTGGTGTCTTAGATAACAAATTAGAGCCTATTGCCAACCATACAACTGCATACATAGCCACTGTACCAAGTGCGCTGATAATGGATGTCACAAAAAGCATTACAAACTCTCTGTTTCTTTTCTGCAACAAAAGTACAATCCCGCCAATCACACATATCGGTATGACAAAATATACACTACTTGCTATGGTATATAGAGACCAGATAAGTGAACATCCAAATATAATATAATGTCTTTTTTCTTTTTTCTCTTCTACAATAATCTGTATCAGTTCGTAAAAGGCAACCAAGTAGAGACAGGTCGTCAACGCATAACCACGTCCCTGCACAGCCAGTTGATTTACCAGACCCATTGCGCAAAACAAAAATGCAGGAACCATTGCAAATCCTTTCGGAAAACATTTCCTTCCAATTGCAAATAACAAACCTATACTAACCAGACTACTAATCCATGACACACCTCGTAATCCAATCGCTGAATTACCAAAATAATCCAGAACCCCGGACAAAACCGAATATCCCATATGATTATTCGGCAGCGGCCAATGAATGGCTGCATAAATCGGTCCTCTGCTCACAAAATAATAATATGTATAAAGTTCATCGTACCATGGAGTTAATACAAAGAGGCGCCAACCGTAATAGACTGCCATTCCCAGAAGAAAAAGAAGAAAAATTCCAAACTCTATATCTTTTGTTTTCCACTTCTCTTGTAAAAACTTCTTCATTTGCTTCTACCTTTATTTGCTTATATCTTGTCGCTTTTATATTCTCTGTGCAAGTAAGTCTCCCATTTGTTTACAACCAACCTGTGTACATCCTTCGGACATAATATCACCGGTACGGAAGCCTTCCTTTAGCACTTGTTTAACTGCATGATCAATAGCATCTGCTTCTTTATCCAAATCGAAGCTATAACGAAGCATCATAGATGCGGAAAGTATTGTTGCAATCGGATTGGCAATATCTTTACCCGCAATATCCGGTGCAGAGCCATGGCTTGGCTCATAAAGACCAAATTTTGTATCATTCAGAGAGGCTGATGCCAACATACCAATAGAACCAGTTACCATACTTGCTTCGTCTGATAAAATATCACCAAACATATTCTCTGTTAAAATGACATCAAACTGTGCCGGATCTTTCACTAACTGCATTGCACAGTTATCGACTAACATATGCTCCAAAGTAACTTCCGGATAATCCTTTGCTACTTCTTCTACTACCTTTCGCCATAAACGGGAAGAATCCAGTACATTCGCTTTATCAACACTGGTTACTTTTTTGTTTCTCTTCATAGCAATGTCAAAACCTTTGATAGCAATTCGACGAATTTCATTTTCATCATAGGTTAAGGTATCAGTTGCTTTTAATATACCATTTTCTTCTACTGTTTTGCGCTCACCAAAATATAATCCACCGGTAAGTTCCCTCATAATCATCATATCGAAACCGGCAGAAGAAATCTCTTTTTTCAAAGGACATGCATCTGCTAATTCCTCATATAACAAAGCAGGTCTTAAATTTGCAAATAAATTCAACGCTTTTCGTAGGGCAAGAAGTCCTGCTTCCGGTCTTAAATTCGGTGCAAGCTTATACCAGGGAGAAGTAGTTGTATCTCCACCGATAGATCCCATAAGTACTGCATCTGCACTTTGGGCTGTTGCAATCGCTTCCTCTGTTAACGGCACACCATGCACATCAATAGATGCACCACCCATTAAAATATCTGTATAGTTCATGGTATGTCCGTATTTTGCTGCTACGGCATCCAAAACTTTCTTTGCTTCTGTTACAATTTCAGGTCCGATTCCATCTCCCGGAATACATGTAATATTTAATTCCATTTCTCTTCCTTACCTTTCTATTATCATGAATAAAAAGCGCAAGCCCTGCAGCTTGCGCTCCCAGAATCGTTTTACAATTCTACTTAGGTTAACTTAAATTATTCTGCATCAGCTTTCTCAATCTGAGCGATAGCAGATTTCTGCATCGGAATACGACAGTTCTTATTATTACCAAATTCAATGATTACTGTATCGTCTGTAATATCAATGATAATTCCGTAAAAGCCACTGTTTGTTAAAACAGAATCGCCTACTGCAAGCTCAGAAAGCATTGCTGCCATTCTCTTCTGCTCTTTCTTCTGAGGACGAATCATCACGAAATACATAAATGCAACAATGAGTACAATATATACAATCATGATAATACCGCCACCAGTTGATGCTGCTGCATCTGCTGTTAATAAAATTCCCATAGTTAATTCTCCTCCATTATTTTTCATAATAACCTAAAGCATATCATACACAAATTAGGACAAGAAAACAAGTATTTTAGATTCTTTTTATGATTCTCCTGCCTGCATACCATCTAATTTTGCTTTCTTATATGCTACAAAGTTTCCTGTGTCAAGCGCCTCTCTGATTTCTGTCATCATCGTATTATAGAAATACAAATTATGCAGTACACAGAAACGCATACCTAGCATTTCTTTCGCTTTTAACAAATGTCTGATGTATGCTCTGGAATAACCTCTGCGACATACCGGACATCCACAGCCTTCTTCAATCGGTCGGCCATCTAATTCATATTTCGCATTAAACAAATTAATTTTACCATGATTGGTGTACAGATGACCATGTCTTCCGTTTCTGGTCGGATAAACACAGTCAAAGAAATCTATCCCTCGCTCTACTGCTTCTAAAATATTCGCCGGTGTTCCAACTCCCATTAAATACGTTGGTTTATCTTTAGGCAGATAAGGAATCGTTTCTTCAATAATGTGATACATCTGCTCGTGGGTTTCACCAACTGCAAGTCCACCAAGCGCATAACCATCCAAATCCATTTCCGAAATCCGCTTAGCATGTTCCATACGAATATCCTCAAAAATTGCACCCTGATTGATACCAAACAACATCTGATTCGGATTAATGGTATCTTCCAACGAATTCAAACGTTTCATTTCTTTCTTGCAACGCTCCAACCAACGTGTTGTGCGTTCCACAGAATTCTGCACATAATTCCTATCTGCAACACTGGAAGGGCATTCATCAAATGCCATCGCAATCGTAGATCCCAAATTAGACTGTATCTGCATACTCTCTTCCGGTCCCATGAAAATTTTGCGTCCATCCACATGCGAATTAAAATATACACCCTCTTCTTTGATTTTACGAAGTCCTGCCAACGAAAAAACCTGAAAACCACCGGAATCGGTTAGAATCGGTTTATCCCATGACATAAACTTATGCAGACCCCCAAACTCTTTAATCAACTTGTCCCCCGGTCTGACATGTAAATGATAAGTATTGGATAATTCAATCTGTGTTCCTATCTGTTCCAAATCCTCTGTTGAAACAGCACCTTTAATGGCAGCCACCGTTCCCACATTCATAAAAACCGGTGTCTGAACCACACCATGAACAGTCCGAAGTTCTCCCCTTTTTGCTCTTCCTTCCTGTTTCAAAACCTTATACATGAGTTATCTCTCCATTTATTGTCACTAATCAGCTTCTATGTAATACATCTTACATATTTTATAAATATTTATCCCAGAATTCTTCCAGACAAATATTTTCCTGTGTCATAATCGTAGCTGCCTCTTTTCCTACATAACGGAAATGCCACGGCTCATATTCAATACTGGTAATATATTCTTTTCCTGCCGGATAACGAAGAATAAAACCATATTCACAACTATGTTCTGCTAACCACTTGCCCGCTTCTGTATCGCCAAACCCCTCATCCAAAGAGGTATATGTATCTGAGAAAATATCCAGTGCAAGGCCTAACTGATGTTCACTCGCTCCCGGTATTGTTACGGTTTGTGATGCTGTTTTATATGCATCCATATAGGAATATCCTTGTCCCATATACAAAGTTATTTTACGGTCAAATAAAATTTCCTGTCGATTCAAATCACGATACGGAGAGCAGATTGCAAGATTTACACCATCATTTTTGGCAGCCTGTAACATTGCAAACAAATCAGAAATAATTCTTTCATCGCACTGCATACTGCCTTTGATTGTTCCGAGTGTAAAAGTGTAATCCTCCGGTATTGGATGCTGTTTGTTTACCAGTAAAAGTCTCCAGTCATTTTTATCAAATACCGGTGCTTCTCCGGTTTCCTCTACCCTTTCACTTTCCACTGCATATGCTGCACTTTCTTCGTCTCCGAGAATATCATCCAATGTATAAGAATCTACATTAGCCAGATCTTCTTCCGTTTCATATTCTTTCAAAATCTCTTCTTCATCAAATTCTAAAAGCACTTCATCATCCGGTATAACCTCCTTCTCAACAGCAAGTGCTACATCGGAATCTTCTACAACGGCATTATACGTTTCCTGCGTACTGATAAATCCTGTCTGTTTTGAAAATACGGCAAAAGAAAAACTACAACTGGACATAAAGAATAACATGGCAAATGCTATTCCCGCATAACGCTTGCCATTTGTTGCAAAATGTCTGCATATATAATATCCTCCAAGCATAATCGCCATCATAAAAAGACTCGGATACTTGAGCAATTTATGCTTTTTCGCAATGCCCATACATTTAAACATTACTTTTTCACGAAATGTTTTCTTCATTTTTATCTCCGTTATTTCCTATTCCCAAAACACAGTCATCATTCTTTTGTCGATTTTCTAAACACAAAAAACCTAATTTATATGATAGCATATAATTTGAATTTGTACATACTTTTTGTTATGTAAATCACAAAAAAACACGTAAAATACACTTTTCTTTCCATATTCGTAAAATTATGGTATACTTTTACCCGAAATACATTTGAAAGGAATAAAAATATGGCTGGTTCATCTTACGGTAAACTTTTTCAAATCACTACATGGGGAGAATCTCATGGAAAAGCATTAGGGGTCGTTATTGACGGCTGCCCTGCCGGTCTTCCATTATGTGAAGCAGATATTCAGATTTTTTTAGATCGTCGTAAACCCGGCAAAACAAAAATTTCAACACCACGCAAAGAAGCCGATGAGGTAGAAATTTTATCCGGTGTTTTTGAAGGAAAAACCACCGGAACACCAATTTCTTTAATCGTACATAATACGTCACAGCGTTCCGCAGATTATAGCGAAATTGCAAATTATTATCGTCCCGGCCATGCTGATTATACATTTGATGCAAAATACGGTTTCCGTGACTATCGTGGCGGTGGTCGTTCTTCTGCACGCGAAACAATCGGACGCGTTGCTGCCGGTGCTATTGCTTCCAAAATTCTGGAAACTCTTGGCATTAAATTAACTGCTTATACCCGTTCCATTGGTCCGGTAGCTGTGGATGAGAACAAATTCGATTTACAGGCCCTGATTGAAACACCGACTTGTATGCCGGATTACGACGCATCCAAGAAGGCAGAAGCTTATTTAGAAGACTGTATGAAAAATTATGACTCTGCCGGTGGAGTGATTGAATGTAAAATTGAAGGTTGTCCTGCCGGAATCGGCGAACCCGTTTTTGATAAACTAGATGCTAATTTATCAAAAGCACTTATGTCAATCGGGGCTGTCAAAGCAGTCGAAATCGGTGACGGAACAACAGTTTCCACCAAAAGAGGTACCGCAAATAATGATGCTTTTACGATGCAGGACGGCAAAGTAACAAAAGTTACGAATCATGCCGGTGGTATATTGGGCGGTATCAGCGATGGCTCTACCATTCTGCTACGTGCTCACATAAAGCCGACTCCTTCTATTTTCAGCCCACAACAAACGGTTAATAAACAGGGCGAAAACATTGAAGTTTCTATCAAAGGCAGACATGACCCTGTGGTTGTTCCGAGAGCTGTTGTAGTAGTAGAGGCAATGGCTGCCATCACCATATTGGATTCTCTTCTGGTAAATATGAGTTCTCGCTTAGAGAATCTTGCAAAAGTTTACAACATAGACTAAACATCAATCACAAAGCATAAGATTAATGACAAACGGGTATCTCCACAATCGGAAATACCCGTTCTTTTTCACTCTTTTATTAACTTTTTTATTAAGAAAGATTTAGAAATTATCCAAAAGTTCTAAATAGAAATCGTGGTAATTTTTTCTCTTTTCTTTCATGAACTGAATAGCCGTCTTCGGATGCTGATTCAAAATACCGGTTAACAGATATGGCACATCATATCCCCATTCCACACCGGATTCCTTCAGTGGTACAATATGTTGCTCAATAAACTGTAATAATGGATTAATTCTGTATTTTGGATTCTTTAAGAAACCAAGCAATAATTCGCTTGGACAGTTACCGCATCCACGACCTAAGCTGCTTACTGTCGCATCCAGATAGCTTACGCCTCTTGTAACCGCTTCAATTGTGTTAGCAAATGCAAGCTGCTGGTTATTGTGTGCATGAATACCAACCTTCTTGCCATATTTATCTGCTACTTCCAGATATTTATCAGAAAGTCTTCTGACCTGTTCCGGATACAGAGAACCATAACTGTCTACCAGATATACACAGCCTACACTGCTTTTACAAAGCATCTCTAACGCTGCATCAATATCTACATCATTGGATTTGGAAATTGCCATAATATTTACAGTTGTCTCATACCCCTTCTTCGTACAGTCTTCAATCATTTCGATAGCTGCCGGAATCGTGTTAATATAGGTTGCTACACGAATCAAATCAATCGGACTGTCTTTTTTGTTCAAAATATCTTTGCGGAAATCGCAACGTCCAACATCTGCCATAACAGAGATTTTCATATCCGTTTTGTTATCACCTACCACTTCACGAATATCTTTATCATTACAAAACTTCCATTTTCCGAATTTGTTTACATCAAACATATCTTTGGATGCTTTATAGCCAAATTCCATGTAATCCACACCGGATTTTAAATTTGCATGATATAAGTCTTTCACAAATTCATCTGTAAAGAAGAAATCATTTACCAGACCGCCATCTCTAAGTGTACAGTCCATTACTTTAATTTCCGGTGTATATGACATCAATGTTCTTTCTTTATTTCCCATACTTATTTCTCCTGCTCTATTTTTCGAATCATTATCATTTTTATTCTACTACTATCTTCTTGAAGCTCTTTTTACCTTTTTTCACAATAAATTCTTCTGCTGCAATTTCCTCTTTGGTATAACATTTCTTTACATCGGCTTCCTTCTCACCTTTTACCGTAACACCACCCTGTTCTACCGCACGGCGAGCTTCGGAACGTGATGCTGCCATTCCGGCTGCAACCAAAATACCAAGAATATCAATCTTACCATCCATGAATTTATCATCTGTAAGTGTTGCAGTTGGCATATTTTCTGAACTTCCGCTTCCTGCAAAAAGAGCTTTGGATGCTTCTTTGGCTTTCTCTGCCTCTTCTTCACCATGCACCAGATTGGTAAGCTCATAAGCAAGAATTTCTTTTGCCTGATTCAACTGACTGCCTTCCCATTTATCCATTTCGTCAATTTGTTCAAGCGGAAGGAATGTTAACATTCTGAGGCATTTTAAGACATCTGCATCGGCTACGTTACGCCAGTACTGGTAGAATTCAAAAGGTGTTGTCTTGTTCGGGTCAAGCCATACTGCACCTTTCTGTGTCTTACCCATTTTCTTTCCTTCTGAGTTCAAAAGCAAAGTAATTGTCATGGCATAAGCATCTTTGCCAAGTTTACGGCGAATCAGTTCAGTACCGCCAAGCATGTTACTCCACTGATCGTCACCACCAAACTGCATGTTACAGCCGTATCTCTTAAATAACTCCATAAAGTCATAGCTCTGCATAATCATGTAGTTAAACTCTAAGAAGCTTAAACCTTTTTCCATTCTTTGTTTGTAACATTCTGCGCTTAACATACGGTTAACACTGAAATGAGCACCGATATCGCGGATAAATTCAATATAATTTAAACCACTAAGCCAATCTGCATTGTTAACCATCATAGCTTTTCCTTCAGAAAAATCAATAAAACGACTCATCTGTTTCTTAAAGCACTCACAGTTATGTTCAATCGTTTCTTTTGTCATCATCGTACGCATATCACTTCTGCCGGACGGGTCACCAATCATAGCTGTACCGCCACCAATCAATGCAATCGGCTTATTTCCGGCTTCCTGTAATCTTTTCATCAGACAAAGTGCCATGAAATGACCTACATGAAGGCTATCTGCTGTAGGATCAAATCCAATGTAAAAAGTTGCCTTTCCGTTGTTAATTAAATCGCGGATTTCCTCTTCATCCGTTAACTGCGCGAGCAACCCTCTTGCTTGCAATTCTTCATAAATTTTCATATTTCTTTTCCCTCTTTCTATTCTTATTCTTCAACATGTCCCTTCGATACAATACGCAAAAAACCTCGTCCCATGAAAGGACGAGGTCAAAAACTCGTGTTACCACCTAACTTCATAAACAGTTCACACTGCCTATCTCAATAAGTACAATCGCTTAACGATGATACTCTCCTGCTATAACGTGCATTTCTCCGTCATCACCTACTAAAATGAAATAAATTAACATCTCATTCATTCTGTCATGAAGCTCCAAGATGTATTCATAAAAAACTTCCCATGCGCCTCTCATCAACCGGCAACTTTCTGTATGTTCCATTATTTACTACTTGTTCTTATCAACGCTTATTGTATTGAATTCTCTTGTATGGTAGCTGAAATTTTATTTTTTGTCAACCCTATTCTGCAAAAGAGTCAATCAATTCATTTAATACGAGCTTCGCCTGATGGAAGTCAAACATATCATATGCTTTCTTCAATTCTCTGATTCTGTCATTATATTCCGGTCCATAATTTTTACCTGCCATTTCCGGAATACGTTCATCACAAACTTTAAGATTCATTCTATCCATCTCATTCTTTAATGCCTGTAATGTTTCCAATGTCAGTTCTTCTACTTCCTGCTCTTCCAGATTACTATATGACTCTGCTTCTACAAACTTTCCTTTTTCAATGAGATACTGTTTGACAAGTTCCAAAATCTCTTTGAATTTCTCCATATATTCAGGATACTTCTTATTAATTTCATCCACTCGTCCTGCTTTGCCTGCAAACTCCAATTCCTTGAATAATACAGACACCTCCATTGCCCCGATACTTGCACTGGAGCTCTTAATACCATGAACATTCGTTGTAAAAAGTTGGATATCGTTTACTTCCAAAAGCTGTGGTAAGGTTTCGATGTATTTCACACCTTCGGTATAATATGTATTCAAAATAGCTGCATACGCATCCGCATTGAAACCAATGTTCAAAAGGCCCTTTTCGGTATTCAATCCACTTGGCGGTCTTTCTTCCTCTAGTTTTGCCTTTGTTGCTTCTCCCTTACTTTCTACTTTTATCTTGACAATTAGTTCTTCCGGCAAAAATTCTAAGAGGCATTTTTCCAAATATCTTGTCTTAATCGGTTTTGCCAGATAATCCTGGAAACCAAATTTCATAATTTCTTCTCTGACATTAGAACCGTTTTGTGCTGTCAATGCAATAACAGGTATTTCCTTGAAATACTTATCTTCCTTCTCACGAAGCACCCTTAAAACCTCATCGCCTGTCATATCCGGCATTACCATATCCATCAAGATTAAATCATACTTCTCTGTTTCAATCTTTCGAACACTATCTTCTCCGGAAAGTGCCACAGAAATATCAATTCCGTATTTCTTAAAGATGCTTGCCGCTACCTTTAAGTTAACAGCATTATCATCTACCACAAGTACCTTGGCATTCTTCGCCATAAAGGTTTCTTTATTCTTATTCTGTCTAAATTCATCTTTGTTCCATTTGTTATTCAAAACTTCTGCAATCGATATACAATAGAACGGTCTTCGAATCAAACGACACTGTCCGAAATCACCATAAACATTGTTATAGTCGCCTACTACATAGGTATTATCCTCATAATTATACAAAGAAATAATGCCAGACAATTTTTCATACATTTCCGATGGAATAAACACAAAATCATATTTCTTTTCCTGCAATACACGGTCAAAACTGTGATAATTCCGAATATAATTCGGACGTACACGGAAACCTTCCATGATTCCTTGCCACTTCTGCTGTATTACATCATCTGAAGTATAAATCAAAACACTTGGCTTTTTCTCTATCTCAAGCTCAATCATCGGAGCCCCATCCACAATCACATTAGTGAAAGTAAATGTGGAACACAAACCAACATTTTCAATACTTTCTACCCTAATATCACCCTGCATCATGCCAAGCATTTCTTTACAGATAGCAAATTTCAAGCCAATACCTTTCAAATTACTGGACTGCCTTGAATCATAAATATCATAAGTTCCGAATAAGGAATTTACGTCAATCTCCGAAAGTCCTCTTCCGGTATCTGCAACTTTACATTTTAACGTACAAATTTTATTTTCATAATCATTGTCGCAATCAATATCAAGTAAAATTCTTCCGTTCGAAGTGCTCTCAATAGATATAAATAACAAATATAAGAAAATTTGTCGTATTTTCACACTGTCACCCAACAGAACTTTTGGAATACTATGGTTTATTTGAATATCCATATGTAAATCTTTTGCTTGCAATTCTGCCGAAACAGCACGAACGATTCCTTTGGCTAAGCTTTCAAAAGAATAATCTTCCTCCATCAAATGTAAGTCGCCCGCATCAATTTTGGCATACGTTAAAACATCATCGATAATAGACAACAAATCATACGATGCTGTTCGAATCGTATTTACTTCTGCTCTAGCCTCTTCATCCAATTCTTCTTTCAAGAGAATTTCAGACAACCCAATAATGGAATTCATCGGCGTTCTTATCTCTTGAGACATATTTGTCAAAAACTGACTTTTAGCACTACCGGTATCACTGATTTTATCACTGCTGGATTCGATTTTTTGCTTCTGACATTCATAAAATCTTTTCTGTATGTAAATGGCAAGAACAATAAATCCGGCAAATGCAATAAAATAAACCACAAAAATCCAGAACTGTCTAGTTGTATCACCTTTTAAAATAATAAACTCATTATTAAACAATATTTCTCGATACAAAAAACTGTACTCTACAATGCATACCGAAAAAAGCAAAAAAAACTGACTTCCTTCAAAAATAGAATAAATGAGAATTACACTAATCGCAAAGCACATCGGCGCTATACTATATAACCCTCCACTCAGCGTCAATAGCATTGGCCCAACAATACAATTGGCAAAACAAATAATTACCATCACAACAAACTTTGTATTTTTCCGTCTATTCATCAGCCAGAACATCCATCCCACAACGATTGATACAATTAGAATGCAAAACTCTCGCATATCTATAACATTCATCATACTCATAATGGGGATTGAAACAATTGCTTCTAATAACAATATACTCAAAAACTGTTTCAGCACAAATTCATAATAATTTAATCCGCTTAATTTTTCTGTTAGATATTTTCTCCATTTATGCTTCATATGTTTCCTCTTTATCACTGATATATACTATCTTTTCCGGTGCCATACATTCTTTTAACACCTTTTCAAATTTCCTGATTTCAATTGGTTTTGAAATATATTCATCAAAACCAGCCTCCAAAAACATCTCTCGGGCACCGCTGACAGCATTTGCAGTCAACGCTACAATCGGCACATTTTTAAGTGCCGGAATTTCGAGTGCCTTAATATTTTTCAAGGTATCAATACCATCCATTTCCGGCATCATATAATCAAGGAAAATAAAATCTACATTCTCTTCCTGCAAGAAATTCAAACACTCTTTGCCACTAATCGCCGTAAACACTTGTGCCTTGTATTTCTTCAGTAATTCACCCGCAACCTCTAAGTTAATTACATTATCATCAACTACCAAAACTTTGGCATCCGGGCATTCAAATCTGCCATTGTAATCAACATCTCTAACCGCATAGTTTTTCTTGCCGCTAAGCAAAGCATCTACACTCAGACAACTTATCGGTCTCACCAAGGTCGATTTTATCATTTCATCATCATACGAGAACATACCGGCTTTTATCAAAAGCAATTTCTGAGGCTCTAATAATTCTTTCAGATGCTCGCTCATCCCCTCATAGCGTTCGGCTGCCAGAAGTATATGGGTATATTCCGGTTTTACACATTCCTTATAAAAAACTTCATTTACATTTACCCGAACAAAGGCAATGCCCATAGCATTCAGAACGTTTGCAAATATCTCTTTCTGTTCTTCCATATTCTCATATAGTAAAATTTTCACATGGTCATACTTTGACTTTTCCACCAGTGGTACTTCTGTTTCATAATACTGTGGCACTTCAAAATAATAATTGTTCCGATAACCGTCTTTTGTCGCTTCTTGTCTGCCGCCCATCGCTTCAACAACTGTCTTACACATTTGTTCACCTCTATGTAACACCGAATTATCAATTGTCGAATCTTTTACTTCTGCATTTGCACTATTTAAATATTTAAAATTGCCTTTTGCTTCAACAGATATTTTCAACCAGATTTCTTTTTCCACCCTTTTCTCTCCGGATATCGCAAGGGTAATTTTACCATTTGTCATATTCTTAACAAGTGTTGTCATTTGGTTCAAAATTACCTGTTTGATTTTCGCGCCATCACCATATAATCGTTCCGGAATATCCGGTGCAATATCAATAAAAACTTCTACATTACAATCTGCAAAACGAACGGAAAACATATTGATTAAATCATTAAATATTTCTCTGAAATCGTACTCTCTGTCTTCGATTTGTATACTTTCCGAATCAATTTTTGAAAAATCCATCAAATCGTTCGTAATAGATAGCAATGCCTTACTGGAATTCGAAATATAGAAAACACTTTCTTTTACTTTATCATTGGTATCCAAATCCAATAACAGCTCTGCCGTTCCCAGAATTGCATTTAACGGCGTACGGATTTCATGGGATACATTTACCATAAACATATCCTTTGCATAATTCTGCTGTTCTGCCTCTTTCTCCATTTCAGAACTGATTCTGATTTCCTTTTTCAAACAACGATTACGGAACGCAATCAGCAATCCGCAAACAATTCCTGTCAAAAAGATAGAAGAAAGAACTCGAATATACACAACCGTTCCTGTATACATCTGTTCATTCTGCATAACACCTTTCACTACAATGGCACGATAAATACAACCTATATCAACCACTAATTGGATCCCCAGAATGAGCCACATTATTTTCCCGCGCATTAACACCGTAGTAAAAACTACACCCGTAATTAAGTAGCAAGGGAAAACACAAATTGCCATATCCGACCGATAACAAATAGCAGGAATAATCATAATATACATCACAAGAAAATAACTGAAATTAAGAAATTCCCTTCTTTTCACATATTCACCAGCTACCAGACAAACCAATGACCCCCATGCTCCTCCAAGCATCAATAAAGTGTGCGTATAGTCCATCTTTGCCATAACAGAAAGAACGGCAATTACTAAACATTCTGCAATACTTAATATTAAAGCAAGATTAAACAACCGCTTTTCTAACGGATAATCTGCTGATAGATATTTATGAAATAATGATTTCATACGTGTCTCCTTAACCTGCAACATTCTTTATTTCGTTTTCTACGGAAAGGAAAACATCAACAATTGCTGCATCGAAAAAAGTAAATTTCATGAATTTAAGCTTCATACAGGCTTCCTGATGTGTCAGCACTTTACCATCCACCGTTGTGTTTCTCAAATTATCATACATATTAACAACCGCAAGCGCTCTTGCTTCTAACGGAATCTTATCCCCTGCTAATCTATCCGGATAACCATTTCCGTCCCATCTTTCATGATGGCTACGACACATATTATAAGCATAATTCATAAAACTGTTATTGCTGGAATTTAACTGTGTAATCTTGGAAATAATATCTGTCCCAAGTGTGGTATGCGTTTTCTCTGCTTCACGCTCAAATTCACTTCCCTTTCCTACCTTGAGATTATTCAGATACTGATCCATAATACACATTTTACCTAAATCATGAATCTTAGACGCAAAACAGATAGTAAGCCCATCATCAGCCGTAAGTCCGAATTTTCCGGTACGAATCATGGCACTCATCAAAACGTCCATATAACGCTCTATACGCTTTGCATGGTCACCCAGAAATCCATCTCTTTTGCTCAGCATATCCACAAACATTTCTACAACAGAATACTGTAATTCCAAATTTTTCTTTGTTTTTTCCTGCACCATATTGGTAAGAGACTTATTCATCTCCGCCAATTTGGTCTGCTGATTTAAAAGCTGAATCTGAATATCAACACGTTTTTTTAAAAGATTGGCAGTGTATGGTTTTTTGATATAATCCATTGCACCAAGGTTATAGCTTTCCAGCTCTGTTGTATCATCGTCCTGTGCTGTCAAAAAAATAATCGGGATTTCCATAAGCTTCGGTATATTTTTCATTTCACTAATAACCTGAAAGCCGTTTACATTCGGCATATCAACATCCAGCAAAACTAGATCCGGCAACTCCGGCATGTCATTCAAGCATTCCAATGCAGAAATACCGGAGGAAACAGGAATCACTTCATACTCCTCTTCCAAAGTCTTTCTTGCCATTATTAAATTAGCCATATTGTCATCTACTATCATTACTCGATACATAACATACACCTCTCCCTTTTACTTTTTATTTATTAGTCATTAACTTAGCCATTGCCTGATTCAAGCCGTCTACCGTTAATTTATACATTGGAAAAATGTTTTTGATTGCAGTCTCTGCCTCACGCCATGGTGCATTTCCCGGTGCCATCTTCGGATTTAACCATACAATCTTTTTGTAATGTCGTTTCATCAACTGCAACCACTCAAAACCGGACAATCCACCATTTGGCCCTCTATAATTTCCAGATGTGGAGTACAATTCCTCCGGTGCCATCGCTGCATCCCCAACAACAATGACTTTGTAATCACTGTCCAGATTCCGAAACATCCATTCCGTGTCAATCCAATCTCCGTTCTCACACTCAGGTGTTTTATACAATTTGGAATAAATACAGTTATGGAAATAATATGTTTTCACATCCTTGTAGTGATTAGACTTATGTACAGACTGAAATAATTCGTTCAACAAATTACTATACGGAATCATCGTTCCGCCGGAGTCCATCAATAAAAGTAATTTCACTGCATTTTTTCGCGGCTTCTCCATTACAATCTGTAAACACCCACCGTTATTACATGTCTTGTCTATTGTGCCGTTGATATCAAGCTCAGTCTTCGGAATATCCAGCTTCGTTGAAAACTGCCGTAGCTTTCGAAGTGCTAACTGAAACTGTCTGTTATCCAGAATTCTGTCATCACGAAAATCCCGATATTTTCTGGCACCTACCACTTGGAATGCGGACTGATAACCTGTCGTACCGCCGACACGTATACCACCCATATTACCGCCCATATTACCAAAAGAGGTTTTACCCATCGTTCCAATCCAGAAGCTGCCGCCGTTGTGTTCCTCATTCTGATCCCGAAGACGATCCTTAAATTTCTGTTCTACATCTTCCTTATCAACCTGCACTTCTTCCTGATTTAATACATTCCGCATCTCCTCATGAAAGACATCAATCATATCCGGTTTGTCCAACCACCGCAACATATTCTTACTGATTTCATTTTCTGACTGAATGCCCTTAAACACCTCGTCAAAAGCCATATCAAATTTGTCAAACTCTGTTTCCGATTTCACCAGAATCATTCTTGCAGTGTAATAAAAATCCATCAGGCTACTGTTACACAACCCCTTCTCCAACGCCGCCTGTAAAGTCAGCCATTCACTTAATGTAACATGAAGCCCTTTGGCCTTTAATGTATAAAAAAACTTACTAAACATACGCTAATCTACCCTATGTCTTATGGTTTCTAAGTCTTCATCCTTCTTTACTACGACACCGATAAATGGTAATTCTTCTTTCAATCTTTCTGTCGGAATACCACCTATCTGCAAAGCATTTATCCAATCTATTAACTCCGATGTGCTTGGTTTCTTTCTGACATCCTTAATCGAACGAATCCAGTAAAAAACTTCCATCGCATCCTTCAATAGTTTATCTTCCACATTTGGATAATGAGTTCTTACGATTTCTTCCATCAATTCTTCATTCGGGAAATCAATATAATGAAAAATACATCTTCTGAGAAACGCATCCGGTAATTCCTTCTCCGCGTTTGATGTAATAATTACAATCGGTCTATGCTTCGCCTTGACCGTACGTTGGGTTTCATGAATATAGAATTCCATCTGATCAAGCTCCCACAACAGGTCATTGGGAAACTCCAAATCGGCCTTATCAATTTCATCAATCAAAAGAATGACCTGTTCATCACTGTCAAAGGCCTCTCCCAATTTTCCAAGCTTGATATATCGTGAAATATCATCTACTCCTTCTTCTCCAAACTGTCCGTCATAAAGTCTTTGGATCGTATCATATACATACAATCCTTCCTGTGCTTTTGTCGTAGATTTTATATTCCAGATAACAAGTTTCTTCCCTAGCGATTCTGCTACCGCCTGTGCAAGCATTGTCTTACCGGTTCCCGGTTCTCCTTTTATCAATAAAGGTTTCTGCAATGCAATAGCAACATTTACGCTCGCCAAAAGTTCTTTGGAAGCCACATAACTTGACGTACTTGAAAAAGCTGTATTTTGATCATTCATGCTCTAAATTCCTTCCCAATCCTTAGTATATTTCCTATTTCCATTCTTGATAATCACCTAAATTTATGTTACGCTATTTCAGTCATAAAAGCAAGAAAATTATATACTTCTAGCTATAATCAGAAAGGAAAAAATACGATGTTAAATGATTTGATAAAGAAAACAAAAACCACCCTTTCCTTTGAAGTATTTCCACCCAAAAAGGATGATGAATTCCAAGCAGTTTTCAGTACTTTGGATGCACTTGCAAATTTAAATCCTGATTTTATCAGTTGTACGTACGGTGCCGGTGGCTCCAAATCAAAGAAAACGGTTGAAATTGCATCCTACATTCAAAATGAGTTAAAAATCGATGCGATTGCACATATGACTTGTGTTGGATTTAAACAGGATGACTTACAAGAAAATTGTGAGGCCTTGAAGAACAATGGTGTAAATTATGTTTTGGCACTTCGCGGTGACAGACCACAGACCATGACCGATGAACAATTTAACAGCAGAGAATTCTTCTATGCTTCGGATATGGTTCATTATTTGAAAAAAAATACTTCTTTACAGATTGCCGGAGCATGTTATCCGGAGAAACATTATGAAGCTGCCAGCATGGAAAGCGACTTGATACATTTGAAAGAAAAAGTAGATGCCGGAGTAAGCTTCTTAATCTCCCAGCTTTTCTTTGATAATGATATGTTTTATCGTTTCAAAGAACAAACCGACAAAGCAGGTATTATGGTTCCAATTTGCGCCGGAATTATGCCGGTTACAACTGCCAAGCAGTTAGGAACTACTGTCAGCTTATCCGGTTCTTCTGTTCCCAAAGAACTGGCTGATATTATTGCTAACTATGGTGACAATGCAGACGATATGCGCAAAGCAGGTATTGATTATGCAATCCGCCAGATTCGTGATTTAAAAGAAAACGGGGTAGATGGTATTCATATCTACTCTATGAACAAACCGAAAACTACCGCTGAAATCGTAGCTAATATTTAACTTTACATAAAACTCTCCGAATAAGAAAACTCTCCTCATACGTTTTCTCACTCGGAGAGTTTTACTTGCTTTTTAGAGGCACTACCAATGATTACTCTATGATAGTAGCAACTCAACTGTTAATATTACAATTTGTATTTTTCTTTATAACCAAACATTCGAACATTTTAACGAATCCCAGTTTTCCTGCCATTTTTTCAGAAGCTCTATTCTTATAATGGCATGCCCAGACAGGTTGTTTTGATTGCTCAATCGTATATTGTATCATCTTTTTCGCAACTATCTTTCCTAATCCTTGATGTTGGTATTTTTGATTCGTTTCTATTCCAATGTCTATTTCCTTTGTACTAATCGCAGCTGAAAATGCCCATGCTACAACCTCATCACCACAGCTTATACAATACCCTTTTCCTTTTGTTAAAAAATCATTAACATTCTTCCAAAAAAGCGAAGG
>JAFSHK010000013.1 GCA_017440375.1 Lachnospiraceae bacterium
CTCATTCTGCTTATAATTCATTTGTGGGTGTCTCCTTTGAACAATGATTTTTATTAACCGCCAAGTTAACAATCATTATTCTATGGTAGGCACTCATTTTTTGCAAACCGGTTATTTGTTACTTAACAGGAATGCTCCTAAAAATAAAATATATCAGCATAAATACTAAATATTAGTATAAATACTAATACGAAATACGTTATCATATTAGCAGTTTACTAAAGCAAAGTCAATTCTTGAAATGCTTATTTATTATAGTCTTAAACGCCGTATCAGCCATAGCCTGATAAGCAGACGCACTTGGATGCAGATGGTCGCCACTGTCATAGCCATCTGCAAAAGCAACAGGATTTTTTTCATCCCGCAAGGTTTTATCGAAGTCGATACAACCGTCAACCAAATCAGTATGACGAATCCAGTCATTTACTTCGTTTTTCATATCTTCTCTAAATGGGGCATAAGTACGCCAACCATAAATTGGAAGTAAGGTTCCTATATAAACGGAAAGTCCCAGTTTTCGTGCCTGTTCTACATACCATGCAAGTCCGTCTGTTAATTCCTGTACAGTAGGTAAATCACTCATCGGACGGAATGGATTCACGTCGGTGCCAACCGGATGAATGATGTCATTGATTCCCTGTTGAATAATAACTGTATCAGCACCCGCAACCTGTAACTCTCTTGGTACACGATGATTGCCTTGTAAGCCATAGGATTCGTAAGTAATGCAGCTATATTCCCGGAGAATTCTGGTTCCGCTTGCTGCGCGGCGGATAATGGAAGCATTGGTAATTCCTTCTTTTTCCAACTGCAAGGTAAGGTAATCCGGCCAGTCCTGAGCAGTGATGGAATCCCCATAGCAGACAATTGCATGATTCTTTTCTTCGGTCAGAATTTCAACGGTACTTAGGAAATAGAACCAGTTGGTCTTGCGGGTAGTGTCTAATGGCAATGTTTCGATATCGCATACATTGCCCACCGAGTAAAAGCCTTTGGAAAGCGGACCTGTTATAAGTACGGCGGAACGCATCTGGGTAAAATCTGCCAGATAGAAACTGACGGATAAAGTTTGCCCTGCCTGCACCGGAAAAGAAACCGCATCACTGGTGAGGGTTTCACCTGCTGAAATAGTACAGGTATTCTGTCCGCCAAAAGTAATTGTAGTAGTAGTGTTAGTATCTACACTTTTTTCATCGGTAGAAACCGAAACAACAGCACGTGAAATCGTGATAGCTTCTGTGCCACAGAAATTATCGAAGGTGAAACGAAGGGCACTGCCGTTAAAAGGTGCATAAATCGGGTAACGCAAGGTTAAATTTTTACTATATTCTTCTGCTTTGTGCTCGGCAATGGACATGGCATTGCCCCACATGGCAGTCCATTTTGTATAAGTCTGCATGAAACTCTCCTTTATTGTAATAGTTTATATTATATCAAAAATTGTATCGTGAATTGCATTTTTTGCTTTTTTATGTTGTAATGATACCATAAGCGGCAATTGTGCCAGACACTATTATAGCAGAGAATTGGGAAGAGAAAAGAAAAAATTATGATAAAAACATATTTAATAGATGTCAGACAATTACAGAATGAAGCGGTTTATGAAAAAACACTTTCGTTTGTGTCGCCTTACAGAAGACAGAAGATTGCTTTACTCAAGCACCAGAGAGATAAAGAAAGAAGTCTTGGAGCAGCACTTGCCCTAAATCAGGCACTTTTAGGATATGGGCTGGAAGAGCGGATGATGGAATATGATGTCGGCGTGCAGGGAAAACCCTATTTTCGGTATTATCCGGAACTTTACTTCTCCTTGTCACATTCCGGCGATTATGCGATTTGTAGCATGGGAGAGTGTGAGATAGGAAATGATATAGAAAAAGTAAAAAGTGGCAGATTGCGTGTGGCAGAGCGCTTTTTTGCAGCGGAAGAACTTGTATGGATGCAACAGGTGGATTCGGTAGAGAAAATGGAGGATAGGATGTTCCGTATCTGGACTATGAAAGAAAGTTTTCTGAAAGTGACAGGACTTGGAATGTCTCTTCCGTTAAAAGATTTTACGGTTACTATGTCGGAAAATACAGAAATTCTGGTGCGACAACAGGTCAATGAAAAAAAATATTTTATGAAAGAATATAAAATGCAGATGGAGGATACAATGCTGACAGAAAATGCAATGCAATATAAGATTGCTGTCTGCAGTGAGTGTAATGATTTTGCAGCAGAATTGGAACTGGTTTCTCTGGAATGGCTGGAAAAAGCAGTACGTGTTTAGTTGCCAATTTACAGAATGTGCATAGATTCAAATTATTTGCAGATACTACTTTCAAAATAGGTAAAATGACCGAAAAGTGGAAGGAGAATTTGCAGATGCTGGGAAAACAAAGTATTCGATTTGAGAATCCGCCATATCTCATAAATAGTGGCTCTATCGTAGGAAGCAAAGAAGGACAGGGACCATTAGGGAAACTGTTTGACAAAGTTGGACAGGATGATATGTTTGGTGCAAAGACCTGGGAAGAGGCAGAAAGTACATTGCAAAAAGAGGCAATACAGATCGTATTAGATAAGGAAAATATGAAAAAAGAAGATTTGGACCTGCTTTTTGCAGGAGATTTATTGGGACAGTCTATTGCCAGCAGCTTTGGGATATCTTCTTTTCATACACCACATGTAGGCTTGTACGGTGCCTGTTCTACTTGTGGTCTTTCTATAGCCATAGGAAGTCTGGTGGTAGCAGGCGGATATGCCGATAAAGTAGTCTGTGTTACATCCAGTCATTTTGCCAGTGCCGAAAAAGAATTTCGTTTTCCGCTTGCTTATGGAAATCAGAGACCACTTTCTTCTACTTGGACGGTGACCGGCAGTGCGGCTTTTTTGTTGGCATCCAAAACAGACAGAAAGGCAAGGGCTGTAGTTAATAGTGTAACGTTTGGAAAAATTATGGATTATGGTGTGAAGGATTCTATGAATATGGGTGCCTGTATGGCTCCGGCGGCAGCAGATACGATCAAACAGCATTTGCAGGATTTTGGCAGGAAACCGGAAGATTATGACAAAATTATTACCGGAGATTTGGGCGCAGTCGGGCAGAAGCTTTTGTTTGAATTGTTGAATGAATCGGGAATTGATATTCAGAAACAGCATATGGACTGTGGTATGGAGATTTTTGACAGTGAGAAGCAGAATACGAATGCAGGCGGCTCGGGTTGTGGATGTGCAGCAGTAACTTTATCGGCTTATGTCTTAAAAAAGCTGGAAGAAGGTGTCTGGAAACGTGTGCTTTTTTTGCCAACAGGGGCTCTTCTCAGTAAAACAAGTTTTAATGAAGGACAAAGTATTCCGGGAATTGCGCATGCGGTGGAACTGGTGAGCTACCATGGGTAGCAATCCACCGGATGTCACTTTTTTTGGAAAAATTGCGCATTATGCAGGGAATATTGCCATTTGGTAATTCCGTTGCAACTTTTGAGCATAAGGGAGGTGAACAGCAATATACACTTGAAATGGTTTACTATAAGTATGGTTCGTCTGAACATCCGGAAGGAGGCTGTGAATGGTATGGTCCTCTTAAATTAAATGCGATGTTTGGCAGAACCATGATAGATAAGAATGAATTAGATGCTGTGATAGGTAAGTAGAGCAACAAAGTAAAAAAGGGAGATATATACAGATGAAAAAAATACTTAGTTTATGTTTGGTGTTATGCCTTGTAATAGGTATGATAACCGCATGTGCGAAAGAACCGGCAAAAAGTGCAGAGGATACTGCGCAAGGTGTGTTGCCGCTTAAGACGGGCATACTTTCAAGAAGTGCGGTTAGTGAGGAAGAAAGTGAAAAGTTGATAGGTGAGCACACCGCAGCACATCATACAGGGCCTATGAAGTTCGAACTTACATATTATGATAATATGTCGTCCATGCTTATGGCACTTCAGGCAAAGGATATTTATGTAATGATTCTGGCAGACAGTGTTGCGGAATATATCGTAGCTCAGAATGACTCTTTAATGATTGCGGCAGAAATACAGGGAGACGGACTGAATCAGAATACGGCATCTTACCAGATGATGATGAAAGAGGATGCTACTGATATTCATCAGAAGTTTAATGATGCTATTTTGGAACTGAAGGAAGAAGGCGTAATCGATGAATTGATTGAGACACATATCAAGGGACATACAGATGGCTCCAATTCGCAGCCGGTAGAGATTCCTGTAACAGATGGCGCAGATACAATTAAAGTAGCGGTTACCGGAGACCTTCCACCACTTGATTTTGTTGCAGCGGACGGAACCCCTGCTGGATTTAATATGGCGTTGCTTGCAGAAATTGCAAAGAAAGCGAATGTGAATATTGAAGTAGTACAGGTAGACACCGGAGCAAGGGCTGCTGCTTTAACTTCGGGTCGGGCGGATGTTGTTTTTTGGGTAAATACCAACTCCTGTACTGTACATGGTGATATTGAAAAGGGTTCTGACATTCCGGAAGGAACAATTGTTACAGAACCGTATTTTACCGAGCCGATTAGTTTTGTAACATTTAAACAGTAATATAGTCATGTCAAAAACACACGGTACGTTTGCACGGTGTGTTTTTGAGGATTATAATCAAAATGACTGAAGATATAGAGAACAACAATTTATTAGTCATATCAGATTCGATGAAGTAGGAGAAAGGGATAAACGAGAATGAATAAGTACAAAAGAATTTTATTACTGTTTCTTGCAAATATGTTGGTATTGCTATTACTTATGGGGTGCGGTAATGCTGATGCAGGAGCGGTGACAACGGCAGAAGAAGTGGAAGAAGCTGTGGAAGCGACCACAGAAGAAACGGCAGATACGAATGTCAAAGCAGAAGAAAGTACCGCTGACGGTGATATTGTCATTTTATACACAAATGATGTACATACCTATGTGGACGGACCTATCAGTTATGATGTAATTTCTGCCGTTAAAAAGGAACTTCAGAAAGAGTACGAGTATGTATATCTGGTTGATGCAGGCGACCATATTCAGGGAACAGCCTATGGTTCCATGGATAATGGTGAAACAATTATCGAAATGATGAATGCTGCAGAATATGATGTAGCGACTTTGGGAAATCATGAATTTGATTACGGTATGTTTGGATGCATGAAGGCAATTGATATGGCAGAATATCCGTATGTATCCTGCAATTTTCATCATGAAGCAGATGGCGTATGCGGCGAAAATGTATTAAACAGTTATGAACTTTTACCAGCAGGGGAAGAAACCATTGCAGTTATCGGGATTACCACACCTGAGACCTTTACGAAAACTACACCGGCCTATTTTCAGGATGAAGAAGGAAACTTCATTTATGGTATTGCAGGAGGGGAGGATGGCAGTGAGCTTTATGCAGCGGTACAGAAAGCAATTGATGAAGCAAAAGAAGCCGGAGCAACGAAAGTGATTGCCCTTGGGCACCTTGGAGATGATGCATCCTCAGAACCATGGACCAGTGAAAATACGATTTCAAACGTAACCGGTCTTAATGCATTTATTGACGGACATTCCCATAGTACGGTAGAGGGTAAGGAAGTTGCTGACAAGGAAGGAAATCAAGTTTTACTAACGCAGACAGGACAGTATTTTGACAGAATCGGAATGATGGTAATTGATAACGAAGATGGAAGCATTATCACAGATTTTATTGAATATGAAGAAATTTTGGCTGCAGATAATGAGACAGTGGAAGGCTATGAATTATGTTCTGACATTTATGAAAGAACAGAAATGATATATGACACAGATGTGCAGGTAATCAAGGATGCATGGATTGAAGAAATTGATACTTTGCTTGGACAAAAAGTGGGAGAGATTGAAGTAGTTCTGGATAATTATGATGCGGAAGGAAACCGTATGGTCAGAGGACAGGAAACCAATACCGGTGATTTCTGTGCGGATGCATTGTATTATTTATTTGATGATATGGAAATGGATGTGGATATCAGCATTATGAATGGTGGCGGTATCCGTAATAAGGCAGTTACAGGAGATATTACTTATAAAACCTGTAAGGATATCCACACTTTCGGAAATGTGGCATGTTTGCAGACGGTTAGCGGGCAGCAGATTTTGGATGCACTTGAATGGGGAAGCAGACAGCTTGGCTCAGGAGAAGAGAGCGGTGGATTTTTACAGGTTTCCGGTTTGACTTATCACATTAATACTTCCATCCCATGTACAGTACAAGAGGATGAAAACGGAATCTGGATTGGTGGACCTACCGGTGAATACCGTGTACATGAAGTGATGGTTTACAACAAAGAGACCAATGAATGGGAAGACCTTAAACTTGAAGGTGAGTATAATCTTGCAGGCTATAATTATACACTTAGGGATTTAGGAGACGGATATGCTATGTTTGAAGGGGCAGTGAATGTCCTTGACTATGTGATGGAGGATTACATGGTGCTGGCGAATTATGTACAGGGATTTGAAAATGGCATAGTAGGTGCAGATAATTCTCCTCTTTTGAAAAAATATCCCGAATTTGTGACAGATTACAGTGATACGCCGGGAAGCGGACGAATCAAGGTAGAATAAGGGGAGAAAACTATTGTCAGGGTGAGAAAGTAAGGATAGACTCCGTAAAGAAAAACCAAAAGTGTAGTTGCATGCAACTACACTTTTGGTTTTATATTTCTATATGAAGTATATTTTTACCGTCTTTGTAGGAATGAGTATAGTGTTTGGTCATATTTTTAAGAATAGTAATACTCAGATTATCCTCAATGGAATCGTCTGTTTCGGATTCAAAAGGATTAAATGAGGCACCTACGCTGGTGCAAATGAGCAGAATGGATTTATCGGCTTCGGAGTATTCAATGGAAATTTCGATATCAATATGATCGGCATTCTGTTCCATTATTGGATAAATAAGTTCCTCTGTACAAAGTTGCAGACGGTTTGCAGTTTTATGACCAAGACCATAACGGTTCATAAAATCGTAAATGCCACCTTGAATAGCCATTAAGTCGAAATTCCTATCCGTTATGTGATAGTTGAAAAACTTCAGTTTCTTAATAAATGATATGGTTCTTTCTTTTTGGGGATTTTCAAAAATCTCTTGCGGTGTACCCTGTTCATAGATTCCCTTGTCTGCAAAAAACAGAACCCGGTCTGCGATTTCCTTTGCAAAATTCATTTCATGGGTCACAATCAGCATTGTCATTTCCTTTTTGGCAAGACCACGCATAGTTGCCAGAACCTCGCCAACCATGGTTGGGTCAAGAGCAGATGTGGGTTCATCAAAAAGCATGATTTTCGGATCCATCATCAGACAACGGGCGATGGCGATTCGTTGCTTTTGTCCTCCGGAAAGATTTGCAGGCATGGCATTCTCTTTTTCCGATAATCCAACTTGATTTAACAAATCGCGAGCCTTTTTTTCGGCATCTTCCCGATTCATTTTACGAAGGCGTACCGGCGCAAGGCATAAATTATCCATTACGTTCATATGGGTAAAAAGGTTGAAATTCTGGTATACCATTCCCATACTGCAACGGATTTTATCAATATCAGCACCTTTGGCGGTGATTTCCATTCCATCAATGATGATTTGTCCGGCATCCGGAGTTTCTAACAGCTCCATGCAACGTAAAGATACGCTTTTGCCACATCCGGAGCCACCGATAATAGCAATGACTTCGCCTTCTTCTACGGTTAAATTCACATCCTTCAGTACTTCCAAAGAACCGAAAGACTTGCATAATCCCTTGATTTCGATTAAACTCATGCCTTTTTCCTCCTATGTTCTGTATAGAATCCATGTAAAGCGAACAGCCCATTTACAAGGTAAGCAACCGCAAGGTAAAGTATTACGCCAACAATAAGCATAAATATTGGCTTCATGGTACGGGCAGAAAAATTATTGATGACACGGGTAAGGTCCGTAATGGAAACATATCCCAGTACACTGGTCCATTGAATCAGATTGACAATGGTGGATTGATATACCGGTTTGGCAATAATAAGGGCCTGCGGAAGTGTAATCAGGCAGAATGCCTGCCATTTGGAAAATCCTAAGGTACGGGCTGCTTCAACTTGTCCTTTGTCTGTTGCATCCAAAGCGGCACGCATAAGCTCAGCAACATAAGCAGCGGTATTCAGTCCGAATGCAAGTATTGCTACAGTGGAAGCATCTAACGGACTTTGGGCAAAGATTCCATAATAAAAAAGCAATAACAGCATGGAAACAGGCGAACCGCGTAAAATAGCAATATATAGTTTGGCAAAATTGCGTAAAAAAGCAGATTTGCTTCTTCTCATACAGCAGATAAGAGCACCTGCCAGCGTTCCTAAAATCAGGGCAAAGAAAGAAATTTTTATGGTAATTCCAAGCCCTTTTAAAATGCTTAACCAAGCATCATCTTTGATAAGCATATTGTATATTGTTTCCCAATTCGTTCACTCCTTTTTCATAATTCTGAATCAGGACATTGCGCTTTTGCACCTATATGTATAAAACCGCTCCAGAGTCTCTGTAAAGTCATAATCCGCAAACGGCTTAATAAGATAGTGACAGGTATTGACATGCAATGTTCATGAAATTCTCCATAAATGAGGTGTACAATAATAAGTACATATATTGTAACACAAAAATACCTTGTTGGAGATCGATATTCTTAATTATAAAACGAAAAAATAATTGGAGCACTATCAAGGCTAAAAACAGTTGAAAAAGCATATGGTCACATATATAATGGAAATAATAAGGAGTAGAGGGAAAGAACAGTGAATTTATATATATCATTATTTCTAGTAGTCATTAGTTTTTTTATATTATACTGGGGCGTTCGGTCAGGAATGTTGCACAATGGTCGAAGTAGGCAGAATGATGCCTATTTTATCATGTGCATGTCCACATGGATTTGGGCAGGTTCACTTGCACTTATGATGATATGCCCCAAAGAGCATAGTGTTTTTTTGGCGGCGGCGAGTACATGGGGATCTGTCAATTTTACGTTGCAGGTTTTTCTCTTTATGCTTGTTATTTATAGAAATTCTTTGTTGTATAAAGTAATGTATGTTGTAGCTCCGCTTTTAGGTACAATTGTGTGGTTCTTTCGTGCTTTTGGACATGGATATGATTTGGTAGAAAGCAAATACGGCTTGTTTTATCGAGATAGGGCTTGTTTGGTAACATATCTTTATTATGGATATATTATTGTGGTTGTTGTTGGAGCTGTTCTTGCTTTGTGTTATTTCCGAAAAAAAGCAAAGCTCAAGCGAGAGAAAAAATGCTTCAATATTTGGATTGGAATGACGGTGGTCTTTGCAGCAGGCTTGCTTGGCAAGTGTTTTTATAATATTGTACAAGGAGTTCCGGTCAGTCCTTATGAAGGTATTAGCGGGTGTATAGCATGTATTGCTTTTTATTTCATTGCAGATTATGCCGATATGTTGGAAATGCCGACATCAAAAGTAGAATCCTATGTGACTTCATATCTGACAACACCTGTTGTATTTGTTGATTATGCAGGAGATGTTACATATTATAATGAGGCATTTGAGAAGTTCTTTCATTTGGAAAATGAGCAGATTATCGGAACCAAGGTTTTTTATGAGAGTATTCAGACAGAAGCAACATTGGAAGAAGGAATTGCGTTTGTTCGTCAGCAAGGTTTGAGCGAAGGTTCCTTTCAGGCAAAAACCAAGGATGGTAAGCGTGAGTTGGATATTAAGTATACGATTTTGTATGATCGATTCGGTGATACAAGATGTGTTATCAATATCGTCAATGATGTAACTCAGATGCAGGAGTTATTACATAATCTTGAGAAGCAGAAAGCACTGGCAGAAGAACATCGATTAGAAGCAGTGCAGGCAAACAAGGCAAAGAGTGATTTTCTTGCACATATGAGCCATGAAATCAGAACGCCGATGAATGCCATTATCGGTATGAATGAAATGGTTATGCGTGAAGAGATATCGGACAAGGTGGCAGCATATTCTCAGGATATTTACAATGCAGGGCAGACATTGCTTTCTCTTATCAATGATATTTTGGATTTATCCAAAATCGAATCCGGTAAAATGGAAATTGTATCGGTCACTTATGAATTGAGTACGTTATTAAATGATGTTTTGAATATGGTTGCCAAGAAAGTGCAGGATAAAGAATTGCACCTTATGACAGAGGTTGCATCAGATATTCCGTATCAATTATATGGTGATGAGGTAAGAATCAGACAGATTATTTTGAATCTCATTAACAATGCAGTGAAATATACGAAGGAAGGAACCGTAACATTAAAAGTTGATTGGGAACCGAAAGAGAATAATAGTCTGGAATTGAAGGTTGCAGTTATTGATACCGGTATTGGCATCAGAGAAGAAGATGTGGCAAAATTATTCCAGAGCTTCCAAAGAGTTGATTTGCGTGCAAACCGTAATATTGAAGGAACCGGACTTGGACTTTCTATTACAAGACAGTTGATAGACCAGATGAACGGAACGATTGGGGTAAAGAGTGAGTATGGAAAAGGTTCAACATTTTCATTCAGTATACCACAAGGAATCGTCAACTCTGCTCCCATGGGAGATTTTACAGCGGTATATAAGAAGATGCACCGTGGCAGAAACAAGAAAGTGGAAGGTTTTACAGCACCAACAGCAAGAATATTGATTGTTGATGATAATAAAGTGAATTTAACGGTTGCCAAAGGATTAATTAAACCAACGAAAATTCAGGTGGATACTGCATTAAGCGGATTAGAAGCTTTGGAAAAAGTCAAGAAAAATGAATATCAGATTATCCTTTTAGATCATATGATGCCAGACATGGATGGTGTGGAAACATTGAAGGAGATGCAGCAACAGGAGGAAAATGCAAGCAGAAATGCCGTTGTAATAGCCATGACAGCAAATGCAATCTCGGGTTCCAGAGAGAAATATCTTGAAGTTGGTTTTCAGGATTACTTATCCAAACCAATTGATGCCATGCGTTATGCAGACATGGTAAAGAAATATTTGCCCAAAGATATGATTCATATGATGGAAGAGAGGAATTAAGATGCGGGAAATGGAATTTAAAATGGAACGCCCCGGTTTGTTGAAGAAAGGGGATCGCATTACCGTAACAGAAGGTGTATTGCCAAGTAACTATTATTATACAATTGATCCGTCTCTTGCGATGTCGGGAAATTATCCGTTTCGCGAAAGAATGTTAGAGCGAGAGGGAGAAGTTTTGGAAGTAATAGAAAATGCCAGAGGTTTTTATGTAAAGGCAAGGTTTGGCGAGTAATATAAATAAGAAAAGAGGAGATAACTATGTTAAAAAAAGTAGCAACAGACAAAGCACCGGCAGCGATTGGACCATATTCTCAAGGGATTATTGTAGATAAGATGTTATTTGCATCCGGGCAGATTCCGATTAATCCGGCAACCGGAGAAATTACAGGTACTAATATTACAGAACAGGCTGAGCAGGCAATCAAAAATGTAGGTGAGATTCTGAAGGAAGCAGGAACAGACTACACGAAGGTAGTAAAGACGACTTGTTTCTTAGCAGAAATGGCAGATTTTGCAGCATTTAATGCAGTATATGAAAAATATTTTACAGAGAAACCGGCAAGAAGCTGTGTTGCTGTAAAACAGCTTCCGAAGGATGTACTTTGTGAAGTTGAGGTGATTGCCTATTTGGGATAATAAGAGTGGGAAATGAATAAATAAAAAAGTATTGCGGAAAATAACAGATAGAAATATCTGTTATTTTTTAATTATGTAAACTAAAAGGAGAGTTGTGTATATGGATTATGTGAATGCTTTCTGGGTAGGTGGTCTTATCTGCGCGTTGGCACAGATTTTGATGGAGAAAACAAAAATGATGCCGGGACGAATTATGGTATTATTGGTATGCCTTGGGGCGACTATTAGTGCAATTGGCTGGTATGAGCCATTTCAGGAATTTGCTGGGGCGGGAGCAAGTGTTCCGTTGCTTGGTTATGGTAATATGTTGATGAAGGGTGTAAAAGAAGCGGTAGATAAGGATGGTTTTATTGGACTTTTTAAAGGTGGCTTTACAAACGGAGCGGTTGGTTGTAGTGCAGCACTTGTTTTTGCCTATCTCGCAAGTTTGTTTTTTCGCTCTAAAATGAAGAAGTAGAGACTCAAAACAAATGGTTTAAAATGAAAAGTTTGAAATAAAGAATAAAAAATTAAAAAGTTGAAGATATTTGGAAAAAATTCCGTTATATTTTATGAAGATGCAAAAATACAGAGGGAGGTGGGACATATTACAAGGGAAGAACAATTGACAGCGCTGATTGATTCTTATCAAAATCTTGTTTTTTCTATTTGCTATAAGATGACAGCAGATTATTTTGCAGCAGAAGATTTGGCCCAAGACACCTTCCTCTCGGCATACGAGCATTTGAAAAGCTTTGATGGACAATATGCAAAGGCATGGATTTGTAGGATTGCAACAAACAAATGTATTGATTATATGTCCCATTCGGGAAGGAAGAGTATTCCGACCGAAGATGTTTATATGGAAAAAGACAAAGAAGCACAACCGAATGGAAAAACGCCGGAAAATATTTGTCTGGAACAGGAAACGAAGGAAATACTACTGGCAAATTGTAGTCGGTTAAAGTCACCCTATAATGAAGTGGCAAAGGCATATTATTATGACGAAATGAATGCACAAGAGATTGCCATAAGACGCGGGCAGAATGTCAAGACAATACAAACACAGATTTACAGAGCCAGAGGTATGCTGCGCAAAATCTATAGAAAGGAGAACAGCGTGTGAGTGATAATATAAAGTACATATTTAGGGAAAAAGAATATTTATCGGATGATGAATTGGAACAGCTTATCGCAGAGGTGGAAGCAGAACCGTTGCTTCATCCGCCACGGGAGTTTCAAAGTGAAATTTTGCAGACGATACGGCAGAAAAGAAAGCGGAAAAAGGATGCGCAGTTGTTTTTCTATAGTGTAAAGGTAATTGCAACATCGGCGGCAGCATTATTAATTCTGATTACAGTACCGCATGATTTTCATTTACAGACGAATGTTATGCAGGAGAAAAATCTGCAGCAGGGTGTGGAAGAACAAGTCAGAGTCGAAGAAAGAAATGAGAAAATGTCCGGAATAGAGCGAGTCTTTGAGGAAGAGGTTACATATAAGCTGAATCGCAAAGTGAACGGATATTTTGGGGAACTAAACAACAAATTGAATCAATTAATGAAAATGGAGGTTATTTACAATGAGAAAGAAGAAAAATAGATTTCTGTTATTTATTGCGTCCTGTTTACCGGGATGTGGAGAAATGTATCTTGGATTTATGAAAAGGGGCGTTAGTTTGTTGACGCTTTTTGTTCTGGGGATGATGGTAGCCATGATTACCAATTTGGGTGTACTTGCTATGATACCGGTGATTCTTTGGGCTTATAGCTTTTTTGAATCGAATAATCTGGGTGCATTGGATGATGAGCAGTTTTATACTGTGGAAGATAAATATATGTTTGGACTGGATGCAGTAGAGATAGATTCCATGAAAAATTCTATTATGGGAAAATATCGTAAAGTTGTTGCAATTGCTCTTGTTTTACTTGGGTTAAATTTATTATGGAATGAGATTTGTGATATTCTATATAGTATTTTTAGAACATTTGGGGTATCTGATATTTTGTATCAGATGGTATATCATATTGGAAATAGTGTTACCAGAATTGCAATCGGTATAGCAATCATTTGGATTGGTATCAGACTGGTTAAAGGCAAAAAAGTGGAACTGGAAGAGTCTGAAAAAGCGGAATATGTGAACCCGGCAGAGGTTGTAATAGAAGCCAGAAGTATAGAAGTAAACAAAGAAGAAAAGGCAGAGGAAGTGGGAGATGGAAAATAAGGAAACGACGACAAGTATTCATAGAGTCGGCACTATCACATGCGGAATTATTCTTGTATTATACGGTGTTTTATTCTTACTACATATGATTTTGCCAACTATGAATTATCAAAGGATTTTTGAATTCTGGCCAATTATTCTGATTGTACTTGGCATAGAAATTCTTGTGGGCTGTGTGAAAAAACAGAAGGATACACCGAAGTATGTTTATGACTTTCCGGCAATTTTATTGGTTATGCTGCTTGCTTTTTTTGCCATGCTGATGGCAGCCGTAGATTTCGGATTGAAACAGGGTGGCATCTGGATTTAAAACAAAAGAGGATATTTATAATTCTTCGTAGGGAATTTCTCTTTTTGCAAGAAATTGTTTGATGGCATTATCCCACAGGTTATCGACTGTTTTGTCCATTACGAAAGTATGGAAGGCAGTACCGGTAACCAGTGATAGGTTAGTGCCATCATATTTTATGGTAAGCACCAATGCCTTTATCTGCTCCGGAGTGATTGTGGTATCTTGGTCCTTCAGAATGGAAACCACATAATCCGGTATCAGATGTAGAATGAATTTAAATGACGTTGGTGTATGAGTGCCCTTAATTAACGAAAAACAGATAGGTCGAATCTGTTTCCAGGTTGTGAAATCATAAGGACGAAGTTGTTTGTCTTCCCATTCTTCCGTGCTGTAAAAGTCACGGTTCTGGTGTCCGTCTATCATAAAAGTATTATAAGTACAGATAGAGGCTTCTTCTAATAAAAAGGAATCAAAACTTTCAGAAGTCAGAAGTTTTCCCATAAATTGTTTTACATTTGTTATTTTTATAGCAATCATATGATGTATAAATCCTTTCGTTTTATGCATTCTGATAATAGGATGATAACAGAATAAATTAGCTTTTACAATAAATGCAAATTAAAAAAGTAAGGAAAAAACAAGGAAAAGTGGAAAAGCTATTTACAAGGCAAAGTATGTCGTGTTATCATAAGTAGTAATCAAAACTACATGGAATAGTTGCGGAGGCTTTATGAGTTATAAAATTGTAGTAGATAGTTGCTGTGAATTACCGGAGCAGTACAGAAAAGATGCGAGATTTCAATTCGTTCCGTTAGGGCTTGAGGTCGGTGAATATCAGATATTGGATGATGCAAACTTCAATCAGGCAGAGTTTCTTGCACAGGTTGCAGCTTGCCCACAGTGTCCGAAATCTTCTTGTCCGTCACCGGAAAAATATATGGAAGCATATCAGACAGAGGCTGAAAATGTTTTTGTTGTGACATTATCCTCTCATTTGAGCGGAAGCTATAACAGTGCGGTGGTAGGAGAAAAGTTGTACCATGAGCAGTTTGGGGAAAAGAATATTTATGTATTTGATTCAGAATCTGCAAGCAGTGGTGAAACCCAATATGCCTTGAAAGCAATGGAATTACAAGAAAAAGGTCTATCTTTTGAGGAAACGGTGAAGGAGTTGGAAGCTTTTCGTGAGGAAATGAAAACCTATTTCATTTTGGATAATCTGGAAACGCTTCGAAAAAACGGAAGATTAACCGGTGTAAAAGCGATGGTAGTTTCAACCTTAAATATCAAGCCGATTATGATGGGTGATCATGGTGTGATTGCACAAAAGAGTCAGGCTATCGGAATTAAGAAGGCAATGGCAAAATTATCGGAAATTTTGGCAAAAGAAGTACCGAGTAGTAAGGACAGAACGCTTATGATATCACATTGCAATTGTCCGGATAGAGCAGAGTACATGAAAAAACTTCTGCTCCAGAAAATGGAATTTAAGGATGTTATCATTATGGATACAGCCGGTATTAGCAGTATGTATGCGAACGATGGCGGGATTATTGTGACGGTATAGATGACGAAATTGTGATAAAGCAGAACGTTGTTACGATTCTGCTTTATATTTTTCATAAGCACTTTTTATATAGGAAAGTTCAAAAGGAGAAACGGCAAACGTGTATCCGTTTTTCATAAAAAGTTTAAATAAAGATATTTTCTCTATAAAAGCAACATTTACAAGTGCCTGTTCGGAAATGGGAACAAAATGAGAAAATCCCTTTAGCTGAGCATATAAATTATTCATGGTTGAAAGGATGTCAAGTTCTCTGTCATCAGTTAGAGTGACATGAGCATACTGGGCATTTTTCTTTGCATACATAATTTCATCTTCATGCACATAGTAAGTTTCTTGTTCACCGCGAAGCTCAATTGTCGGAACCATAGCAGCTTTACAAGCAATGGCATGATCTAACATCTGGTCAAGCTCTGCTACTTTAATCGGTTTATTCAAATATAAAATCTGGGATTGTAATTGCTTACGCAAAATAGAGTGATTGGACAATTCCATAGCATCATCAGGAACTTCTGCCAGAGCAGCATCTATAATAGCACGATAGTTAATCGTAGAGATACAAAGAATAATTGGCGCAGTAGAACCTGCATCAATCAATTTTCGGGCAAGCTGAAAACCATTGACAGGACCGGAGGTCATATCAATGAAAAAAGCATCATAAAGCATAGGAGAGCGCATAACTGCATCAACATTTCCGTAGGAATCAATATATAAAACTCCTGTAGTATGAATCCGTCTGTCAGAAGCTCGTTCTAACAAACGTTCCATTTGTTTTCTATCTGCAATATTATCATCACAAACAGCAATATGCATGACACCCTCCCAAACTTATGAAAGTTCAAATTAAAGAAATGTAAATTCAATCGGTAAATACATTAACAAGACAACAAGAGCAATTTGCATAAGCAAAATGGCAGGCATTCCGTATAAGAAATACCAATGTCTTGTTTTATGATGAAAAATGTGCATACCGATTGTAGTACCCAGACTGCCACCAATGATGGCAATGACAAACAGGGTGGATTCAGGAATCCGCCAAGCCCTTTTCTTGGCTTTCAGCTTGTCAATGCCCATAATGGCAAATCCTATCAGATTTATAATCGCTAAATAAATAACAAGGTAGGAGATAACACTCATAATATCCCTCTTACTATTTTCTATTTACCTTCTACTTCCTGCATTTTCATTGCACGAACCTTGCTTGCAAGACCGAAAAGATTGATAAATCCTTCTGCATCATGGTGGTCATATAATTCACCTGTTGTAAAGGAAGCAATGCTTTCGTTGTACAGAGAGTATGGAGAAGTAGTTCCGGCTTTGATAATGTTTCCTTTATAGAGTTTGAATTTTACTTCACCTGTAACGTATTGCTGTGTAGATTCGATGAATGCCTGTACTGCTTCACGAAGCGGTGTAAACCATTTTCCTTCGTATACGATCTGGGAGAATTTGTTGCCCATATCTTCTTTTAATGCATAAGTATCGCGGTCGAGAATCAATTCTTCTAACTGCTGATGTGCTTCGTACAAGATTGTTCCGCCAGGTGTTTCATATACACCACGGGATTTCATGCCAACAACACGATTTTCTACGATATCAACGATACCGATACCATGTTTTCCACCCAACTCATTTAAAGTAGTGATGATTTCAGATACTTTCATTTTCTTGCCGTTTACGGAAGTAGGTACACCTTTTTCAAAAGTCATAGTAACATATTCCCCTTCATCAGGAGCTTTCTCGGGTGTTGTACCAAGAACTAATAAGTGCTCATAATTTGGCTCATTAGCAGGATCTTCCAATTCAAGACCTTCATGGCTGATGTGCCATAAGTTACGGTCACGGCTGTAGCTGTTGTCAGCGGAAAATGGTAAGTTGATACCATGTTTGCGACAGTATTCGATTTCTTCTTCACGGGAGTTCATATCCCATTTCTCATTTCTCCATGCTGCAATGATTTTTAAATCAGGAGCAAGAGCTTTGATACCAAGTTCAAAACGAATCTGGTCATTTCCTTTACCGGTTGCACCGTGGCAGATAGCAGTTGCACCTTCTTTACGAGCGATTTCAACTAATTTCTTAGCGATAACCGGTCTAGCCATGGAAGTACCGAGTAAATATTTGTTCTCATAAACTGCATGAGCCTGTACACAAGGAACGATGAAATCATCACAGAATTCATCTGTTAAATCTTCAATATATAATTTAGAAGCGCCGCTGGATAATGCTCTTTCTTCCAGACCGTCCAATTCGTCGGCCTGACCGCAGTTACCACAAACGCAGATAACCTCGTAATCAAAATTTTCTTTTAACCAGGGAATGATAACAGTAGTATCAAGACCACCGGAGTAAGCAAGAATAACTTTTTCTTTCATGATAAGTCCTCCATTATAATATGTATGTTTTTTTCTAATATGCGTTTTTTTCTATATAATAATTTTTCTATAAAAACGCTCTGAAATCAATATACAACAATCAAATGAATAATGCAAGTGTAATTTTATGCATAAAACAATGAATAATTCACGAAAATAATGAATATTATCAAAAAAATATTGCATATTATGCAAAGAAGGTGTATTATTATGCAAACGAAAGAGGTTTTGTGAAGTCTAAAATAAAACTGTCAAAGAACTGTCAAAGAATGACATAAATTTTCTATACTATATGAAAATAGTGTGTTAAAATAGAAAGAGTTGGTTTTAGGTAATTGCGAAACTCCTATTTACTTTGTAGAAATTGTACATAATTAACAAACCATCGCAGGCACGCTCTCGCTGCGGTTTTGTCCGTAGCGGTACATAAGATGCTAAGATACAGCATCTAAGTACCGACGGACACACAGCACCTGCTTATGGTAATTGTTAATCATGCACAATATACTCAGAGTAATTTGTAGTTTCGCAATTACCTAGGATAACTAAAAAGAAAAGAGGATTCATATGTATCGAAATCAAACTAAGGTTGTAAAAATTGGAGATAAAGTAATCGGTGGGGGAAATCCCGTTCTAATGCAGTCTATGACGAATACCAGAACAGAAGATGTAGAGGCCACGGTAGCGCAGATTCTGCGTCTGGAGAAGGCCGGATGCGAGATTATCCGTTGTACGGTACCGACTTTGGAGGCGGCAGAAGCAATTAGAGAAATTAAGCAGCAGATTCATATTCCGCTTGTAGCAGATATTCATTTTGACTATAAAATGGCGATTGCTGCGATGGAAAACGGAGCAGACAAAATTCGTATCAATCCGGGTAATATCGGGGATAGAGAGAAAGTGGCAGCAGTTGTTGAGGTTGCGAAAGAGAGAAATATTCCCATTCGTGTCGGGGTAAACAGTGGTTCACTGGAAAAAGAGCTAGTGGAAAAATATCACGGTGTAACAGCAGAAGGTATCGTAGAAAGTGCGCTTGATAAAGTAAGAATTATCGAAGAACTTGGCTATGACAATCTGGTAATCAGTATCAAATCTTCTGATGTTATGATGTGCGTCAAGGCTCATGAGATTTTGGCGCAGAAGACAAATTATCCGTTGCATGTTGGTATTACGGAATCCGGTACAGTGCAAAGTGGTAATATTAAGTCCGCAATTGGATTAGGAATCATTCTGAATCAGGGAATCGGTGATACAATTCGAGTTTCTCTGACAGGAGATCCGGTAGAAGAAATCAAATCGGCAAAGTTGATTCTCAGAACATTGGGACTGCGTAAGGGTGGAATTGAGGTAGTTTCCTGTCCGACCTGTGGAAGAACCAGAATTGATTTAATCGGTCTGGCAAATCAGGTAGAAGCTATGGTTGCGGATATTCCATTAGATATAAAAGTAGCCGTTATGGGATGTGCGGTAAACGGACCGGGAGAAGCCAAAGAAGCCGATATCGGAATTGCAGGCGGTGTTGGAGAAGGTCTATTGATTAAAAAAGGCGAAATTGTAAAAAAAGTTCCAGAAGAGGAACTCCTCAATACTTTGCGTGAAGAATTGCTTCATTGGGAAGGCTGATGCGCAGAGGTTTTAATGAATTTTAACTAAGAAAGGCAAGATAAGATGTCAAAGAAATTTTTCGATGTATTTCCGACTTTAAAACTGGATACAGGAATTGGTGATTTGTTTGAACAAGTTATGGTAGAGAAGGTTTCTGCGACGAAGCGAAAGGACTTTCTTAGAATCTATATATCTTCCGAACGTCTGATTCAGAAAGAAGATGTGTTTCGGGTGGAACGTGAGATTAAGAAACAGTTTTTTCCAAATGCATCAATGACAATCCGTATTTATGAAAGATATCATCTTTCTTCCCAGTACAATCCGGAGAAATTTATGAATATTTACCGTGATAGTATTTTGTTGGAACTACGAGAATACTCACCGATAGAATATAATCTTTTCAAAAATGCAGATATTATGTATCCGTCTGAAAGAAAAGTTATGTTAACCGTAGAGGATAGCGTTCTCGGCAAAGGAAAGGCAGAAGAACTGGTTCGCATTTTGGATAAGATTCTGAACGAACGTTGTAGTTTTGCGGTAGAAGTAGGTATTGGCTATAAAGAGCGTCAAACCGGAAAATACAAAGAAGAAGATGACCAGAAGCTGGCAATGCAGGTAGCAGAAATTTCTGCGAGAGCAGGCTATGGAAAAGGTGCGGAAGAGGCAAACGGAGCGGGGACAGAAGCAGATCCGGAAAGCAGTGCGCAGGGAGCGGGAAGTGGTACAACTGGCAAAACAGACAGTGGTGCTGCAAATGGAGCGAAAGCGGTGGCTGATACAGCGCCGAAAGCAGATGCAAGGCGTGCTGTGAAACGTTCTGACAATCCGGATGTTTTATATGGAAGAGATTTCGAAGAAGAAGCGATGCATATGGAAGAAATCGTTGGAGAAATCGGAGAAGTTGTCATTCGTGGTAAGATTTTGAACTTTGATAAACGAGAAATTCGTAATGAACGAACCATATTAATTTATGATATTACAGATTTTACGGACACAATGACAATCAAAATGTTTGCTCACAATGATCAAGTGGCAGAGATTACCTCCGGTATGAAACCGGGAGTTTTTGTGAAAATCAAAGGTATGACGATGGTGGATAAGTTCGACAGTGAGTTAACGATTGGTTCTATTTTTGGTGTTAAGAAAATTCCGGATTTTACCACTTCACGTTCTGATAATAGTGTTCGTAAGAGAGTGGAGCTTCATTGTCATACCAAAATGAGTGATATGGATGGTGTTTCCGAAGCAAAAGCTATTGTAAAAAGAGCTTACAAATGGGGACATCCGGCGGTAGCTATTACCGATCACGGAGTGGTGCAGTCATTTCCGGATGCAAACCATGTCTGGGAAGATTTGTGGAAAGAAGAGAAGAATAGACGCAAAGAAGCCGGAGAAGCAGAACCGGATAAACAGGATTTTTTTAAAGTTATCTATGGTGTAGAGGCATATTTGGTCGATGACTTGAAGGAGATAGTAACAAACGATAAAGGACAGAATTTACAAGAAACATTTGTTGTATTTGATATTGAAACAACAGGTTTTTCACCGGTTAATAACCGAATTATTGAGATTGGTGCGGTGAAAGTAAAAGAAGGTAAGATTATAGACCGATTTTCTACGTTTGTAAATCCGGATGTACCGATACCTTTCGAAATTGAAAAATTAACAGGCATTAATGATGAGATGGTGATGGGGGCACCGCAAATTGATGTGATTATGCCTCAGTTTATGGAGTTTTGCCAAGGGGCAGTTTTAGTGGCACATAATGCGAACTTTGATATGAGTTTTATTATGGAAAACTGCGACCGGTTAGAAATTGAACATGATTTTACGTATATAGATACTGTGGGCATTGCCAGAGTCTTGTTGCCGGGGCAGGCAAAGCATACTCTGGATGCAGTAGCCAAAACATTAGGTATTTCTTTGGAAAACCATCATCGTGCAGTAGACGATGCCGAAGCAACGGCAGAGATTTTTGTGAAATTCATTCCTATGTTGGAAAAAGACGGTGCGGATACGTTGGCCAAAGTAAATTCGATGGGTAAATCAAGCCCTGAGATTATCCGAAGACTGCCTACTTATCATGCAATTATTTTAGCAAAAAACAATGTGGGACGTATGAACTTATATCGTTTGGTTTCTCAGTCACATTTAACTTATTTTGCCAGAAGACCAAGAATTCCGAAAAGCCTGCTTTTGCAGTACAGGGAAGGATTGATTCTGGGAAGTGCTTGTGAAGCGGGGGAATTATATCGTGCTCTATTAGAAGGAAAATCAAATGCAGAAATTGCCCGACTGGTAAATTTCTATGATTATCTGGAAATTCAGCCATGCGGAAACAACCGATTTATGATTGAATCTGAGAAAGTACCGAATATTAATTCTATGGAAGATATCATGGATATGAACCGGAAGATTGTGAAGCTTGGAGAAGAGTTTCATAAGCCGGTAGTTGCAACCTGTGATGTTCATTTCCTTGATCCGGAAGATGAAATTTATCGTCGCATTATTATGGCAGGACAAGGTTTTGCTGATGCGGACAATCAGGCACCGCTTTATTTTCGAACAACGGAAGAAATGCTGGAAGAGTTTGCATATCTAGGCAGTGACAAAGCGCAGGAGGTTGTTATTACCAACACCAACCTGATTGCAGATATGGTGGAATCCATGTCTCCGGTTCGACCGGATAAGTGTCCTCCTGTTATCGAGAACAGTGACCAACAGCTTACCGATATCTGTTATAATCAGGCGCATGCATTGTACGGAGAAATATTGCCGGATGTGGTTGAAGCTCGTTTGCAGAAAGAATTAAATTCCATCATATCTAATGGATTTGCCGTTATGTACATTATTGCGCAGAAACTTGTGTGGAAGTCCGTAGAGGACGGGTATCTGGTGGGTTCCAGAGGTTCTGTGGGTTCCTCTTTCGTCGCCAATATGGCGGGAATTACAGAGGTTAACTCACTCAGTCCACATTATCTGTGCCCCAATTGCCATTATTATGATTTTGATTCCGAGGAAGTAAAATCGTATGGTGGTGGTGCCGGATGCGATATGCCGGATAAAGATTGTCCGGTTTGTGGAACACCTTTGCGCAAAGAAGGATTTGATATTCCGTTCGAAACCTTCTTGGGATTTAAAGGTGACAAGGAGCCGGATATTGACTTGAATTTCTCTGGTGAATATCAGAGTAAGGCACATAAATATACAGAAGTTATTTTTGGTTATGGACAAACCTTCCGTGCAGGTACGATTGGTACGCTTGCAGATAAAACGGCATTTGGTTATGTGAAGAACTATTATGAAGAACGTGGAAAACATAAGAGAACCTGTGAAATCAACCGAATTGTTACAGGTTGTACCGGTGTAAGAAGAAGTACAGGACAGCATCCTGGTGGTATTGTTGTGTTGCCGGTAGGAGAGGATATTAACTCTTTCACTCCGGTACAGCATCCGGCGAACGATATGACAACAGAAACGATTACTACTCACTTTGATTATCATTCGATTGATCATAACTTGTTGAAACTGGATATTCTTGGTCACGATGATCCTACCATGATTCGTATGTTGCAGGATATGACAGGGATTGATCCGGTTACGATTCCGCTCGATGATCAACAGGTAATGTCACTATTCCGTTCTACCGAAGCACTTGGTATTACTCCTGACCAGATTGGTGGTTGTAAAGTAGGATGTCTTGGTATTCCGGAATTTGGTACGGATTTCGTTATTCAGATGGTGATTGATGCGAAGCCGAAATGCTTTACCGATTTGGTTCGTATTTCAGGTCTGTCGCATGGAACCGATGTATGGTTAGGCAATGCCCAAACCTTGATTGAAGAAGGTAAAGCAACGATTTCTACGGCAATCTGTTGTCGAGATGATATCATGATTTATCTGATTCAGACTGGTGTAGAGCCGAGTCTTTCTTTTACCATCATGGAAAGTGTACGAAAAGGAAAAGGCTTGAAGCCGGAGTGGGAGCAGGCAATGACAGAGGCCGGAGTGCCGGATTGGTATATCTGGTCTTGTAAAAAGATTAAATATATGTTCCCGAAAGCGCATGCGGCAGCATATGTTATGATGGCATGGAGAATTGCTTACTGTAAAGTGAACTACCCTCTTGCTTATTATGCTGCTTATTTCAGTATCAGAGCCTCTGCTTTTTCCTATGAGCTGATGTGTCAAGGTCAAAGACATCTGGAAAATGTCATGGCAGATTATAAACGCAGAAGTGATACACTTTCCAAAAAAGAGCAGGATTCTTACAAAGATATGAAGATTGTGCAGGAAATGTATGCAAGAGGTTTTGAGTTTGTACCGATTGATATTTTCTCAGCACAGTCCAGATTATTTCAAGTGGTTGATGGTAAGTTAATGCCTTCGCTAAACAGTATTGATGGGCTTGGTGAAAAAGCGGCAGATGCAATTGTCGAAGCAGCGAAAGACGGTCCATTTTTATCCAAAGACGATTTCCGACAACGAACCAAAGCGTCGAAAACGATTGTAGAGTTGATGGATACACTGGGATTGCTTGGCAACTTACCGGAGTCTAATCAGATTAGTTTGTTTGATTTTGCGATGTAGGAGACATGCAGAAGGATTTCAAAAAACTAAAAAACGAGAAAAGACATAACCTCAAAATAAGAAAAATAATAGGTAAAATAATAAATATAAAGTGTTGTAGAAACTAGTATTTTCGTATATAATACAAGTGAAAGCAGAATAGTTTTCCTTCATCAATGATGAGTCCTGTGACGGTTCTGACAGGACGGTAAAATAAAAAGTGACCGAATGATGAGTCCTGTGACGGTTCCGACAGGACGGTAAAATAAAAAGTGACCGAATGATGAAGTATTTAACGAGAGGTTTCGACCTCTCGTTTTTGTTATATTGGAGAGTTTGCAAGTGACCTCTTTTTGATTGGAATAAAGGAAGTGAGTATGAGATTACCGGAAAATGATTTTCAAATATTAAGATTAACAGATGCTTTTTATAGGGAATATCCAAATCCACCGTATGTAGAAATATTAAAGAAAATGAAAAGGGCATATAATTGTATTCTTTTTCAAACTAATTATGATTACTATATTTGTGTTCCGTACAGAACAGAGATATCGCATACATATTCGTATTGTTTTAAAAATTCGGCTCGTTCAAGGGAACATAAGTCAGGCGTGGATTATACAAAGAGTGTGATTATAAACAATGGTGATTACATTGATAATAAGGACGCGTTGATAGATCAGGATGAGTACAAAGAAACAATGATTAATTTGAAACGAATAAATCGCGAAGCGTTACTGTTTGTAGAAGATTATGTATTGCACATGAAAGGCGTAAAATTTTTGCATGCTAAAGAGTTTGCAAGAAGATATCAATACTCTCCGTTAAAGTATTTTCATAAGGAGCTAGGTATAGCATAAGGAGTATCAGGACAAGTTGTTTAAAGAGCTGGGATTATAATATTTTTATTTCAAGGAGGAGCGAAGAGCACAATGGAACAATTAAAAGTAACAAAGTTACACGACAACGTGTATAGAATACAAGAAGATAGTAGTTTTATGAATGTAGATGCTTATTTAGTGTGTGGTGAAAAGGCAGCTACTATAATTGATGGATTGGGTATCGCAGAAGGGCTGTTAGAATGTGTACGGAAGATAACAGCACAACCGTTATCTATGATAGTAACACATGGACACCCGGATCATGCCGGTAAGGGAATGCAGGAATTTATGGAGGCAGGATATGACATATATATTTCTTTTGAGGATTTGTATATGTTAGAAGAGATGTATGGGAAGGAATTTAAAATGGAACGATTCCATGATTTGAAAAACGGGATGTGTTTTGATTTAGGTGATATTTTGCTGGAAGTGAAAGCATTACCGGGGCATACAAGGGGAAGCATGATTTTATACATGGAAAAAGAAAAGATTCTGTTTAGTTCAGATGCAATCGGTTCCGGTGGATTATGGATGCAACTTAAGGAAAGCCGACCGTTAACGGAGTATATCGAATCGTTGCATAAATTGGAAACATTTCTTGAGAAGGAAAAAATACAAAAGATATATCCGGGACATTCGTGGCAGATAGTGCCATATAAGGAAGAAAATCAGGACTATCTCGATATGGAATATGTACAGGAACTTATTGATTTAACCAATGCAATTATTGAGGGAAAACTTGTGGGTGAAAAAATAGAGATTCAAATAGACATTATGAAAGGCATTGATATCCATAGTGTAAAAGGGAAGAGGGTTGTTGACTATTGCTATGATGCGGAGTGCATTCATGGATGAGATGAACAAAGTGCAAAATATCCCTGTAATTGTCAACAGAACAATTATAAGGATATTTTTTTGGTTGACAAAACTACCGAACGGTAGTAAAGTGAAAAACGAAAGGTGGTTTGTGATGACAACAAAAGAAAGAATATTGGAAGCAACTTTAGAATTAGCTTCAGAAAAGGGACTGGGAAGCATTTCTTTATCTCAAATTGCAGAGAAAGTCGGAATACAAAAGGCATCGTTATATAGTCACTATACCGCTAAGGAAGAAATAATTTCTTCCCTGTATGAATATTTGCGTGAGAAAACAGTAACAGCACATACTCAAACGCCGATTGATTACGGAGAGTTAGTGAAAGGGAAGAGTGCAAAAGAGGTGCTACATTTTGTAATTTCATCATATTCTGAAATTACTAATGATAGTGGGATGTCTGTTATTTACAAATTTGTTGTTTCAGAAAGAGTATTTCGTAAGGAAGCAGCTCAGATAATGGTTTGGGAAACGGAAAAAATGATTCTTGCAACGAAGAATTTATTTTATGCTATGCAAGTCCATAATCTTATGGATTTCACGAATATAGATATGGCAGCAACTTCATTTGCATTGACGATTAATTCGTTGCTTAATTATTGTTTGGATAAAAAGCTTGCAGAAAGTGTAGATATTAGCGGTATGGTAGAGGATTATGTGGAGGATTTTTGCAGATTATATGATGCGCGTAATGAAAAATAGTATTTGTGTTGGAAGGGTGATAGGATGTATTATGTTAACCTTTTTGGTGTTAATTCTTTTGTTAGTAACGTTAACCGCATACATATGCTGGAAACCACCAATGAGCGTAGTATTGGTTCCGTTTCGAATGATTCTACAGATTGCGCTTAAGTATTTGATTATTGTTCTGTGTATAGTAGGTATATTATATTTCTATTTTGGAATATTAAAAAGACAATACTCCTATTATGGAATGGTTTTGTATTTCGTGAGTATGTTGTGCTTAATATTAAATATAATATCGGCTATGAGGGTAGTTACGGCAAAATCAGAACAAGTGGGTATAAGTTACACAGCTATAAAAGCGGGAACGGAGCGGGAAGATTATTCTTTGGTAGAAAAAGAAGATTATGCAAAACAATTAGGGATAAAACTGTGCAAAGTGTTTTGGGATAGTGATAGTCCATATAAAAATACTTGTATTATTTATTTAAATTATGGTGGTTGGTCTGTTCAAGATGAATCATTTGGCGCGCAGGTTATGAAATTCTGTCAGAAGGAAGGGTATAGTTTTGTAAGACTGGCGGCAGAAAAAATGGAGCAAGAAAGTGTACTGGAATTAACACAAAAGACAGATAAAGCAATCAATGAGTTGTTAGAAATAGAAGAATTTGAATATATATATCTTTGCGGAGGCTCGGCCGGTGGACATATGAGTCTATTGTGCGCTAATAAAGAGGCGGGGGATGAGAATTTTCCGGTAGAGGGCATAGATAAGATAGAGGGTATTATTGCCTTATATCCATGCGTAGACCCCGGTTATTCGTATGATTATTTTGTAGATAATGATGCGCAGAAACAGGGATTGCTTGGCAAAATGGGAGACAAAATTTATTGTAGCTTATATCAAGGTGATACAGGAACATTTGCAGGAGAAACCAGAAAACTGAATGAGAGTATTTTCGGTGTCCGTACAGACGCCGAATCATATTATGAGAGTACAGCAATTATTAATTGCTTAAATTCGACGGATATACCCATTCTTATTGTTCAGGGAAGCTATGATAGTATGACGTTGGTACAAGCAGTAAGAGATTTTGTTGATGAGTTATACAAAAGAGGGCGAACCGTATCTTATTTAGAATTACCCGGTGTGGAACATGTTTTTGATATGTTGCCTACTGTTGCATGGGAGAGATGTGAATCGGAGATGGCAGGTTTTGTCCGTGCCAATTCTTTTTAAGAATTCTTGGAAGGTTCGCTGACATGCGAACCTTCTTTCTTAAGGTATGCCAATGGCGTACTTTTCAAGGCTTGTTCTAGCCGTTAATCATGATAGAAGTAGTCTCAGGGGGAGAACTGGAAATTTCTTTTGGCAATGGAGGAATTCGATCGTCTGGACAGGAGAAATTTCTTTTCGCATGGCGGAATTCTCGAGGTGTAGTTTGGTTGAGTTCCTGAAAAGCGCGGTTGAAACTTTGCTGGTTGTTAAAACCGCATTCATACGCGATATTTGTGATGTCCTCGTCGGTATTGGTTAATAAAAATTCTGCCGCATTGATTCGCTGCTTCTTTAAATAATCAGGAAAAGAAGAGTGAATTGTATTTGAAAAAATTCTTGATAGTTTATATTTGCTGATGCCAAAGTGCTTAGAAAGAGTGTCGAGATTGATATTTTCTAAGTAGTGTTGAGAGACATAGGAAACTATTTCTGTGATGAGGTTTTCTGCTTTTTCAGTTTCATTCGGGACTAATTTCAAGGTTGGATAGGTGTGGCACAGTATCATGGAAAAAAGCGCACTTACAAAAATGGCATTATCTTCTAAAGGGTTCACCCGAAAAAGGCGATCTTCAATCCATTTCATGTCAGGATGGAGAGCATCAGATGATATGATAGGGGACGTTGGGTGATTATTCAAAAGAATCATTTTATGCATCGGCAATAGATGAAGGCCGCAGTTTGAAATCCTTAGGCTGGTGTGTTGATTGTCGGAAAGAGTATGGTAGCTATGCGGCACATTTGGAAAGACAATGGTAAAGTCACCGGAATTTAATTTATATAATTCTGAGGAAATCTGCATTTCAAGAGTGCCCTTATGCACATGCACTATCTCGATATAGGAATGTACATGAAGAGGAAATTGCAAGGAAGTTTCTTCTTGTGCGATAAAATAATTTATCAATTTGTCTTCAAATAGTGGAACGGAATTTCTGGCCATTTGTTTTTTCTCCTTTGCAATAATTGTGTGGTTTTAAAAGCTATCTTTGTAGCATTTCATTATTCATTATACTATACTCAAAATCACATAACAACAGAAAAAAAGGAAATGCAGGAAGTGCAAAAACTGCATTTCTGGGGAAAGGGAGGTTCATCATGAACAAAAAAATGATTAGTGTGTTATTGGCTGGAACGATGGCGTTGTCTATGGTTGCGTGTGGAGGCGGCTCAGACACAGCGGAAAACACAACGAAGGATGTGGCAACGGAGGAAACAACTGAAACGGAGCAAACTGTGGAAACTAGTGCTGATGAGACAGAAGCATCTGACACGACGATTGAAACGACGGGAGTCACTGGTGCTACTATCGAATTGGAATATGGAATAACTGGCGCGCAGTTAGAAGCATTTCAAGAAATAGTGCAGAAATTTACTGATGAGACAGGGATTGGGGTTGTTATTACACAGCCTGGTAATGTATATGAAGATGCGATGAAAACAAGAATGGCTTCGGGAGACTTACCCGATGTATGGGTAACTCACGGTTGGAGCGTTCTTCGTTATAGTGAATATATGATGCCACTTGAAGATCAGGAATGGTTTGCTAAAATTGATGATTCTTTGCTGCCTTCTATCACAGATGAAGATGGACATATATATATCCTTCCGATTACGGAGGCTGTTTGTGGTGTTATCTACAATAAAGATGTATTAGCAGAGGCAGGTATAGATCCAACTACAATACGTACGTGGGATGATTTTACAGAAGCATGTCAGACGATTAAGGATAATTTGCAAGATATTACGCCAATTGAAATGAGCTGTAATACTTCTGGCGTAAACAACTATATGTTGGAATGTATGTTTCCGACCTTCCTGACGAATGAAGATGCTCCGAATAATAAAAAAGAGGAATTGATTAATGGAAGCTTTGATTTTATGGTTGATGGTGTAGATACATTCAATTACATTGCAGATTGGGCAGAAAAAGGCTTTTTCAATGAGGATGCGTTAACGGCTGATTTAACGACTGCACAAAAGGCTGTCGGTGAAGGAAGAGCAGCATTTATCATATACTCAACCGAATGTATTCCGGCTATGTTGACTTATTCTCCTGATGCTAATCTTGGAGTAATGCCATCTCCGGCAGCATCTGAGAGCGGCATGAGTTATTATGGTGTTGGCGAAGGAAATGCAAGCTGTTTTGGTATTTGGAAAGATACAGAATACGAAGAGGAATGTAAACAGTTTTTGAATTTCTTGGCAAGACCGGAGAATGCGGATAAGATTGCGACGGATGTCGATGGAGGTATTCCTTGCTTGAGCGATACTGGTATTACAGATGCTTACATTTTGAATGCGTTTAAGGAATCACAAGAACAATTTAAGGATGATTTGACTTATGACAATTTCTTCGATCGTTCGTATCAACCAAGTGGTATGTGGGGAGTGTTTGATGACTCTATGGATATTCTTTTAGACGGAGATGCCAAGTCAAATATTGATGCTGCTTTGCAAAATATGCAGACAAATTATTTTGACCTTCATGAATAAGAAAGTTAACTTTTGGGTGTAATTATTAGCAAGGTCGTTCTGTTTATCTGAGCGACCTTGCTTAAAAGGAAAACGTTCGGCATGAAGGTGAAGCAGGAGGTGACAAACATGCAAAAAATGCATAAACGCATGAACTGGTTTTATGTGCCGGCGCTGATGCTTTTGGTTTTATTTGTAGCCTATCCGCTGGGAAATGCATTCTTCGTATCTTTAACAAAATGGAATGGATATTCTTCGCATAAAACATTTATTGGTATTAATAATTACATTAGGATGACAAAGGATCCTGCATTCTGGACTTCCTTCCGGAATACTATTTTATATGGTTTTGGCTCAACTATCCTGCAACAGATTTTGGGACTTGCACTTGCTATCTTTGTGAATTCAGAGTTTAAAGGAAGAAATCTGGTAAGGACGATTGTTTATCTTCCGGCAATGATGTCAGGACTTGTTATGGGCTATGTTCTGTACTTCTTTTTTCAGTACGATCAAGGTGTCGTAAACGAAGTGCTTTCTTGGTTTGGGTACGCACCGGTAGATTGGATGGGAGAAGGAATTCGTGCGGTTCTTATTATCACTTTTGTGAATGTATGGCAGTTTACAGGATTGAGTATGATTATTTATTTGGCAGGGTTACAGGGCGTTTCGCAAACTTATTATGAAGCAGCTCAAATTGATGGTGCGAATAAATGGAGACTTTTTATTCATATTACATTACCATCCATTTATCCGTCTATCGTTTCGTCCACGATGTTTAACTTAATTGGAGGTTTGAAACTATTTGATGCGATTCAAGCGATGACTGGTGGAGGACCGGGAAATGCGTCTCATTCTTTATCATCTTATCTTACGAGGGAATATTTTGGCGCGGAGAAAGCAGGATATGCAGGGGCTATTGGTGTATTTATTTTTGCTTTTATTATGCTGGTTTCCTATGTCTTGAATTCGGCATTTCGAAAAGGAGGGGAAAGGTTAAGTTAGTATGGAGAAGGCGAAGAAGAGTTATTTTCAGAAAAATTGGTGGAAGCATATTTTACAGGTGTTTATTATAGGAATATATTTGGTGCCGTTTTATGTAATTATTGTAATGTCATTAAAGTCAATTTCTGATAAATCATCTAGATTATCATTGCCGGAACGATTATATTTGGACAACTACGCAAGTGTATTTCAAAGCGGAATGATGCAAGCAATTTTAAACTCAATAATCATAACGGTGTCCGTTGTGTTAATTGAAATTATTGTTGGATGTATGGCAGCATATCCGCTTGCGCGTAACCAGAGTAAAGGAAATAGAGCTATTGGGAATATTTTTCTTGGAGTTATGATGATTCCGGGCTTGGCGGTATTGGTAGGTGTATACTCCCTTCTTGCAGAAGTAGGTGGAATTAATACTTATTGGGGCATTATTCTTTCCAATGTTGGTTTTGGATTACCAACAGCAATTTATTTATACCAGAACTTTATTGTAAGTATTCCAAAGGAATTAGATGAAGCAGCGTGTATTGATGGTGCAGGGGCATTTCGAACCTTCTGGCATATCATACTGCCTCAGTTAAAGCCGGTAACGGTTACCGTTATTATTTTGAATGGAATTGGTATCTGGAATGAATATATGTACAGTCTTTATATTTTGCAACGTTCTGAGATGTTTACAGTTACCTTGAAGATCAATGCTTATTTCTCGGCAGCAAAGCAGGACTATGGTGGGGCAGCAGCAGCGGCAGTAGTTGGTATGCTTCCAATTGTTATAATGTATTTGTTTTTACAAAAATATTTTATCAAAGGTGTTGTTGATAGTGCCGTAAAAGGCTAAATTGATTGAAGATTAATAAGTGATTAAAGAAAAATAGGAAAATAAAAATATGTATGGAGGTCAATAAGATGTCTTTTAAAATTGCTTTTATTGGTGCTGGAAGCGTTGGTTTCACACGCACACTTTTTTCGGATTTGATGACAGTTCCGGAATTTCACAATATTGAGGTAGCCTTTACAGATGTTAATGAGCACAATCTGGAAATGGTGACAGCGCTTTGTCAGCGTGACCTTGAGGAAAATGGAATTGATATTAAAATTCATGCGACAACGGATAGACGCGAAGCGTTTAGGGGGGCTCGCTATATTGTCAACTGTGTACGTATTGGCATGTTGGAAGCCTTTGAAATGGATGTGGATATTCCGTTAAAATATGGTGTAGACCAATGTGTGGGAGATACGCTTTGTACTGGTGGGATTTTTTATGGACAACGTGGAATAAATGCTATTTTGGATTTCTGTAGTGATATTCGGGAGGTGGCAGAGCCGGATGTTCTTATGCTGAATTATGCAAATCCGAATGCTATGCTTACTTGGGCAGCTAATAAATATGGTAAAGTAAATACGATTGGTCTTTGTCATGGTGTGCAGGGGGGACATAAACAGATTGCGGAAGCACTTGGCTATAAGCAGGAAGAAGTAGATATTATCTGTGCCGGAATTAATCATCAGACATGGTATATTTCAGCGAAGTATAACGGCGAAGATTTGTTGGACAAAATTCTTCCAGCGTATGAGGCAAACGAGGAATTGGCTAAGACAGAAAAAGTACGCATCGATGTGTTGAAAAATTTTGGTTATTACTCTACGGAATCTAATGGTCATTTATCGGAATACGTTTCTTGGTACAGAAAACGCCCGGAAGAGGTGGAGAAGTGGATTGATCTTGGCGTGTGGATTAACGGAGAAACAGGTGGTTATTTGCGTGTCTGTAGAGAGGGGCGCAATTGGTTCGAGGAAGATTTTCCGAATTGGATGAAAGAACCTGCGAAAAAGTATCTCCCTGAAAATCGTAGCCATGAGCATGGTTCCTATATTATTGAGGGATTGGAAACGGGACGTGTTTACCGTGGACATTTCAATGTAATGAATAATGGTTGTATTACGAATCTTCCTGACGAATGTGTTGTAGAGGTTCCGGGATATATTGATGCCAATGGAGTGAATATTCCAAAAGTGGGTGATTTGCCATTAGGTTGTGCGGCTGTATGTTCACAGAGTATCTGGGTTCAAAGACTTTCTGTGGAAGCTGCTGTTGCTGGGGATATTAAACTTTTACGTCAGGCATTGCTCTTGGATCCGCTTACTGGTGCTGTTTGTACACCGGCTGAGATTTATCAGATGGCAGATGAAATGCTGATTGCAGAGAGTAGATGGCTTCCGCAATACGAAGAGGAAGTGGAATGTGCGAAGAAGCGTATGGAACAGAGAAGAGCGGATGGTACATATATTGCGCCGAGAGATTATAAGGGCATTCGTTTGCAGGAAAAAACAATCGAAGAAATGCGTCAGAACAAAGAAGCGGCAAGAAGCAATGCGGCAGAAACGGATAAAGCCAAAGAACGTCCTGCGGCAGAATAAGTATATGTCAAGTGGACAATACTGACAGGGAAATGTTATATATATTAGGAAATTTCTCCTTTTAGAGAAATTTCCTAATATAAAAGTTCACAAGATATTTTAAAGGTATGGAGAAGCATACAACATCAGAAACAAAATCTTGGGAGGGAGTATCCCAAAGTTTGTGTAAACCTTCAAACTGATGTAAGATAAAATTACTCAGTTTGGAGGTTTTATTTATGGCAAGAAGAAAAGACAGCCCACAAAAAGCAGCAATGCGAGAAATGATGCGTGATTATCTCAAGAGTAACGATATCAGCATCAAAAGCGGAACCGATGTGAATTCCGTCATGCGAGACATGATGTCCATCCTTTTGGAAGGAGCACTCGACGAGGAACTTGACGAAGAACTCGGTTATTCCAAGTACGATTATCGAAACAAGGAAACGGACAACAGCCGCAATGGCCATTCTCAAAAGACCATACATACCAGTTACGGAGATATGGAACTGTCCATTCCCCGTGACCGAAACGGCGAATACGAGCCACAGCTTATTAAAAAATACCAGAACACTATTACTCAGGACATGGAAGAAAAAATACTGTCCATGTATGCAAAAGGAATGACGACCGGAGATATTGAATCCCACATGAAAGAACTCTACGACATAGATATTTCCGACAGTACCATCAGCCGGATTACTGACAAGATACTTCCCATCGTGAAGGAATGGCAGGAACGTCCGTTAGAAGAGGTTTATGCCGTTGTCTTCATGGATGCTATTCATTACCATGTACGAAGCGAAGGACGTATTGTAAAACGCGCTGTCTACATCGCACTGGGTATTGATATGAACGGTAAAAAAGACGTCCTTGGAATGTATGTCGGAGAGAATGAAAGTGCCAAGTTCTGGCTTTCCATTATGAATGGATTAAAGAACCGTGGCGTGGAAGATATCCTGATTGCATGCGTGGATGGACTTTCCGGATTTCCACAGGCAATTGAGGCCGTGTATCCACAGACTGAAATTCAGCAGTGTATTATCCATCAGATTAGAAACACCACAAAATTCGTATCCTACAAAGATATCAAAAAACTAATGGCAGATTTAAAACGTGTTTACGCTGCTCCGACGGAAGAAGGTGCTTTAAACGAACTGGAACTGTTTAAAGATAAATGGGATTCCAAATATCCTAAAATTTATAAATCCTGGCATGACAACTGGGCAACGCTTTCAACCTACTTTAAGTATCCGGAAGCTGTCCGTCGCCTGATTTATACCACAAATGCCATCGAAGGATTTAATCGTCAGCTTCGGAAAGTAACAAAATCAAAAACTGTGTTTCCATCGGATGACAGTCTTTTAAAAATGCTGTATCTGGCAACTATGGATATCACGAAAAAATGGACCGGACACCGACAGGATTGGGGACAGATCCGCTCCCAACTTGAAATCTATTTTGAAGAACGCTTAGACGGAAGAAATCTGTAAAAATCACCTGATATGGGCAGGTTTTATTGACATGCCCGAAATTCTTTGTATAATGCAGATAAGGGCAGAACCATCAAAAACGGCTCTGCCCTTACGTAACTATTCACATA
>JAFSHK010000014.1 GCA_017440375.1 Lachnospiraceae bacterium
ACATAGCCCTCTGTCTGCGCATAAGCAATCTGAACTTCATTGGTCAGAAGGTATTGCATAAATAGCCAAGATGCCATAACCTCCTGTGGGTCTTCTTTGTTAAAAATACAAACAGACGGCCCCTGCGATATCATCCGCGGATTTTCCGTATCAAATTGTGGAATCGGCATAACTACCGTTTCAAAGTCTACAATTTTATCCTCACTGATATCACAAAGTGGCGCATCCGTTCCCATCCATGTAGCCCCGGCTGTCGAATCAATTGCAAAAATACATTGCCCTGCATTGAGAAAATTTGCCGGATAACTGGAAATTTTGAAGGTAGAAAAAGCCTCACTCCTGCCATGCTCCGCAATGGTATAAAGCAATTCTTCTGTGGTATCGTTAAAAAGGAGTATTTCTCCTTCCTCTGTCGAGTACCCTGCTTCCTTCTGTTTCAACATCTGAATCATCATATTGTCGGTTGATTTATAGAGAAAAGGAATCAAAACATTCTGACCATTTACCAGAAAATTCCCCTCTTCATCCTGCGCCATCGCCGCCTCAGAAACTTCCCAGATAAAATCCCACGTAAGTGTCTCCGGCAATGTATACCCCAATGCTTCCACATAGGTTTTGTTAATATAGCACGCCTCTGTGGAACGCATATAAGGAAGTGCGTAATAATGTTCCTTAAAAGAACATTCACCCAAAAACTGCGGAATAATTTCATCCTTGGTTGGTGAATCAAATAAAACTTCACTTCCTCCGAGACCATATTTTTCATTCACGAAAAGTTCTTCCAGCGGAACCACCAGATTCGTTCCTGACAAATAGGTTGCAATGTGATCCGGATAAGTAATGCAGACATTCGGTGTTGTATTAGTCGATATATTTGTTATAACATCATTATAGATTTTGCCGTAATCCGTATACAGTCGCAAATTAACCGTAATATTAGGATATAGCGCTTCAAAATCTTCTATCGCCTGTTCATAAATGGCGGTCTGCGTTTTATTCGTATCATTTTTCGCCCAGAAAGTAATCTCATACTCTCTCGAAGTGTCAAATTCCTCCGGAATTACAAACGCATTCAAGCCCTGCTGTCCGTGGCATCCGGTAAGTGAAATAGTGCCGCCAAGTGCTACTATCAATAGAAGCAAAAAAGATAGGATACGTTTTCTTATTCTTATCATCCTTTTGTTCCTCCTCTTGATACACCTTCCATTACCTGTTTGCGAAATACCAGAAATAGTATGATTAAAGGTAAGGAAATAACGACAACTGCCGCCATCATTGCCGGAATATTTTCACGCCCAAATCCGTTCTCTCTGATTTCCTGAATTCCATTCGATACCAGATAATAATTCTCGTCATCCGTAATCAGTCTTGGCCAAACGTATGAATTCCAACATTCAATCACTTTCAAAATCGTAATCGTGATAAGTGTCGGTTTTGATAATGGTATCAATACTTTCAACAAATATTTTAAATCGGACGTTCCATCCACTTTCGCCGCATAATACATACTGTCCGGCACTTGTTCAAAATTTTCCTTCAACAAATAAATATAGAAAACCGAAGTAACCGACGGCAAAATAAGTCCTTGAAATGTATTGCGCATATCCAGATTAGTAATTGTCACATAATTTGTAATAATAACAAGTTCGTTCGGTATCATCATCAAAGAAAGAAATAATACAAATAAAAGATTTCTTCCTTTGAAATCAAGTCTGGCAAATGCAAATGCTGCAAGTGTGATTACCACCAGCATAATTGCTGTCGTTGCAATCGTAAAAATAGCTGTATTTGCCAGATATTTCCCAAGAGATACCGCAGTAAACGCATCTGCATAGTTCTGCAAAGTAGGTTCCAGTGTAAAAAACTTAGGAATAAACTCTGAATTATAAGCACTATAGCTTTTTATCGAAGTAAGAATCATCCAATAAAAAGGAAATAGTACAATAACTGCCCAAAAAGTCAAAAGTATATAAGTTATTGCTTGAAAAATCGTCTTGCGGATTTTGGCATTTTTTTCTATTTTACTGTAATCCATCTGAGCCTCATTTCTGCGCACGCTTTTTGCGCATACTATTTCGTTCTTAATCTTTTTCGTTCTTAATAATGAACATCCTTTTTACTGATTAATAAATTGATACATGTAATCGTCAAAACAATCGCAAACAAAATAATCGCTGCCGCAGAGGCATAAGATGGATAGCCGCCACTGTCACCATACAGCATATCATAAACATAGCCAACCATCGTATTCATTTCCGCAGCATTCAAATCCGTACCAAATAGAGCAACTACATCACTGTATGCTTTAAAAGCACCGATAAATCCGGTAATAATCAAATAAAAAATCATCGGCGAAATCATCGGAAGTGTAATACGCATAAAAATTCTGAATTTCGATGTACCGTCCACTTTCGCGGCATTATAATATTGCTCATCAACCGAAGAAAGCGCACTGGTTAAAATCAGAATTTTGAACGGCAGAACAACCCATATGGTGTAAAAACACAACACAAACATTTTTGCCCAATACGGACCGTCAATAAAATCGACTGCACTTCCGCCAAACCAGGTAATAATCAGATTGATTAAACCATCCGAGTAGGCTGTCTTTTTAAAAAGAATCATAAACACCAGTCCTACTGCCAAGGTATTCGTAACATATGGTAAAAAATAAATTGTCTGAAACAAATTTCGAAGCCATTTAATAGAACTAAGTCCGGCAGAAATAAACAGTGCAATCCCTGTTGACAACGGCACTGTAATAATAACCAATATAAAAGTATTTTTGACTGCCTGCAAAAAATATGTGTCATGCAAAACATAAGAGTAATTATAAAGCCCCACACCGAAATAAGTCTGCGATGCTGAGTTATAGCCTTCTTCAAAAGAATAAACAAAAACATCAATCAAAGGATAAACCATGAAAGCTCCCAGAAACAGAATTGCCGGCAAAAGATACAACCAGCCTTTCAGGTTGTTACTTTTCATTATTTTTTTCATCATATTAATCCTCAAAATCAATTCTTTCCTCTGTTTCCTTATGAAATAGAAATACTTTACGAGGTACAAGCCCAAACCTGACTGTCGGGTTTTTCATATCTACCTTATTCTCTGTTCCGATAATGGCACGTACTGTCGGATTCAAAGATGCCTTGTTCGTCGATACTACACTGATATCACGTCCCATGACTTCCACAACGTTTAATTCACAATGAAACGCTCCAGCTTCCTGTAAAACAAAGCCTTCCGGTCTGATGCCGACATATACTTCCTGATTGGCAACACCTTTCACATCCAAAACGGCATCTTCCCCAATATATAGTTTATTATCTTTCACCTGTCCTACAAAAATATTAATAGGCGGAGTTCCGAGAAACTTAGCCACGAATAAATTCGCGGGACTGTCATAAACCTCCTGCGGTTTCCCGATTTGCTGAACAACACCATCCTTCATAACAACTATCATATCAGAAATACTCATTGCTTCTTCCTGATCATGGGTTACGAAAATAGTAGTAATCTTTGTCTCTCTCTGAATTCTTCTGATTTCTTCTCTCGTCTGCAATCGCAAACGAGCATCCAGATTGGAAAGGGGCTCGTCTAATAACAAAACGCGTGGCATTTTCACCAGAGCTCTTGCAATCGCTACTCGTTGTTGCTGTCCGCCGGAAAGTTCTCCCGGTTTACGCTCCATAAGCTCTTCTATTTGAACAAGCTTTGCCGCTTCATATGCTTTCTCATTCATCTGCGCTTTCGAAAGCTTATCTTTTCCTTTCAAATTCTGAAGGGGGAATAAAATATTCTGTTTCACCGTCAAATGAGGATAAAGGGCATAATTCTGGAAAACAAGTCCGATTCCTCTATTCTCCGGTGGTAAATCAGTTACATCTTCTTTTCCAAAGAAAATCTTTCCGCTTGTTGGCTTTAAGAGTCCGCTGATTAAGTTAAGCGTCGTACTTTTCCCACATCCGGATGGACCTAATAAGCCAATTAATTTACCATCCGGAATTTCAAATGTGAAATCATTGACCGCGATGACATCTTCCTTTTTCTTTCTATCACGACTCGGAAACTTTTTCGTCAGATTCTGCAATACAACTTCCATGCTAATTCCATCCCTTTCCTGAATAGTTATCTCACATTATACGAAAAAATGGAGTTTTTTTCAATTATTCCCAGAAATTATGTTGCTTTTCTAAAAAAAGTATTGTATGATGAGTTTACATAATCTTATCATTATTGTAACCTATTAATATTGGAGGCATACTTATGAAAAAAAATCGGATTACAAAAATTTTTGTAACACTCTGCCTTGTACTCGGAATGATACTTCTTCCAACCAATCAATTGAATGTGCAAGCCGCAGAAATTATAGCAACTGTACAGGGTACTGTTCTTTCCGGAACAACATCTGATATATTACAGCTTTCCACCAAAGATGGAAAAATGGAGATTAAATTAGATAGTGGAACCGATGCCAGTGCTTGTAAGATATTACTTCCGGGAAAATCCGTGAATGTGTCGGTTTCTCATGGTTCTGACGGGTATCTTCATGCAGTGAAAATCACTACCGGAACACAGACATCTACCGTTTCTGTTGATTCATCGAAAACAACCAACGTAACAGGAACTATTAGTGAAAAAACAAACGGCGATATTATATACTTCAATACCGCTCATGGCGAAATGGAAATCAAACTGGATACTACAACCAACTTGAGCGGATGTAACGTTCTGGTAGCCGGCAAAACATATACAATCAACTGTGCGCGTGGCTCTGATGCTTATATGCATGCCTTGAGTATTACCGATGCAGCTTCTGTAAGTACAGGAAGTTCAACAAGCACCTCTACTTCCGGTTCCGGCTTAACTCCGGCACCTGCAACAAATGCAAACAGCGGTATTTCTACTACAACAGTAACCGGTACCGTAACACAGAATACCAAAGAAAATCTTCTGTATTTGTCCACAATTCACGGCGAAATGCAGATTGTTATTGACAGCAATACCGATAGCAGAAATGGTTTATTCCTGATACCAGGTCGTAGCTTAACTGTTACTGTTTATCGTGGTAATGATGCTTATATGCATGCTGCAACGATTGTAGGTGTGAAAAATGCTGTTGTAACCCCGAGTGTCGATACATCAAAAACTTCCACCGTAACAGGAACTGTAAGTAATAAATCAACAGAAAATGTACTTTACTTAAATACATCTTATGGTGAAATGGAGTTGAAATTAGATGCCGTAAGCAGTATCACCAACTGCAAAGTTTTAGTCAGCGGAAAGAAAGTTACTGTAACCTGTGCAAGGGGCTCTGATGCCTACATGCACGCTATTACCATTAGTGGTTCATAATATTTAAATAGTTTTTTAAAAGTGTCGTTATTACGCGACACTTTTTTATTTCATAAAATTTTGTTTTCCAAAACTTTTTTCGCATTTTTTACACATATTTTGCATATCTATGATAGTAAAGCACTTTTTTATGATTTAAAATGAGCCGTAAAAAATTATTACAATATATTATGGGTATGGAAAATATGGGAACAATAGAAAAACAAAAAGAACTATCAACTATTCCTTTTTGGAATCAACCTCAGATTATTGCATTGCAAAAAGAACTGGAAACAGAAGCCTTTCGAAAAGACTATGAACAAGCTTGTTTGGCTGTTATTACGAAACTAGAAAAAATGAACTCAGAAATCTCCACGAGTCTGGATCGTAACATCATAGACTCTATGGAGTGGCGTATAAAAACTCCGGAAAGCTGTATCGCCAAATTATATCTCAAAGGGAAAGAACTTTCCTTAAACAGTGCTGTAAATCGCTTGAACGATATTGCAGGTGTTCGTGTCGTATGTAATTTTCTGGATGATATGTATATCCTTTGCAGAAAAATGGCAACTGACTGCAACTACGAATTTATTAAGCAGAAGGATTATGTGAAAAATCCCAAAAGCAGCGGTTATCAAAGTCTGCACCTGATTCTATATGTTCCATTATCAAATGGAAAAAAAATAAAAACAGAAATTCAGTTTCGCACGAAAGCAATGGATTTATGGTCTGATATGGAACACCACTTCATTTACAAGAAGGAAGGCATTCACGAAAAAGACACAGAGCAGGCACTTCGAAAATGTGCCAAGTCTATTTATAAGCTTGATAAAGAAATGATGAACATACGTCGCAAAATGGAACAGGAATAATTTTGCCCAGTGTTAAGATTACGTTAATTTGGTGTTAATAACTTGTTTCCTTTTCGTTCAGCTTCCGTTAAGAAAACCGTTTATCTATTTCATCCATTCAGCAGATTCCATATAATAAGCCTACAACATATAGAAAGAGGGGTACACTCCATGAATCCTGGTATGCTTATTATCGCAATTATCGGCGGTGCCGCTGGACTTTTAAGCACAATCTATCTGCTTTTCAGCTTACCTGCTGTTATCGTATGGAAAATCTATCGTCATTTTCGTTATGGATATTCTTTAAATGATTAAGCTTTAAAAAACGTCGGTCTTCACACTCCCATTAAATAGACCGACGTTTTCCTTTTTCTTATTTATTCTCTTTTTTCGCTTTTCCTTTGGTTGTTGGCTCACAAGTAAGATCTACACCAAGCTTCTTAAAAATTTTCGTATCTACATCCGTAAGCATAACAGAAGTATGCACCTGACATCCTTTCAGTTTTGGTAACTGCTCCAGTGCTCTTTTGGCATTTTCATCTGTCAAAGCAGAAATTGATAATGCAATTAAAACTTCGTCTGTATGCAAACGCGGATTTTTTCCACCCAGATATTTTGTCTTCAATTCCTGAATCGGACCGATTGCTTCGGGAGAAATCAAATGGGTATCATGCTCTACATTTCCAAGATATTTTAACGCATTCAGCAACAATGCTGCTGATGCTCCGAGCAAATCGGTTGTCTTCGAAGTAATAATGGTTCCATCTGCCAGCTCAATTGCAGCAGTAGGCACGCCCAGTTCCTCTTCTCTTTGTTTGGCTGCAACCGTTACTTTTCTGTCATCGGTAGAAATTTTAGCCTGTTTCATCAGAAGTTCAATTTTGTAAACTTCATTTTCTTTGGCTTTTCCTTTTACGATTTCATTACGCGCTGTATAATAACGACGAATGATTTCCATATGGGATGCTTCTCTACAAGCTTCATCATCCACAATACAATTTCCTACCATGTTAACACCCATATCTGTCGGAGATTTATAAAGATTTTCACCATAAATTCCCTCAAAAATGGCATTAAGTACTGGGAAAATTTCAATATCGCGATTATAGTTAACGGTTGTTTCTCCATAAGCATCCAGATGAAACGGATCAATCATATTAACATCATTCAAATCCGCCGTTGCCGCTTCATAAGCAAGGTTAATCGGATGTTTTAACGGAATATTCCAGATAGGAAAAGTTTCATATTTCGCATATCCTGCTTTAATGCCTCTCTTATTATCATGATATAGCTGGGATAAACAGGTAGCCATTTTTCCGCTTCCCGGTCCCGGTGCCGTAATAACAACAAGCGGTCTGGTTGTTTCAATATATTCATTCTTGCCAAAGCCTTCATCACTGACAATCAGCGGGATATTGGCAGGATATCCTTCGATTGTATAATGTAGATATACCTTTACATTTTTCTTCCCCAGCTTCTCTTTGAATGCTACTGCCGCAACCTGTCCAGCATAATGAGTTAAAACTACACTTCCTACATAGAGTCCGTGGCTTTCAAATTCTTTCATCAATCTCTGGACATCTTCATCATAAGTGATTCCAAGATCACCGCGCATTTTATTTTTCTCAATATCTGCCGCATTGATAACAATAACTATCTCTGCTCTATCAGAAAGCTGCATTAACATACGCAGTTTACTATCCGGTTCAAATCCCGGCAATACTCTGGATGCATGATAATCATCAAATAATTTGCCACCAAACTCAAGGTACAATTTGTCACCGAATTTATTAATTCTCTCTTCAATATGCTCCGACTGCATTTTTAAATATTTCTCGTTATCAAAACCCACTCTCATACTCTCAACCTGTCCGCTTTCTTTCTATAACATTTACTTTTTTATTTTAACACATACCGTTCTTAATTGTAGCACAGCTAAAATAATTATTCCATAAAAACGCACAAAAAATGTGGGCTAAAAAAACGTCGGTGCTAATAACCGACGTTTCATATTTATTATGCTTTATTTTGCTTTATTTGCCACCAAGGAGTATACCAAACATCCTCCTAACGCTACAAATACAACTCCAACGATAAGAATTTCTACAATGCCCATTTATAATTCCTCCTCCACTCTATTTTATGAAAATACTAACATAAGGATTTCTTATTTTACAGTATTTGCAACGTTTTTTAGCATTTGTTTAGCGTAATCTTGACGATTTATTTGCGTTCTCTTGGCATTTTCTTTACCCTTTCTTAGCAAGTTTTTAACGTTCTTTTACTGTTCTTTTATGCAAAACAAGTTATAATAAATGAAGAGAGTCATATTTTAAAAATATATTATGATTGAAACTATAGTTTCCGGGGGAATAATATGTCATCAACACTTAAGAATTTTATATTAACCTTTTGTGGGTTGGCTGCTGCCACCATCTTTGCATTCTTTTTTTCGCATTTTGCACCGGAAAATTCGGGTAACATCGCACTCATTTATATTTTGGCACTCATTATTACAGTCCGCTATACAGATGGTTACTTACCCGGCTTTCTTTTTTCTGTTATTGCGGTTATCTGTGTCAACTACATATTTACATACCCATATTTTGAACTCAACTTTACACTTGCCGGTTATCCAATTACTTTTCTGGAGATGTTGGGTGTGGCTCTTCTGACAAGTACTATGACTACGAATCTAAAGCAACAGGCCCAAATGATTACCGAAAAAGACAAGCTGCTTTCCGAAACAGAGAAGGAAAAAATGCGTGCCAATCTGTTACGTGCCGTTTCCCATGATTTACGTACTCCGCTAACCGGTATTATCGGTGCCAGCTCCTCTTATCTGGAAAGTCGTGATATTCTTGCAGAAGAAGAAAAAATTGCAATCGTAACTCACATTCAGGAAGATGCTAACTGGCTGCTTAACATGGTAGAAAATCTACTTTCTGTTACGCGCATTCACAACCAGTCTTCTAAAGTAAAGAAAACGGACGAATCCGTAGAAGAAATTGTATCCGCCGCAATCCTTCGATTGAAAAAGAGGCTTCCGGATGCATCGGTTACTGTTTCCGTTCCAGATGAGTTACTGATTATTCCAATGGACGCCATTCTGATTGAGCAGGTACTGATTAACTTATTAGAAAATGCTATTATCCATGCCCAAAGTACAAAACCAATCCTCTGTTATGTAGAAAATGGAGCCAAATTTGTTACGTTCCATGTAAAAGATTTTGGAGTCGGCATCGATCCGGAAAGACTAAGAAATATTTTCGACGGAAATTCATATATTGGAAATTACGAATCAGATTCTAACAAAGGCATGGGAATTGGTCTGTCCATTTGCAAAACAATTATTACCGCACACAATGGCACAATTAACGCTCAAAATCATTCGCAGGGAACTGAATTTTATTTTACCCTGCCAAAAGAAGAGGTAGCTTATGAATCCTAAACATGAAATTCTTTTAATTGAAGATGAAAAAAACATTTGCAACTTTATTGTAACAACTTTAAAAAGTAATGATTACAAGGTAACTTATGCTCTAAATGCTTCAAGTGGTCTTTCTCTTGCCGCATCCGGCTGTCCCGACTTAATATTGTTGGATTTAGGACTGCCTGATATGGATGGCATTGATGTTATCCGTAATATCCGTAATTGGAGCAATGTTCCGATTATTGTCATTTCTGCCAGAACACAGGAAAAGGAAAAGGTAGAAGCTTTAGATGCCGGTGCCGATGACTATATTACCAAGCCTTTCGGAATCTCCGAGCTTATGGCAAGAATCCGTACCGCTCTTCGCCGTTTCACTCTCAATAATAACTCAACAATATCGGCACAAAGCATATATTCTGCCAAAGATTTAGTGATTGATTATGAAAAGCATGTTATTACGATTAGCGGAAAGATTATTCATTTTACCCAGATAGAGTATAAAATTCTTACCTTCCTTGCCCAGAACGCAGGTAAAGTTATCACTTATGATTCTTTAATTTCTCATATTTGGGGTCCTTTTGCCGACAGCAACAATCGCATTTTGCGTGTTAATATGGCAAATATCCGCAGAAAATTGGAAAGTAACCCAGCCGATCCCCAATACATTTTTACAGAAATCGGCATAGGTTACCGTATAATTGATAATGAAAGAATGTAATTTCTTAATATAAATTTCTATTCTTAAACTTCCTGCTCACAGACAACGACAATATCCTTATTTCGTATCGTTGTCTGTCCATCAGGAATAATCGTTTCTTCCGCCCTTCGAATCATCGTCACAAGCGTATTCTGCGATAAATCAAGTTCCATAATTTTCTTGTCACACCAGGAATGATTTTTATCAATAGCGATTTCTTGAAGCTTCACTTCATTATCCGCATTATAGTAAGGCACATTCAAAATGAGATTGTCCCCTGCCAGAATTTTCGTATCGCCTTTCGGAATCAACGTCTCTCCATCTCTTTTGATCATAACAGCAAGCGAATTAGATGGAAGTGAAACATCTTTTATCATGCGATTTTCCCAGTTATGTCCTTCATGAATGTACATACGCAACAACGTTATTGCTGTCTCTTCCTGATAATCATTGAAAGTCTTCCGAATATCACTATCATTATCGACCATATCTAATTTTCTCGCCACCATCGGAAGCAAAGAACCTTGTAATGCTACCGAGAATAAAGATACCAGAAAGACAATGTGGAAAAGATCATTCTCCAAAGTTACTCCCTGTGCAATTACCATAATCGCAAATACGATAGATGCCGCACCTCTAAGTCCTGCAAAAGAAACAAGCGCGCATTGCCGTAGCGAAGCCCGAAACGGCATAAGAATAGCCATAACCGAAGCAGGTCTTGCTATAAAATTCAAAATAACAGCAATTATTATTGCGGGCACAAGTACTTGCGGTAATTTATGCGGGAATGCTAAAAGTCCCAATAAAAAGAACAAACAAATCTGAGCAAGACCGGTAATTCCATCAAAAAAATGGACTAATACGGCTTTATTTTTCAATTTACTGTTTCCCAGAATAATGCCTGCCATATATACGCTTAAATATCCGTTGCCCCCCGTAAGTGCAGGCAATGCATAAGCAAGCAGCGCAATACCAATCATGAAAATCATATCCAGATTTTCTGCTTCAATAGAAAATTTGCGCATCAACCAGATAGCCGCAATAGCCACACCCAAACCAAAAAGGACACCAAAGACGATCTGGGCAAAAATCATATAGGGAATGGAATTCTGCGCATTCCCCTGAATCAAAGCAAGCCCAATCATTGTCAACATATATGCTATCGGGTCATTACTACCACTTTCAATTTCCAAGAGAGGTGCCGTCGCATTTTTTAAACTCAGATTCTTGGAACGCAAAATAGAAAACACCGAAGCCGCATCGGTAGAACTAATAACTGCTCCAATCAAAAAGCTTTCTGCCCAATCGACCCTTAAAACAAAATGACATAAGACACAAGTGATACCTGCTGTCAAAATAACGCCTAACGTAGACATCATAACCGCTTTACCAATAACCGGTTTAGCTGCTTCCCATTTGACACAGAATCCACCATAAAACATGATAAAAATAAGTGCAATACTACAAACACGCTCTGTCAGCTGATAATCCTCAAAATTAATTCGGAAAATACCATCCGAGCCAAACATCATACCAATTAACATGAACAATAAAAGAGCCGGTACACCTACCTTAGAAGAAAATCGCCCAAAAAATACACATACCAAAATGACGATTGCACATAGTAATAATAAAAAATTCATGTTTACCTTCCTTTCATGCCATATCCCCAATGATGTTTTACATTCTTTAGTCTAGCATAAACATATGCGCATTTCTACATAGAATTTACCACCTTTTTATGATAAACTGTCTACAGTTACAATGATATTATTTTAAAGAAATAGAAACATAATCTTAACACCAAAAAGAAGGTATCATATGACACAAGATGAAAAATACATGAAAGAAGCCATTAAACAGGCTAAAAAGGCTTATGCTCTCGGCGAAGTTCCTATTGGCTGTGTAATTGTCCACGCTGGAAAAATCATTGCCCGAGGTTACAATCGCCGCAACACGGATAAAAATACACTTGCTCATGCAGAAATCACCGCTATTAACAGAGCCAGCAAAAAACTTGGCGACTGGCGTCTGGAAGAATGCAGTCTCTATGTAACATTAGAACCCTGTCAGATGTGCGCCGGCGCCATTGTACAGGCACGCGTTACTGAAGTTATCATGGGAAGTATGAACCCCAAAGCAGGATGTGGCGGTTCTATTCTGAATCTTCTGGAAATGAAAGAGTTTAATCATCAGGTCATTGTAAGACGTGGAATTTTAGAAGCTGAATGTTCGAATCTTCTTACTACATTTTTCAAAGAACTTCGTATCCGAAACAAAGAATCACGTACTAAAAACATATGACAAAAAGCGAAATCATCATGCCTCAAAGTAGCAAACCATCGCGCATTAACGTGACAATATTGACAAAACACAAAAAAAACAGTATACTTATTAAACCGTGCAGCCGGGGAGTTAGCGGTGCCCTGTACCTACAATCCGCTTTAGTAGGGGTGATGCTTTATCGAGGGCTTTGGCTTGTGTAGCTGCCCTTTATAAGTGGCGTTGAAGTTTGGGTCTTACGCAATGGATGTCTATGAACCGTGTCAGGGTGGGAACACAGCAGCACTAAGTAGAATTTTTCATGTGCCGTAAGGGTGCCTGGCGGAGTTAACTGTAAAGGTAACGTGCATGAGTTTTGCTCGACATAAGGCGCACGGTTTTTAATTGCAAACATTTCGTTCAGGAGCGCTTGAAAGTAAACACCAAGAGCTTCAAGAAAGGGGACTATACTAATATGAATCTAACAGATTGTGTACTATGTCCAAGAGAATGTCATGTTAACAGAACCATTGGGAGAATCGGTTACTGCGGGCAGAGCGACAAAATTGTTGCTGCTAGAGCAGCACTTCATATGTGGGAAGAACCTTGCATCTCCGGCGCAAACGGCTCCGGGGCTGTTTTTTTTGCAGGTTGCAATATGCGCTGTATTTTCTGCCAGAATTATGATATAGCTCATAACAATGCACCTTGCAAAACCATCTCTATTTCCCGTCTTTCGGAAATTTTTCTGGAATTACAGGCAAAGGGGGCTCACAACATTAATCTCGTAACGCCTACTCACTATATTCCACAAATTGTTGATGCTCTGCACTTGGCAAAAGATAATGGTCTGACTCTTCCTATTGTTTATAATACCAGCGGTTATGAAAAAGTAGAAACGTTAAAGCTTCTGGATGGCTTGGTTGATATCTATTTGCCTGATTTGAAATATTATTCCTCCGATATCAGCACACGTTATTCCAACGCACCTGATTATTTCAAAATTGCCACTGCAGCTATCGCAGAAATGTTTCGCCAAGTCGGAACACCTGTATTTGTTGCAAATGATATCCATTCACAGGATATCAGCGAAACTTCTCTTATGAAAAAAGGAGTCATCGTGCGTCATCTGTTGTTACCAGACTGCGCAGAAGACTCCTGCTATATTTTACGTTACTTATATGAAACCTACGGAAATGACATTTATATTAGTATTATGAACCAATACACCCCCCTTCCACAGGTTACTTCCCTTGCGTCCTTGAATCGAAAAATTACCGAGGATGAATATGATGCTATCATCGACTATGCGATTTCTCTCGGCATAGAAAATGCCTTTATTCAAGAAGGGGAAACAGCTTCTGAAAGCTTCATTCCATCCTTTGACTGTGAGGGCATTTGATTTTTAATATTGCTCTCTGGCTGCTCTCTTCTCCTTTTTCACAGCATACATATTCTGATCAGCCATTTCAATTACTTTATCCAGATTGATATTCGCCGCATTCGGTTCCATATAATAGCCGATACTGGCATCCATCTGATATTCTTTAATATAAAGCATATTATAATTGTTAATGGCAATATGTATCTTATTGATATATTCCTTAACCTCTTCCTGACTATATCCGCTCAACAAAATTACGAATTCATCACCACCATATCTTGTCAGAATATCTCCGTAGCGACAATTCTGCTCCAGAATATGAGCCATTGCTTTGATATATGCATCCCCCTCTTCATGACCATAAGTATCATTAACTTTTTTCAGACCATCCATATCTGCAAAAATAACAGTTAATGACATCTCTCTTTTCGCCGCTTCTTCTACCAACTCCGGCGCATTTTCGCGAAAGCCGGCACGATTATATACACCTGTCAATTCATCATAAATCCAGACATGATTTAACCGTCTCAAAATAGACTTCATAGTATCCTGTTTCCGCACCGTTTCCAAGGCATTATCCAAACTTAATATAATATGTTGAAAAAAACGGTCATCCAGAGCTCTTACATAATTACCTACAACACAATATCCAAAACAATATTCCTGATGATGCAGTGGCATTACAAGATAGAAATTTCCCTTTTTCCCTTCCTTGCATTCCGGTGGCAACAAATGCTTTTTATGGAATTCTCCATAACTATTAAACTGACCCTGTTCATATGCAAGCGGTACCCAAATATCATCCGTATATATCTTCTCGTCTCTTCCTCTATCGCCGCCTTGTGTCATACTGTCTAATCCGGCATAATAATTCTCAATACTGCCACACATACAGAGATAAAAATATTCCGGATTAATCTGTCCGATATATCTCTGTGCGCATTCCATAAAATCATCAAACGTCTCCAGACCGGTAAATTCTGCCGCAGAGCTTTTCAACCATTCCAGATTTTCATCAATATCCACCGTTTTTTGTACATACATTCTCTGCAATTCTGCATGTGTATGATTATGCTTCCTGTCACATCCGCAGGATTGTGAAAAAATAGCTTTTCCATAAACAATACCATCGGTTACAGCTTTCTCTTTTCGAATTAACTGCATGAGCTTTTTATATGCCATTTCACCGGCCGCATATTCACCGCGTCGTACTGTTGTCATACGGGGATGATTTACCTGTGCGATGGAACTGTTATCATATCCCGTTACCAAAATATCATCCGGTACTTGATAACCAGCTTCTTCCAATGTCAGAATTGCTCCAACCGCCATGTCATCATTCGCTGCCATAATGGCATCCGGCATCATCTCACCCGACTCCAAGTATTGCTTTACCGCTTTAATACCGCTTCGATAGGTATAATCACCATAAACAATGTTCTCTTCCTGCCATTCCAATCCATATTGTTCCATTGCTTTCTTATATGCCGAAAGTCGTTGTTTGGCATCTTCATTATCCAATGGCCCTGATATAAAATAAATGCTTCTTGCATCATGCTCGTGCACAAGATGACCTACAATTGCGTGAATACCTGTTTCATTTTCCAAATTTACACAGATGGCTTCGTCCCACTTCCTATTTAATGAAACACACGGAACTTTTGCCTGTTTTATCTTACCAATCATCTCCTCAACGATTTTTAAATCATGAATCGTATCTGAATTGATAATAACACCATCATACTGTGTAAAATCCGGCAATCGGTATATATTATATTCTCCCTCCTCATACTTAAAGCGGGATACATAATTCCATCCGTCACCGGTAAAAATATAAACATTATTTCCTTCTGAAAGCGCATTATCCAAAATACCACTTATAGTTCTTTTCTGGCTGTCAAATCCTACGCCGCCTAATAATACTGCAATATCCATATACATCTCTCCAATTCCTTGGACTCCCACATACCTGCATAAATATTGTAGCATAATTCGACATAGCATGCCATATCATACAATAACTAAATATTGCCTATACATCTGATTTTTACCGTATTACAGCTCAACTTTTCTCAGATAATACCCAAATTTTCCTTCTTCTGCAACGCCTCCTTCACACTCAAATGCTTCAAACCCAAACATCAATGCCACCATCTTTTCCCTCTCATAAAAAACTCCCGGTACACCTATGTAAAAGTCTTTCTCCTTGCCCAGAATCAGATAACGATAATTATAAAATCCATGCAACAGAAAACTATTATTTACAAGATGCTGATAATTCGAGCAAAGTACAATAAAATCCTTTGGCTCTAGTTTAATATATGTTCTCTCATCCCCATAAGGATGAATTTTTTCATAAGTTGTCAGCAACTGCTCCCATTTGTCTTCACATAGCGGAACCTCTTTAGGGTTCTTTTCCTCAGAAGCTGCTGACACATCGGCAGATTTTATTTTCTGGATTGGTTCTATTTTCGGCACAAACTGCTTTTCTGGAATTGACTCTTCCTTTTGTATTGGCGGTGCTACTTCCTGCCATTTTTTGCTTTGTCCAACAATTTTATAGGTATCAGACAGTTTGATTTCTATTCGCAAAATTTCTTCTTTTACATCCTTTTCCCAACAACCGCATCCGGCATTGAGCATAATAGTATCTAATTCTTTCCAATCGTCTTTGGTCTGCACTCGAATCGGAAAATTACCGCTATGATTACTCATAATATTTTTTATATGTAAGCTGAGTCTATAAATATTTGCTTTCTTTTCTATTTTAAAGAAGCCGGCATTTTTTTCTTTCTCATCATGACACATCAAACTTAAATATATGATTTCTTTTTGATACATTTTAGCCTCATTTCTGTGCACACTTTCACACTATTCCTTTTTCATACTCTTATTTTATATATATGTTGGACATACTAAAAAATGCCAGACGATTTCTCATCTGACATTCTCTATTATTTCTTATTTTCCTGAATTCAGGTATTGCTTTTATTCTATCATTCCTAATATTGCAAGGAATCTAAATATTTCATGTAATTTACTACCATTAAAGCAATTTTGAAGGTGAGTGCATCGTCAAAAGTACGAATATCGAGTCCCGTACTCTTCTCCAGCTTCTCAATGCGATAAACCAACGTGTTACGATGCACAAATAACTGTCTGGATGTCTCTGACACATTCAAGTTATTTTCAAAGAACTTATTAACAGTTGTTAATGTTTCTTCATCAAACTCATCCGGAACATTGGAACCAAAAATTTCATCAATAAAAATACGGCAAAGATTAATAGGAAGCTGGTAAATCAAACGTCCGATACCCAAGGTGTTGTAGGCAGTTACTTTTTTCTCTGCATAGAAAATCTTACCTACATCCAATGCCATTTTCGCCTCTTTATATGACTTCGAGACTTCTTTGAGTTCTCCGACAATCGTTCCGTATGATACTCTGACATTCATCATTGCTTCCATGCTCATCATGTCCACAATCGTTTCTGCTATTTGGTTTAGGCCCTCATAATTGTCATCTGATTCCAATGCTTTAATCAAAATTACATTGCTTTCATCTACTGCAGTGATATAATCGCCTACCTGTGATGAAAACATTCCGTTCAACAGTTCAGCCGCCGCGTTATCTTTCTCATTTCCTGTTTCAATCAAGAAAACAGCTCGTGGCACTGCTACCTCTATATGCAGCTTTTTGGCACGATTATAAATATCGACCAAAAGCATATTATCCAAAAGTAAGTTCTGGAAAAAGTTATTTCTATCGAATCGTTCTTTGTATGCAATAATTAAATTTTGTAATTGGCTGACTGCAATTTTTCCTACCATATAGGTATCTTCTCCGGAACCTCTTGCATCCAGAACAAACAACAATTCGCCTTCATCCAATATCTTCAATAAATGATGAACCCCAATCACCTGACTGTCTGCCGGTGAATTGACAAATCCCGTAATCAAGGACATAGAAAGATCATTTGGTTCAAAAGTAGATGCTACTGTATTTCCCTCTAAATCTAATACACATAAATCAACTTTAGTAATGGACTTTAATTCTTCTATACTGGTTTTAATAACCTGACTGGAAATCATATTCTAACCTCGCTCTACTTAAAAATATAAAAGGGGATGCTACTGCATCCCCTCAATTCACTATTACTAGTTGGTAATAATCTGCTCTGTTTCTTTGTCAAATACGTGAATCTTCTCAACATCGAAAGCAAATTTAACTGTATCACCAGGTCTTGCTGTTGTACGAGAATCAACTCTAGCTGTAATAGGGAACTCAGCAAGATCGAAGTATAAGTAAACTTCTGCACCAAGTAATTCGTATACTTTGATGTTAGATTCGAATACACATTTAGCTGTTTCAATATACATTTCAGAATCATATACATCTTCTGGACGAATACCGAATGTAACTGTTTTTCCAGCATAACCGCCTTCGATAAGTTTCTTAGATTTTGCTGGAGGAAGAGGAATGCTATTGCCAGCTACTTTCAAGCTTGCAGCATCACCATTAACTTCAACTACTGCATCTAAGAAGTTCATCTGAGGAGATCCCATGAATCCTGCAACAAAGAGGTTCTGTGGTTTCTGATATAAGTTCTGAGGTGTATCTACCTGCTGAACAACACCATCTTTCATAACTACGATTCTTGTACCAAGTGTCATAGCTTCTGTCTGGTCATGTGTAACGTAGATGATTGTTGTACCTAATCTCTGGTGTAATTTGGAAATCTCAACACGCATCTGTACACGAAGTTTAGCATCCAAGTTAGAAAGAGGCTCATCCATAAGGAATACCTTAGGATTACGAACGATTGCACGTCCCATAGCAACACGCTGTCTCTGTCCACCGGATAAAGCCTTAGGTTTACGATCAAGAAGTGGAGTTAAGTCAAGAATCTTAGCTGCTTCTTTAACCATTTTATCAATTTCATCTTTTGGTACTTTTCTTAATTTAAGACCGAATGCCATGTTGTCATATACAGACATATGAGGATACAGAGCGTAGTTCTGGAATACCATCGCGATATCTCTGTCTTTCGGTTCTACGTCATTAACAACTCTGTCACCGATTTTCAATTCACCGGAAGAGATATCTTCCAGACCTGCGATCATACGAAGTGTTGTAGACTTACCACAACCTGAAGGTCCTACGAAAATAATAAATTCTTGATCTGCGATTTCAAGATTGAAATCTTTTACTGCTTCAAATCCGTTTGGATATACTTTGCAGACATTTTTTAATGATAAACTTGCCATGTTTGCGCCTCCTGAAATATTTGTTCTTTTCTGTTTCACGATTATTTTTCAATAATCAAGTCTGAAATTAGTATAACGGACTTTTCCGTTCTTTTCTATACCACTATTTCACAAAGATTTTACATTCCATTGTAGAAATTGCTTACTTTCTTAGCTTTTTTTTAATCTTCTTGACAAGTTGACCAAGAAAATCAAATTTTACTATACATGTTGACTAAAAGACTACAATTACCTATTACATAGCAAAAACCGCTTCAAATTACAATTCAAAGCGGTTTTAAACAGTCTCTCATTTTATTATTTGTTTGAAGTACTTTCCGGGTTTGTCTCAGCCCATTCATCCTTATAGAATGCAAGCTGATTCTTACCCCTTTTCTTTGCTTTATAAAGCGCCTGATCGGCCGCCTTATAAATGCTTTCCCAATCAGCACCCTCCTGTGGGAAGATAGCAACACCGATACTTGCTGTCGCAGAGTATTTTACATATTCACCCGCCTTGAAATCTTTAAAAAAGTCTTCTACCTTCTTAGCTTCTTTGCGAACTGCATCTGCATCTGAAATATTTTTCAAGAAAATAATAAACTCATCGCCACCGGCACGACCAACTATATCGGAGGCACGGAAAATAGCACTAATCTGCTGGCCTAAAGAACGAATTACCTCGTCACCAAATGCATGACCCATCGTATCATTGATTTTCTTGAAATTATCAATATCCAACATAAACATCATGGACTGCGATTTTGGATTCTGTGCAATAAACTCTTTAATCTTACGTTCTGTTGCCAGTTTGTTATTCAGACCCGTTAACAAATCGGTATCTGCCTTTTCTTCCAACTGTCGTTTCTTCTCATTATTTCTTACTTTACTAATAATGTTAATAACAACAATAACACAGCTAAAGATAAAGATGACAATTACTAACTGATACAACATTGTCTTCGTAGTATTCCACTGCTGACTAACCTGTTTATCAACGTATGCTTGATTAACACCTACTACTAATGACCAGTCATTCATACTCATTGGTACATACACCAAAGCATTCTTGGCATTCCCCATCTGAACCGAAGTCATGCCGCTTGCGCGACTGTCAATTCTGCTCCTCATTTTTCTGACTACCTCAATAGAAGTATCAGATAATTCATCATAAAGGTTACTGCCTTGACTCATTCCACTAGCCCCATCGGCACCTACAATAATGTTACCATCGTCATCAATCAATGTTTCGAAATTCCATGCTGCAAAATCGACTCGCTTCACCGCATCTTCGAATTTGCTCAATGGATAAAACAAAATTAAATATCCATTGCCATCCTGAAACGTAACCGGTATAGATACGGCAACCGCACTCTGTGCCTGTGTTCCATCATTTGCCACATATGTATATGCCACATCCGTAGATGCTTTAATCGCTTCAAAGTAGTCTGTTTCTGCGATATCAATTGCTTTTCCGTCACTGCTCATGCCATTGCCAATTTCATCACAGGCATATACCATGTAAGCATCCGAATGTCTCATCGCTACTTCTATCAATTCACATACTTCTTCTTCACTTGTACATTTGCCCAACAGTTCTGCAATCGGCTTGCCCACTTTCTCCAATAAAGTAAGCTGCTCGCTAAAATTGTCCGCACACTGTTCTGCTATTGAAGTCATGTTTCGGTTAACCGTATCAGCCGCATTCACTTTACTCTTTGTAGTAAAGTTAAACAACATAATAACCAAAACCAACATCAAAACCGCGGTTGGAACAACCCATTGCATTGCAATTGACTTTGTTTGATTCTCTGTCATTCTCCCTCATTCTCCCCATCTACTTTTACGGAAAACTCATAATCTGATACCGCTTTCTCTTCTTCCGGCTCAAATTTCTTGAATACTCCGCTATATAAATAAGCTGATATATATGCCGGTACCGAAATACCAAACATAATAACAAAAATAGTCGCGTATGTTGAAAAATACACAATTACAAATGGTACAAAAAGCAATAACACCATCAATATTGTTTTCGGCAAGTTCAAAATCGCCATAAAAAACGCATTCTTAATTGTATTCTTAATTGTATTTTCAAATCTGGCCAATATCGGAAAGATATAAACTACTACCATCAGCAATACAACTGCAATCGCACATATTACAATCACAAACGCTTTCGGAAATTCTATGCCGGAATAATTGAATATCCAGAAATCACCTACATAAATTCCAATAATCAGAAGTATCATTAACCATAAAATAGTTGCCTGTTTAAAATTCTGTTTAAAAGATTTAAAGAAACCTCTGATTAAATATCCTTCTTCACCTCTTACGATCTTCAGAAGAACATAATACATACCTGTAAATGCTGCTCCTGCTGTAATTACAGGTATACAGCAGATTATCATAATAATATTTAAAATCAACAAATCACCTATGCGATTCAACACTCGCATAACCGGACTATCCATATCAAAGAATTTACCCATAGTCAGCCTCTTTTCCATATTTGGTACTATTATATTACATAACGATGTAAAAAAGCTACCTATTTGACAAACTTTATTAAATTTTTACTTAGATTTAAGGAATTATTTGTCCCAGACCTTGAATTTTTTACTAACTTGATCATATTGCTGATTCAATGTCTGATACATTTTCATAATTTCAGCAGATTCTGTCTGCACTCTTTGCATTATTGTATCATAAAATCTGATAAAAGTATTCACAATTTGTCGATTTAGACGATTTTTTGTAACTTCCTCATTTAAGATCTCTATAACTTGTTCTTTATGTAAAGGGTCACGATAGCTTCTCTTATTCGTCAAACCGGTAACGGTGTCCGCTACCTGCAGGATTTTCTGCATATAATTCATTTGAGAATCTTTCAACTTTCTTGGATATCCGCTTCCATCTGCTCTTTCGTGATGGGCTATAGCAATTTCCAACACATCTTCCTGCATTCTTTTGCGAAGAACTTTCTCTGCCGCTACTACATGTGTCCGCAACAGTTTCATTTCTTCGGGTTCCAACTTTCTTGGTGCTTCAATAATTTCCCTCGGAATCGCTAACATACCGATATCATGGATAAGTGCTCCGTAATATAACAGCTCCTTCTCATCTTCCTTCAGTAACATTTTGTTAGCAATCTCTTCACAGATACAAACTGTTGTAATCGTATCTACTACCGAATATTCACTTCGAAAACCGGTACAATACATTAACATTTCCAAAAATTTCTTTTTATTTTCATTGGAAAATATCATAAAATCAACAATATAATCCAGTTCTTCCTTATATTCTTCTGACTGAATTTTTGCAAAAATGTCATGCTTCACTGCCGTTTGATAAAACTGTTCCAAACCTTCCTCTGACAGCTTTGTTCCCGCCTGCTTATGGAACATGTGCATATCGAACTGACTTCCCATTGCCTTAAAATAAATATCCATTTTCTCCGCAATGTTAATATATGCTGCCAATTCTTTATACTTGTAATCTACCTTCTCTAACTGGTCATAATCCATATGATGATACATAATGACCTTCGCTAAATCCTCTACCGGAGACAGATACTTAAAGAAAAGATAACCATAAATCGTATGCGCTACACTATCTCTTGACTCATAGCGCAAGATATCACTTAAACTTCCCGCTTCTGTTTTGTATGCGCCGATATCGTGCAGAGTTGCAACCATAACAATATCTGCCAACTCATATTCCTCGTATCCGCCTTTATCTTCCAGCATCTTATAAACCATATAAGCTACTCTGGAACCATGTTCCATCAAACGTGGATGAATCAATTTAAGCGTATCTCTCATTAACAGGAAAATTTCTTTACTTTTAATATATTCCATAGCCTTCTCCCCTTCCACTCAACACATCTGCTATAAAATAAACTCCATAGGTGTATACCTGATTCCGTCTTTCTCCTCTTCCGGTCTTAAATCATGAAATCCAAGTTTATGATAAAATGCAACTCCGTAAGGAGCCGCATTCACCGTTATCCTACTAACTCCAGCTTCCGACAGCAGATATTCCCTCAAATGTTCAATCAGCGCACGTCCGATTCCTTGTCTATGATATTGTGCATCTACAAAAAGCAGTGAAATATGAGATCCATTCCTAAGTGTAATCATGCCCACTATTTTCTTCTGATCCAATGCCACAAACATCTGATAGGCACCCATGACAAACATTCGATGAAGTGTCGTATCCGTAATAAAATCCTCAAAATTTCTAATGCCTTCTGCCGTATACACATCTGCTTCAAACTGTAAAAAAGTTTTCCACGCCAGAGCCATTGCATCATCCCATTCCTCACGATATGCACTTCTTACTAGATACGGAATCTCCGACACGATATCTGGCTCCTTTCGTACTTTTTCTATATTTTATCGTATTTCTGTTCGATTTACAAGCGGTAATCCATTTTCCAATGCGTAGGCATTTTCCAATGTTTCCTTAGCAATTGCCTGCATTGCCTCCTTCGTGAAAAATCCCATATGAGAAGTAATCAGCACATTCGGAAAAGTCATAAGTCTTGCCAGATTCTCGTCCTGCATAATCTCATTGGATTTATCTTCATAAAAAATACCTTCTTCTTCTTCATAGACATCCAATCCGACTCCCCCAAATTTCCCCTGTACCAGTCCATCAATCAAGGCATCCGTATCAATCAGACTTCCACGGGAGGTATTTACCAGATATACTCCCTCCTTCATCATTTCAATCGTATTTTTATTGATAATGTGTTTTGTTCCTGACGTCAGTGGACAGTGAAGCGATATGACATCAGATTTAATAAACAAATCTTTTAATTCGACATATTCTACATCCAGTTTGGAATTCGGATAGGGATCATAAGCAAGTACCTGCATACCGAAACCGTTACAAATTCGAATCATTGCCTGCCCGATTTTACCGGTTCCGATAATACCCACTGTTTTGTGATACAAATCAACACCCATCAGTCCATGCAGACTCATGTTAAAATCTCTGGTTCTATTATATGCTTTATGGATATAACGATTTACTGTAAGCAGCATTCCCATTGCAAATTCTGCTACCGCCTCCGGGGAATAGCTTGGGACACGCAGCACAAGTATTTTATCCTCTGCCGCCTTGATATCCACATGATTAAATCCGGCACTTCGCAACAAAATTGCCTTTACCTTCATTTCATAAAGCATATCAATCATGGCTGCTGTTACATAATCATTTACAAAAACGCAGACTGCATCAAAATTCTTCGCAAGATATACCGTCTCTTCCCGAAAAGGAACTTCGTAGAATTTTATTTCAAAACCATATTCTTTTCCCATTGGTTCAAACCAGATTTTGTCATATGGTTTGGTACTAAAAAAAGCAATTTTCATAATAATCCTCATTTCTGCTTATATTTTTATAAACTAGTATAAGCAGAAGAACAAAAAAAATTCCGGTTTTAATTCATAAAACCGGAAAATAAATCTTTGAAAAATCCTGTGATAGAATCTTTGACTTCCTGCACAAAATTTTTTGCTGCAGTTTCCACAGCACTTTCTACTGCTTCATTAATTGCTTCATTCGCATTTTCTACAATTCCTAAACCATATTTCTCATATAGCTGCTGTGCCTGTTCAATCAGATAATCTGCATCCAGACCAAGCGAATCTAACTTCTTTAACAAAGAAACAATCTCTTGCTTCTCTTCTTCCGTCAATGTAATGCCAAAGGTTTGCTCACCTTCCGCAATTGCATTACGAACACTTTCTTCATCGCCTGTATCCAATTCGCCATTGGCAATTTTACCTTTCAGCCATGCAATCAATGCTTCTACTTCTTCCGACGAAACATTACCTTGCAGGCTCTTAATGCTTTCTGCCAATTCTCCTGTTGTAATCAATTCATCCAGTGCTGTATCATATGTGTTATCGGATATGATCTGTCCCGACATTGCTTCATAAGCTTTCAGCGCACCAATCAAACCTGCTGTTCCGGAAATCGGAGACGGTCCGACAACCAATACATTCATATCTTCCACACCCGCTGTCAAAAGTGCGTTTCGATACATTCCGGTTGTACAATAGTTTATATTCTGCGTTGTTACAGTCACTCCACTGCCCGGCTCTGCTTTGGTCAATTTGACACTGGATAAAGATTTGCTTCCAATAACAGATGCATCCAGGTACTCATCCAAATAGGCATGTTCCATTTCATTCGTAATATCAATTACGATACAGTTCTCCAAATCTGCCTCAGTAAGGCCCATCAGCTCTAACACTGTTGCACGCTGTTCTGCAGTTAAATCTGCACCAAGTGCAACAACGATTTCTTCATCGGCAGATGGCGATGCCGCCATCGCCGATGTATTACATAGTAAGAATGCCATGACCATTATCAAAAGTCCCAGCCATTTTTTCATAAACTTCCTCCATATTGCCAATATCTAAGATAGAGAATTTCTGTTAACTGCAATTCTGTTAGCTTCATTTCTGTCAACTATGAAATTCTCTGCAGAATCCAACGGTAAATGTCACCGTACACTTTTTCTCTGTCGGTTTCATTCAGCAACTCATGTCTGTCTTTCTCATACAGCTTGATCTGTACATTCTGCATACCATGATCTAAAAATGATTGATATACTTTTTCTACACTTTTACCATAATTTCCAACTGGATCATCTGCTCCTGCAACAAAGAAAACCGGTAGTCTCTTCGGCATACTCTCTAATTTATTCTCGTCATGACAATTTCTGATTAAGCGGAATAATGTTTCAAATCCATTCAGCGTGAAAGCAAAACCACACATCGGATCTGCCAGAAAACGGTCTACATTTGCCTTTTCTCTGGAAAGCCAATCCATTTCCGTTCTTGCCGGCTCAAACCTATCATTAAAATTTCCAAAGGATGCCTTGTCTACAAACTTACCTACATGCTTGCTTCCCAAAAAGAGTTTCTGAACGGCTGTAACAACTCTGCCAAGAAATAAAATTCTTTTTGACTGCATTCCGGTTCCGCAAATAACAGCACCATCAATTCCGGTTCCATAACGGAACAGATAATTTCTCAAGATAAAAGAACCCATGCTATGACCAAGAATCAGATACATTACCCCCGGATATTCTTCCTGCATCATTTTTTTCAAACGATGCACATCTCTTACCAGTACCGTATCCGCATCATTTTCACAAAAATACCCATAAGTACCACCGTCTGCGACGGATTTTCCGTGTCCAAGATGGTCTTCACCTACTACCAGAATTCCTTTTCCGGCCAAATATCTTGCAAACTCATCATAACGATCAATATGCTCTGACATACCATGCACGATTTGAAAAATACAAACCGGTTTGTCTGTTTCCGGAACCCATTTGATAGCATGTATCTTATTTTTCTGATCTCTGGAATCAAAATAAAATTCTTCTTTGCGTATCATATTCCTCACTCCAAATCTATCATTTCTGCGTCATACCTCTGATTAACAGATTTCTGCTCCTGCCGGCATCATTTTCTCCGGTGTCATAAGTGCCAGATTTCCATCTGCGTCTTCTGCACAAAGAAGCATACCTTCGGACATCATTCCTGCGATTTCTCTTGGCTGTAAGTTTACCAATACCATAACTTTCTTACCAACCATTTCTTCCGCACTATAATGTTGTTTTATTCCGGATAATATCTGTTTTACGGAAGAACCTATGCGCACCTGGGAGCATAATAACTTTTTAGATTTTGGCACTTCCTTACATTCCAGAATTTCACCTACCCGGAACTGACATTTATCAAAATCATCATAAGAAATCACTTCTTTTGGTTCAATATCGATTACATTTTCCGGCACTTCTTCTTTCTCCTCTTCTACCACGCCTGCTGCCGCTTTGCGTTCTGCAAACATTGCTTCTACTTTTTCCATCACTTCATTTAAATCCTGACGCGCAAACAAAATTTCCGGTGTTTCGGTTACTTTATTTCCGGATGGATACAAAGCAGATGCTCTTCCGGTGTCCTGATTCTTAGCACATTCTTCCAATACTTCGAAATCTACTAACTGTGCATTGATTTGTCCGGCAATCTTAGCTGCTGTTTCCGGCATATATGGCTCTAATAAGCTTGCACCGACTAAGATACCATTTAATAAGTTGTATAAAACAGTTGCCAGTCTATCCTTCTGTGCTTCGTCTTTTGCCAGTGCCCAAGGCATTGTTTCATCAATGTACTTGTTGCAGCGTTTGAACAGTACAAAAATCTCTGTCATAGCGTCTGCTACACGTAAGTCATCCATTTTCTTAGTAACTCTTGTGTAGGTATCTGTCAAAACATTCCATAAATCGGCATCCACATCTTCTGCACCGTCAGCTACACCGACTTTCTTATTTTCTACCACGCCGCCAAAATATTTGTTGCTCATGGAAATCGTTCTGTTTACCAAGTTACCCAAAGTATTGGCAAGGTCAGAATTCATTCTTTCCACCATTAAATCCCAAGTAATAACACCATCATTTTCAAACGGCATCTCATGAAGAACAAAGTAACGAACAGCGTCCACACCAAAGAATTGAATTAAATCGTCTGCATAAATAACATTTCCTTTGGATTTACTCATCTTGCCGTCGCCCTGTAATAACCACGGATGACCAAATATCTGCTTTGGTAACGGCTCATCCAAAGCCATTAAGAAAATCGGCCAATATAGTGTATGGAAACGAATAATATCTTTACCAATCAGATGCAAATCTGCCGGCCATAATTTCTTATACTGGTCAGTGTTGTTACCGTCTGCATCGAAGCCAATACCGGTAATATAGTTTGTCAGCGCATCTAACCATACATAAACTACATGTTTGTCATCAAAATCTACCGGAATACCCCATTTAAAGGAGGTTCTGGATACACACAAATCCTGCAAGCCCGGTAAAAGGAAATTGTTCATCATTTCATTTTTACGGGAAACCGGCTGAATAAATTCCGGATGTGCATTGATATGCTCAATTAATTTATCAGCATATTTACTCATTTTGAAGAAATAGGCTTCTTCTTTCGCCGGCTTAACTTCTCTTCCACAGTCAGGACATTTGCCGTCTACTAACTGAGACTCTGTCCAGAAGGATTCACACGGAGTACAATACATTCCTTCGTATGCTCCCTTGTAAATGTCTCCCTTATCATATAATTTTTTGAAAATTTTCTGTACCTGTTTCTCATGATAATCGTCCGTTGTACGGATGAATTTATCATAAGAAGTATTCAAAGAATCACAGATTTCACGAATTTGTCCTGCTACATTATCCACAAATTCCTTCGGTGTAACTCCTGCGTCCTGTGCTTTTAACTCAATTTTCTGTCCATGCTCATCTGTTCCAGTCTGGAAGAAAACATCGTATCCGTCTTTTCTTTTGAAACGGGCAATACTGTCTGCCAGTACGATTTCATAACTGTTTCCGATATGTGGCGTACCGGATGTGTAAGCAATCGCTGTTGTAATATAATACTTTCCTTTGTTCATAGTGCTCTCCTTATCATCTTCATTCTTTTCTGGGCTACATTCTAGCGGAGCGTTTTTGATTCCTAGGAAAGAACTTTCCCTATAAATCAAAAACCGCCTTCTCATATCTTACGAATATAAGAAGACGGATATTAACCGTGTTACCACTTCTCTTCATTATCTTCTCACGAAGATAATCTCTGCAAGTACCATCTGATACTCTGCCGCTATAACAGGCGGAACCTGTTGCAACCTGACCCTCTGGCTCGGATGCACTGCTCGGAAGCCATGTTCGGTATGTTTCCTCTCATCCCTCTCAGCAACTGTGTCTGGATATAAACACAGGCGCGTATCGCGCAATGGGACATTCTCTGTAAAGACTCCGCATACTTACTCTCTTCGTCACTGCTTTTACCAATATATTGTAAGCCTAACACAAAGAAATTATGTTGTCAACGTCACACATCTGATTCCATTTTCTCTCCATATCTTCTACAAGTGCAAACTGTGTTCGGCATCGGTCCAGATTGTGCCCTTCCCTGTGTACCTTAAAATAAGTATCTCCCTGTAAATAATCGGTCAGGAAACGCATACCGCACTCCAAAGTCATGATTTTGGCTCCCATCGGCAGCATTTCCATTTCTTTGGACGTTAATCTGCCGTCACATCCTTCCAGAAAACCTTGCAAGTAAGCTTGATACAATTCCAAGGAAAGCGACACCTTCTCTGTATCCGGCTCATCTTCTGCCGCAGTATTTGCTCCGAAACGAATGGCATCACCAAAATCATAAACCGAAAGTCCCGGCATAACTGTATCCAAATCAATCATACAAATTGCTTTCTTTGTATTCACATCAATCAGAATGTTATTCAACTTTGTATCGTTATGAGTTACACGAAGCGGAAGTTCTCCTTTCTTAAACATCTCACCAAGTATTGACATTTCTTCTTTATGTGCTCTGACAAACGCAATTTCCGCTTCAACTTTTGCGGCTCTCTGACAGCAATCTTTTGCTACTGCTTTCTCAAAATCCTGATACCGTTTTGCTGTATTGTGAAAATCCGGAATAATTTCATGCAACTTTTCCGCAGGAAATCCGGTAAGCAACGCTTGAAATCTTCCCACTGCCACACCACTCTGATAAAAATCCTCTTTTCGCTCTACCTGATTATATGATATGGCTTCCTCAATAAACACATAAACTCTCCACGCATTTCCGTCTTCATCGGTATAATAAGGATTACCCTCTTTCGTCAAAATAACCGTCATCGTTTCACGTTCTGAGTCTCCGCCTTCCCTTACGATTTCCTCGCGCAAGAAGGAAGTAACTTGCAAAATGTTCTCCATCAATTCTTCTACATTAGGGAATATTGACGTATTTATTTTCTGCAAAATATATTTTTTATTTTCCTTTACTGTTACCAGAAAAGTCTGATTGATATGTCCGCTTCCATATTTTTCAACCGAAAGCACTTCTTTCTCTATCCGAAAATGATTTAATATTTCTTGCTGCTTCACTATTTTTCCTTCTCTCTAATTATTAAGATATATTATAATCCACTTATTTTGTGTATGTAAATCCTTTTATGACCACTGGAACATTCGCATCCAAACAAGTAACGTCCTGATTCAAAGCCGCCAGTTTACAAGAATAGATTCCTGCTTTTGCTATTTCCACAAAAGCCCCTTTACCGATTATCTCTCCCTGCTCATTACTCCATATTAAGTGTTCTTGTTCTGTCTCCGGCAGCAAAAGATTCGAAAAGCCATCCTGCGACAATATTTCTGCCTGTACTTTCATTTTCCCATCCAAATAATCCTCATCTGCTCCTGTTATTTTCAATGTGGCATATACTAAATCCGTCTTGCCGCAAACAATGTCGTGATGCCAGATTGTCTTTTCCTGACTGCTCACACTGTCGCAAGTTCCGGCACTCTGATATATGCCGCCATGCCACGGACAGGTATAATATCCTCCATGCCAAGAGCCGCCTCCTTCTTCCGATTCATTTGGATACCATGTAGATTCTGTCTGCTGTAATGTCCCACCGCATACGCTTTGACTTACTTCTTTGGTTGTATAATTATGATAACATCCCGAAATGCCTTCTATCTCCACACTATTACCAATGTGTTTATGCTGTATCGTCACTTCTTGTTCTCCCGTTGCATAAATCGGACACATATCCGGTCTGAAAACACCTCCGGCACCATCCTCTTTTCCCTTCGCATACGCCTTGTCATTATCTGCACCTGTACCAAGCAATAACATTCCATCCAGCCATGCTGCTTTTCCTTTGGAAAGATTATCTGCTGTGGCTGCCTGATAAAAATCCATATGCTCCGCAACACCTTCTATTTGCAAAGGAAACTTAGGCTCTCTTACCGCAATCTCTTCCGGTACACTTTGCGAATTGCGAACTGCATTTAATAATATATCCCATTCTATCTGCTCTCCTCCCGGTATATTTCCGGATCTGTTTTCAGGGTTTCTGGAATACTGCCATCCGGCATCTGTTTGAACAAAGCTTGTCCCTAGCTGCAATAGTTTCTGTAACATTTCCGTTTTTTTGTAATCTAAATGTCTCTTTATTTCCCATATATCGGTTCCGTCATAAACGAGCGCCTCCGCCATCCCTTCTTCTTGATAAACCAAACGACCATGGCTACAAATGCGTTCTTCCTGCTGATATGCCAAACTATCATAGCTGTTTCCCTCCTCTGCCGCATAAGCAACATTTCCACAGCTATAACACAAAATGACAATTAGCAAAGTCATTGCAAAACACATTTTCTGCTGCCCAAACTCTATTCTTTTACTTTTCTTACTGCACATATACTCTTTGTCACTCCTCCTGATCTTTTCACATTTATTCATCCCATTCACTCAAACAAATATCCTGTCACATTCCCGTTCTCATCCCGAATCGGAAGCATGTTTGTGTACCCTGCTCCCTCCATCCAGCCTCGTGCATAACTTTCCATCAAATCATGATTATTGCCGAGCAAAAGACTGCCGTCTGCCCAAGCAGTATTTCCCAAGGTCAAATTGTCCGAGGTTGCCAAACTATAAGAATCTACATATTCCTGCGGCAATTTCTGGGAATCGGAAAGTGCCTCTGTTAAGGTTGCAAAGGGCATACCCGCCAAGTCATTCACGCTATGCAACTTCACTGTTTCTGTCTCCGTCTGCGGATTACGGGAATATTGCCAACCTTCCTCCGTTTGAAAAAATTTTGTTCCTACGCCGCCAAGTGACTCTATCATTCCATTTTTTCCCTTAGCGGCTGATTGAAAAAGCATTTCTAAATCTCCTGCATCAAAAATAACTTCTTCACCGCTTTCATCCACATAATGAATGACTCCTTTGCTTCTTATCTGCTCCGATGTCTCTGCATGTGATATCATTTTCGGTGCACACATAAGCAGCATGACAAGGCTTCCACCGCATATCGTAAGTAACCATCGGATTTCTCGCTTCATTGGGCGCTTTGTTCGTCCTTCTGTTTGTTGTTTTATCTTCTTCATAATTTCTTCACCTCTTCTACTATTCTTTCGGAAACAGATATAGCGCATTTTCAAATGGCTCATAGCGATAATATAATAATTTCGTCGCCAAATCCTGTACTTGCGACTGTACATCACCTATCTGGGTTGACATATTTTGTATTTTATTTGTTACACCTGCCATATTTTGCTCCATGGCGGTCTTCAAAGAACCTTCTACCGCATTGATTTTAGCTTTCAGCTCTTCATCTGCCGTCTCCAGTGCTGTAATTTTGCTGTATAGATTCGAAATATCTGTATTCACCTGTGACAACTGCGTACTAATTGATACAATGTGTTCCTGTATCTGTGGAATGGTATCTGTCTGCATTACATTCACTATGTCTGTCAAATCATACAGTTGTGTCTGAGTTTCCTGTAATCTGGTAACTAACTGCGAAATATCTCCCGTTATCTCCTTTATTTGTGTCTGCAACCCTTCGGCATCTTCTTTCTGAGAAGCTTCCACGCTTTCCAGTGTCTCTTGAATGGTCGTCATGGAAGTTAACAGTTCTTCTACCTTTTCCTCCAAATATTGAATGCTGGTAAGATACTGTTGCTTCAATTCTTCATTTTCCGGGGATGCCATAATTTCTTCCTGCTTGACTTCAAATGTTTCCATCGTCATGCTTTCTTCCAAATCAAGCCCTTCCTCGAAGTTCATTCCTTCCAAGCTTGCTTCTTCCAAAACCGGTTCCTCGACATTTGATCCTTCTGTTCTTTTTTGCCAAAGTAATAACAGGCATAAAATAATAATCACTAGCACTACTACACCCAACATACAAAACGTCAAAAAATTTCCTCGCTTTTCCGGATGATTTTTCCATTTGTCGATAAAATTCGACACTCGTGTCATAAATTCTTCCATGTTGTCTCTCCTTTTCCCGTTTGTCGTTTTGTTTTACTTTTCCGGTCACCTTCTCGGTTTATTTGCTGTATGTCACTTGAATTGTCGGCGAATCGCCTGATTACGTTGTGTCAGATATTCAGATTACTTCAAAAGATTGTAAAAACACGATATCAGAATCATTTTATAAATGCAATATCGGAAATTTGTACAAATTTTTTCATAAAAAAATCGGAAAACCACCGTTTGTCCCGATGTTTTCCGACTTTTTATTTGTCAATAGCTTTTTTAGTTACCATGTTAAAATTTCATATCCGTCTTCCGTAACAGCTACGGTCACTTCCCACTGCGCTGATGGAAGCCCATCATCTGTGAAAACAATCCAATCTGTTACTTCATCAATATAAATATCAGCTTTACCCATATTTACCATCGGCTCAATCGTAAATACCATACCCGGAACCATCAACATTTCTGTTCCCTTCTGTGTAACATAGCTGACAAAAGGTTCTTCATGAAATTCAAGTCCGACTCCATGACCACCTATTTCCCGTACGATAGAATAGCCATGTGCTTTCGCATGGTCGTTAATTGCCTGCGCCATATCACCAAGGAAGTTCCAAGGCTTCACCTGCTCAAGACCGATATCAATACACTCTTTTGCTACTTCCACCAGTTTCTTTGTTTCCGGTGCTACATTGCCAAGCATAAACATTCTGGAAGAATCAGAAAAATATCCTTTATAAATTGTGGACACATCCACGTTAACGATATCGCCGTCTTTCAAAATATCTTTTTCAGACGGAATTCCATGACAAACCTGATTGTTTAAAGATGTACATACACTTTTCGGAAATCCCTGATAGCCAAGAGGTGCCGGAATGCCACCCATTTCAACCGTTTTCTGGTGTACCATCTGATTGATTTCTTCCGTACTCATTCCGATTTTGATATGCTGCGCCACATAGTCCAAAACAGCAATATTAATTTTGCTGCTCTCACGGATACCCTCTATCTGTTCCGGTGTTTTAATCATATCATGATTCGGTACAATATGCCCCTGCAAGGAATATTGTTCTATTTTCTCATCAAAAGCCATATGACAGGTTTTGTATTTACGACCGCTCTGACACCAGCACAGATCGTTCCGTCCTAATTTCTTCATGGTATAAAGCTCCTCATCTCATTCTATCTGTTAAAATATGCTGTTACAAAAACTGCAGGTGAATTCCAGTAAATAGTAATTTCATTCAAGGAATAACACATGACATGATCCAGATAACATTTCATCGGTGGTGTTCCCTGTGGAATATTCTGAATTGCTGTTTCATCATAAGGGATACCGGATGGTCCTCCGCTTACCCAACCAGCCATCGGTAATTCAATACCGTCACATTCTGTTGGTCTGTTATGTGGATTCTTATAAGCATTTTCACCATAACCGGTAACATAGCTATATCCAACCGCATTGGTTCCCAGCAGATAATGCATCTGTGCAAGTGCTGTATTCTCATAAAGTTTCTTTTGCATTTTAAGCTGACTGTCTTCTATCTCACTATTTTTCTCGTCCGTTTCAGTTTTCTCTAACATTGTACAAGCAAGCACCATCAACATTGCGCGATTCAGCACTACCATGTTGCTGCCCCAAACATAGTCTTCCGGCTTCATAGCAACCATATATCCACATTCTTCGCGAAGCTTCACCAAACGGTCTGCTTCTGCCAGAATAATGTCTCGGAATTCTTGACGAATTCCTTCTTCTGCCTGTTTCTTTGCATCTGTTAAAATTGCCATAGAAGCAAGTCCCGATACATCCGTCCAGCCAAAGTCTGTTTTACCCAGATTTTCTTTACACAATTCTTTTAATACGTTTTGATATTTCCCTTCTCCGGTTGCAACAAACATTTCTGCGGCTGCCCAAAGTCTCTCGTCTTTGTCGCAAACATCATCATATTCTCCGGTATTACAATTCTCCGGATTTTTGAAACCAATGTATTCCGGATGCTTCTCTAACCAGCTCCATGCCTTCTTCGCTGCGTCCATCATTTTATCAGCAAAAGCCTTGTCATATGCCGCATATACTCTGGATGCAAGTGCCATAGAAGCTGCATAATCTGCGGTTGCCATAGAAGAAACAGGGAACAAATAAAACTGGCTCTTATCCTCTTCCGGCATCATAAAATCAGCGTGCATGGCAGAAGTCAGTTTATGGTAAGCACCACCTTCTTCATCCTGCATTTTCAACATCCACTCTAATTCGTAACGACATTCATTCAAAATATCCGGTACTCCATTTCCACTCTCCGGTATATTGATTTCTTCCTGAAAACTTTCCGGAAAAAGCATATATGCGTAAAGCAGATGTGCAACGGCTACTGCTGCCGGAGAAATATATCGACCGAAATCTCCCGCATCATGCCATCCACCGTTTACTTCCTTACTGATTTCATGATTTTCCCAAAGCTTTGCTTCTCCGGTATGGCAGCATGCATGGGTATAAACACCTGCGTGCTTCTCTTCCAACGCACAACCACATCTTTGATAGTATAAAGCCTTTAACAAATCCTTCTGTAAAGGCTGATAAATATCATCACCTATCGCAAATCGATAAGATATGTCACCTGTATTATCTTTTATAAAGTAAATGCCTGCCTGTGTAATCTCTGAGAAGTCTGCAATGGAAACCTCATCCTGTGAAGCTTCATCCATTCCAAAAGCCTCTGCTTTTTTCTCCAAAACAGCTTTATTTTCTCCATCTACGATTTGAAATACCTGAAAACTGTTTCCTTTTGTTAATACGGCTTTTTTCACCGCATCTGTCAAATATCCTACTTGATTTAACGCTATCATGTCTACCTCCCATAGTTGCTTGTGCTATATCCGCTTATTATAGCGTACTTTCTGAATGTTTACAAGTTTTGGTAAAAAAGGCTGACAATACATAAACACTCGTATTATCAGCCTTTTCCTATCCATTTGTACTTTATATTAAAATTTATTGAGAATATTTTTCACGTTTTCCGTAATATTTCCACCAAAAACCGCAGAACCTGCCACGATAACATTGGCTCCTGCTTCCAAAACAACATGTACATTATCTTTGGTAATACCACCGTCTACTTGAATATCGGTAGTCAAGCCCATTTCGTGTATTATCTGACGAGCTTCTTTGATACGCTCCGTAGATTCAGGGATATATTTCTGTCCACCAAATCCCGGCTCCACTGTCATGATTAAGAGCATATCAATTTTGGCAAGATACGGTTTTACTGCTTCTACCGGTGTCCCAGGTTTAATCGAAAGCCCTGCTTTACAACCATTTTGATGAATTAAATCAATCACGCCATCGACATCCTTCGTAGCTTCCAAATGAAAAGTAATAATATCTGCTCCACATTTCGCAAATTCTTCAATATAACGCTCCGGCTCCACAATCATCAGATGTACATCAAATACTTTCTGTGTTACGGAACGAATTGTTGAAATAACCGGCATTCCGAAAGATATGGATGGCACAAAAACACCGTCCATAACATCTATGTGTATATAATGAGCACCCGCCTTATCTGCTTCTTCAATCTGTTTGCCCAAGATCCTAAAATCAGCAGCAAGTATGGATGGTGACAATAAATTTTTCATATGCGCTCCTCACACAAAACTCATATCTAAAACTTTGCAAGAAGAAAGGCTCTATACGAGCCATTCTTCCTACAATATACAATATTTTTTATTATTTTACAAATTCTTTTACTTTTGCGTAAATGCCTTTGCCGTCTAAGCCGTATTTCTCAACAAGAGCTGCTGCCGGACCGGATTCACCGAATACATCCTGCATACCGATTTTCATAACCGGTGTAGGAAGCTTCTCACATAAGCAGTCACAAACTGCACTGCCAAGACCGCCGATTACAGAATGCTCTTCTGCGGTTACGACTTTGCCTGTTTTCTTAGCAGATGCCAGAATCAATTCTTCATCCAAAGGTTTGATTGTATGAATATTGATAACTTCTGCACTAATGCCGTCTGCTGCAAGCATTTCTGCCGCCTCTAAAGCAGATGCAACCGTAATACCGCTTGCTACGATAGTAACGTCGCTACCTTCTTTTAACAGAACACCTTTACCGATTTCAAATTTATAATCCGGTGTATCGTTGATTACCGGAACAGCCGCACGACCAAATCTCAAGTAAACAGGGCCCTGCATCTCGATTGCTGCTCTGACTGCTGCTTTTGCTTCTACATCATCAGAAGGAACAATAACTGTCATACCCGGAATGGTTCTCATAAGTGCTACGTCTTCGTTACACTGATGGGTTGCACCGTCTTCACCTACTGTAATACCGGCATGTGTTGCACCGATTTTTACATTCAAACGAGGATAACCGATAGAGTTACGAACCTGTTCGAAGTTACGTCCTGCCGCAAACATTGCGAAAGAACTGATAAAAGGAATTTTACCGCATGTAGCAAGACCTGCTGCAATGCCTGTCATATTACATTCTGCTATACCACAATCAATGTGACGTTCCGGATAAGCTTTCAGGAAAACGCCCGTCTTAGTTGCGCCTGCAAGGTCAGCATCTAAAACAACCAGATTCGGGAAATCAGCACCACACTCAGCAAGTGCATTACCATAACTTTCTCTTGTAGCAATTTTCTTTACATCCGCCATTAGTTTGCACCTCCTAATTCCGCACCAATTTTCTCGAGATCTGCCATTGCAGTCTGGTATTCATCATCGTTCGGAGCTTTTCCATGCCATCCTGCACTGTTTTCCATGAAGGAAACACCTTTACCTTTTACCGTCTTACATACGATAGCTGTCGGCATACCTTTTGTATTTTTGGCTTCTTTAAATGCAGCATCAATCTGATCAAAATCATTTCCGTCAATGTTAATTACGTGGAAATTGAATGCTTCAAATTTCTTATCGATCGGGTAAGGAGAACATACATCATCAATCTTACCATCAATCTGTAATCCATTATTATCTACGATAACTACAAGGTTATCCAGTTTTCTGTGTCCGGCAAACATAGCTGCTTCCCAAACCTGTCCTTCCTGAATTTCACCGTCACCAAGTAATGTATATACACGGAAGTCTTTGTTATCTAATTTTGCAGCAAGAGCCATACCTACTGCTGCGGAGATACCCTGTCCAAGAGAACCGGAAGACATATCAACACCCGGTGTTTCCTGCATACAAGGATGACCTTGTAAATAAGAACCTAAATGGCGAAGTGTTTTCAAATCTTCTACCGGAAAATAACCACGATTTGCTAACGCAGAATATAATCCCGGTGCTGTGTGGCCTTTAGACAAAACAAAACGGTCTCTGTCAGCTTTCTTAGGATCTTTGGGATCAATATTCATTTCCTCGAAATAAAGATAAGTAAAAATGTCTGCTGCAGATAAGGAACCGCCCGGATGTCCGGCTTTTGCACTGTGTACTGCTGTTACAATACCTTTACGAACTTCATTAGCTGTTTTCTGTAACTCTAATTTGTTCATCACAAACCTCCATATTATTGTATTCATTATTTTGAGGCAGGGAAATCGGACAATGCTTTACTGCCCATTCCCCCACTCATAGAGTATCATATCATAATACCTATTTTCTCTCTACAAAAAAATTGCTTTTTGTTATTACTTAATTGCTTTGTCCATAATAAGCATTTGCTCCGTGTTTTCTGTAATAGTGTTTATCCTGTAATTCCTGTGGAGCCGGCTGGATACGAGCATTGATTGTTTCTGCACGATATGCCATTTTGGCAACTTCTTCGAGAACAACTGCATTGTGTACCGCATCGACACCGTTTTTGCCCCATGCAAAAGGACCATGATTTTTGCAAAGAACAGCCGGAACTGCCATGACTTCTTTGTTCATTCTCTTAAATTCATTCACAATAAGAAGTCCTGTATTCTTCTCATAGGCATCTGCAATTTCCTCTTCGCTTAAACATCTAAGACATGGTACTTCACCGTAAATATAATCCGCATGGGTTGTACCATAGCAAGGAATACTTCTTCCGGCCTGTGCCCAGCTTGTTGCATAAGAAGAATGTGTATGTACGATACCGCCTATTTCCGGAAAAGCTTTGTATAATTCCAGATGAGTCGGTGTATCAGAAGAAGGATTATAACGCCCTTCCACCTTATTTCCCTCTAAGTCCATCAGTACCATATCGTCCGGTGTTAATTTATCATAATCCACACCAGATGGTTTGATTGCAAAAATACCTGTTTCCGGGTCAATTTCACTCACATTTCCCCAAGTAAAAGTAACCAGATTGTATTTGGGAAGAAGCATATTCGCTTCATAAACTCTTTGTTTTAATTCCTCTAACATCGCTCTGTCCTTTCTATGTATTAATTATCATGAAATCTGCACAATTATTTCAGACATTCCACAGCAGCTCTTTCAATACCGAGACCTGCACTGTAACGTTTCATAAATAAATCGAAGCCTTCTACATCTTCTTTGCGAGGTTCTTCTTTGGTTCCTTCCTGTCCTGCAAATACTTTCTTCTCTAAGAACGCTGCCAAGGTTTCGTCTTCTTTGTGAAGCATATAGGATGCCAGAAGTGCAATACCCCATGCACCACCTTCGCCTGCTGTTTCCATGACAGCAACCGGTGCATCGATAGCTGCTGCCATGATACGCTGTCCAACACCTTTTGTCTTGAACAAACCACCATGTCCTAACATTTCATCTACTTGAACACCTTCTTCTTTTAACAGAATATCCAGACCTGTCTTTAATGCGCCAAGCGCTGTGAAAAGGTGTACCCTCATGAAGTTTGCAAGATTGAAATTATCGGAAGGAGTACGTACAAACAATGGACGACCTTCTTCAAATCCCGTAATATGCTCACCAGAGAAATAGTTGTATGCAAGTAATCCGCCACAATCATTATCACCTTCCAAGGCTTTGCGATATAAAGTACCATATAACTCGTTCATATCTACGGTCATACCCATGCTCTGTGCAAACTCTTTGAAAATATTTACCCATGCATTCAAATCAGAAGTACAGTTGTTGCAATGTACCATGGCTACCAAACTACCATCAGGAGTTGTTACCAAATCAATTGCATCGTATACTTTCTTCAATTCTTTTTCCAGAACAATCATTGCAAATACACTGGTACCTGCTGATACATTACCGGTTCTTTGTGCAACAGAATTTGTTGCTGCCATACCGGTTCCTGCATCACCCTCCGGAGGACAAAGTGGAATACCAGCCTGTAAGGTTCCGGTTGGGTCTAATAATGCTGCACCTTCTGCACTCAAAGTACCTGCTGCTTCACCTGCAGTCTGTACCTTTGGCATAATCTCTCGTAATTTCCATGGAAAACCTTTGTCTGCTACCAGTTCATCAAACTGTGCAATCATTTTCTCATTGAAATCACCGGTTGCAATGTCGATTGGGAACATACCGGATGCTTCGCCAACACCGAGTGTACGAACACCTGTCAGTTTCCAATGAACATAACCAGCCAGAGTTGTGAAATATTTGATGGAAGGAACATGTTCTTCTCCATTCAAAATCGCCTGATAAAGATGGGCAATACTCCATCTCTGTGGAATGTGATAGTTAAATACTTCTGTTAATTTTTCGGATGCCGGACCTGTGATTGTATTTCTCCATGTACGGAATGGAACTAACAATTCACCTTTTTCATCAAATGCCATGTAACCATGCATCATGGCACTGAAACCAATCGCACCGATTTTAACCAAAGTAACACCATACTGATTTTTTACATCTTCTGTCATATTTTTGTAGCAGTCCTGCAAACCATTCCAGATATCGTCCAGACTATATGTCCAGATACCGTTCTCCAGACGGTTCTCCCAGTCATGTGCACCGGATGCAATCGGTGTATTATCTTCTGCTACCAGAACCGCTTTGATTCTGGTAGAGCCAAATTCAATACCAAGGACGGTCTTACCGTCTTCAATCTGTTTCTTAATTTCTTCTACATTAAACCCCATTTTTCACTAACCTCCTATTCGCATATTAGCCCTAGCGGAATGCTGCTTCATTCCATCTTAACTCATTTTTGAAATCACGAATGGTTGTGTTCTTATCAATTACAACACTTTCGATTCCCATTGCTGCTGCCCAGTCTACCATCTGGTCTACTGTTAAGTCATAAGAGAAGGCTGTATGGTGTGCACCACCGGCAAGAATCCAAGCAGTTGCTCCGATTTCCATATTTGGCTGTGGTGTCCAGAATGCTGTACCAACCGGAAGCTTCGGCATCGGTTTTTCAACCTTCTTACAGTCAACTGCATTGATTAACAGTCTGAATCTTGTTCCAAGATCTACTAAGGAACATGCTACTGCTGGACCTGTCTTAGAAGTAAACACAAGACGAGCAGGATCTTCTCTGTTACCCATAGAAAGAGGACAAACCTTAATACCAATCTCGCCGTCTGCTACGGAAGGACATACCTCTAACATGTGCGCCTGTAAGATACCATCCTTGCCCGGAACCAGATTGTAAGTATAATCTTCCATCATAGATGTTCCTTTTGCATCTTTGATATCTGCTGTCATAAGCTTCATCAAACGAACCATTGCAGCTACTTTCCAGTCTCCTTCTGCACCGAATCCGTAACCCTTTTCCATCAATCTCTGAATAGAAAGACCCGGCAACTGTTGTAATCCGCCGAGCATACCAAAGTGAGTAACGATAGCATGATAATCATTCTCTACTAAGAATTTCTCGATACCGATTTCCTGTCTTGCCTGTACTGCAACATGTTTCTTGAATTCAGCTAAATCTCTGCCTTCATCAATAATTTTGTATTTGCTGTAATATTCCTCTACCAAAGCATCTACATCGCCTTGTGCAACAGCATCTACATAATCTACTAAATCATTGACGCAGTAGTGATCAATTTCCCAACCAAACTTAATCTGTGCCTCTACTTTATCACCTTCTGTTACGGCTACATTGTTCATGTTATCACCGAAACGGCATACTCTGATGTGAGAAGACTCAATAATTCCAAGCGCTGTTCTCATCCAGCTACCAAGCTGCTTTTGCACACTTGGATTAGCCCAGTGTCCAACAATGATTTTTCTTTCGATACCCATACGACTTACGATATGACCATATTCTCTGTCACCATGAGCAGACTGATTTTCATTCATGAAATCCATATCTATTGTATCATATGGAAGCTCTTCGTTAAACTGTGTATGTAAATGACAAAGAGGTTTTCTGAATTCTTTCAATCCAAGAATCCACATTTTTGCAGGAGAGAATGTGTGCATCCATGTGATAACACCGGCACACTCTTCATCATTGTTCGCATCATTAAAAGTTTTACGGATAGAAGCCTGACTGATTAAAGTAGGTTTCAATACAACCTCAAAAGGTAATTGACCGGAAGCATTCAAGCCTTCCACAATTTTAGCAGAATGTTCTGCTACTTTTCTTAAACACTCATCCCCATAAAGATCCTGTGAACCGGTACAAAACCAGAACTTGTAATTTTTTGTCTGCATAAGCCCTCTCTTTCTGCCGTTTTATACGGCTTCCCAATTATTTTTCCTTTTTTTATACGACGAAAAACATCGCCTTTCTTATTTTCCATTATATGACTTGTATATACAAATGTACAAGTTGTACACATATAATATTTTTAAAAATTTTGTATAAAAAAGCTGTCAAATCAGCAATGAAAATTACCGGCATGACAGCTTTTATATTGTCTCTTATTATTCTGCTACTTTCTTTTTACGCATTGTCATAACAACACTCTGAATAACGAGGAACAAGCAAAGCATTACCGCTCTTGTAATTCCTGTCCACCATGCCTGATCAAGTCCGGCAGAGGAAACGATATTCTGAATGGTACTCAGTGACAATACACCGAAGAATGTTCCGATAATATTACCAACACCACCTGTTAACATGGTACCGCCGATAATGGAAGATGCAATCGCATCCATTTCAGCACCGGTTGCATGGGATGCAGAACCGGAACCTACATGCAGGAAGTAAACAAAACCACCGATTCCCGCTAAAATTCCACATAATAAATGTGCAATGAATTTTGTTCTCTTTACATTGATACCAAGCATTAACGCACTCTGCTTATTTCCGCCCAGTGCATAGAAGGAACGACCGAGTTTGGTCCATCTAAGTACACAGAAAAGAACAATTACAACGATAAGTGCAACAAGAACACCGATTTCAACGTAAGCATTTACATACTTACCGAGTTTGTTTACAGAACCCATACCCGGAACAACGACACGAGTCATTTTCAAAGCTGTAAATGCCTCATTCTCTACGTTAAAAGGTTTTGTATTAACAATTGTTGTCATACCACGAGCAAAGAACATACCTGCCAATGTTACGATGAATGGCTGAATATCCAAGTATGCAATTAAGAAGCCCTGGAACAAACCAAATGCAAGACCGATTGCAAGTGCAACAAGTACTGCTACAAAAACATTGCCGCCATGATAATCCAGATATACTGCACAGCACATACTAACAAGTGCTGTAATACCACCAACAGAAATATCAATACTACCGGTAATCATTACCAAACTCATTCCGCAGGATAAAATAATTAGCGCGGCATTTGCATTTAATATATTAAAGAATGTTTGAGGCTTCAGGAAACCTGCGCCCTGAAATACCATAGCACCAATATACATTGCAAAGAAAACTACAATTGTAATCGTAAGGAGTAAGTTTGTATCCGTAATATTTTTTGCTCTGTTCATCAAAGAATTGCCAGATGCAACTTTTATATTTGATTTTGACATACTAAGCAACCTCCTTAACTTTAAGTTTCTTTGTAAGGGAAGAGAATTTCTCTCTTACCACCGGTGCACTAACTACAACCAACATAATAACTACCATAGCTTTGTATGCTGGAAGCGCATCGGACTGTACCTGGAATTTATAAAGTGTTGTTGTAAGGAACTGAATGACATAAGCACCGATAATGGAAGCTGCCATATTAAACTTACCACCGCTAAGTGCATTTCCGCCAAGCGCAACTGCAAGGATTGCATCCATTTCAATATCCTTAGCAATAACAGAGTAGTTAATGGTAGAAATACGGCTTACCTTAATCAAACCAACTACTGCTACACACAAGCCAAGGATAACAAAGGAAAGAACCTTAATAAATGCAGGGTTCAAACCATTTAATCTGGAAGAGCTTTCGTTAATACCAACTGCCTGTGTAAATAATCTTAAGTTTGTAACCTTTAATACAATTCCAATCAGAATCATACATGCTACTGCAATAAAGAATGGTGTCGGAATCGGAATACCCGGAATGAATTCACCAAAGTATGTAAAAGTAGTATCACTAATAACCGGAAGTTCGTTATTGTTGATCCATGCTGCAATAGAACGACCTGCTGTATACAGAATAAGCGTTGCTATCATAGGCTGGATTTTGAAATACGCTACCAAAACACCGTTGAATGCGCCAAATAACATTGCTACAACACAGCTAACAAGGAATGCAACAATAATTGGTGCCTGTAATGTCTCCGGACGGGAGTTGCTTCCGCAAAGTACACGAAGAAGTACACTACCACTGATTGCGATTGCTGCACCAACACTGATATCCTGACCACCGGTAGCTGCTGTAACAAGAGTCATACCGATTGCGAGAATGGCAAGCTCAGAACCACTATCCAAAATAGTAACTAAGAATCCTGATAAAACCGGATTGCCTGCACTGTTATAACCCAATGTAATTTTGAAGAAAGATGGATCAGCAATTAAATTAAATAACGCAAGCAATAACAAAGCTGCCAATGGAATAAAACACTGATTTTTTACTATTTTCATCAAAAAATTGGATTCATTTGATTTTTTTGCTTCATTTGTCTGCATCTTATTTGTCACCTCCGGCAATCGTACTCATTACCTTGTTCTGATTTAAATCGTCTCCTGTCAGTTCACCAACCACTTTACGATCTCTCATAACAACCAATCGTGAACAAGTACGTAACATCTCATCTAATTCGGAAGAAATAAACGTAACACTCATTCCTTCTGATGCTAATTTAAGAACTAATTTCTGAATATCAATTTTGGTACCGACATCAATACCGCGCGTAGGTTCATCCAGAATCAAATACTCAGGATGGGTAAACAACCAACGGGCCAGAATTACTTTCTGCTGATTACCACCGGAAAGTGATTTAATCGGTGTATCCTTAGAAGCTGTCTTAATACTCAAAAGTTTAATGTATTCATCTGCAATTTTATTGGCTTCTGCTTTCGAGAATGGTTTAAAGAATCCTCGCAATACCTGTTTGGCCAATATAATGTTATCGCGTACAGAGAGGTCTCCTACGATACCATCAATCTTACGGTCTTCCGGAAGATATGCAATTCCGTTTTTCATTGCATCAAGCGGCTTTGAAATCTTCACATTTTTGCCCTTTATCTTCACCGTTCCGCCCGTCACTCTGTCCGCACCGAAAATAGCACGAACGCATTCACTTCTACCGGAACCAAGCAAACCGGTAAATCCGTTTACTTCGCCCTTATCTATATGGAAATCAAACGGTTTGATGCCTGCATCACTGACAAGTCCTTCTACTTCAAGCACCGGTACCGCTCCATCTTCTTTCACATATGCTTTCTGCTCGCCCTTGATATCGGATAAATCATCCAATTCTTTTCCAAGCATCTTAGAAACAAGTTGTACACGAGGTAAATCACTGATTGCATATTCACCAACCAATTTACCATCACGCATAACTGTAATTCTGTCACATACTTCATATACCTGATCTAAGAAGTGTGTAACAAATATTATTCCAACGCCTCTTTCCCTTAAATCACGCATGAGTTTGAAAAGCTTTGCAACCTCCTGCTCATCCAAGGAAGAAGTCGGTTCATCCAAAATCAATACTTTACAATCCATATCAACTGCACGTGCAATTGCAATCATCTGCTGAACTGCAATAGAACAACTCTCTAACTGCTGTGTCGGTTTTGCCGGAATATCAAGAGATTTCAAAATTCTATCCGTATCAGCATTCATCTTTTTCCAATTCTGATATACGCCATCTGTTCTTCCGATAAACATATTTTCTGCAACAGAAAGATTAGGACATAATGTAATTTCCTGATAAACAGTACTAATTCCTAGTTTCTGTGCATCCTGCGGTGAATGAATTGCTACCGCCCCTTCTACTCCATCCAGGAAAATTTCTCCTTCTTCTTTCCCGTAAACCCCAGTTAAGACCTTAATTAACGTTGATTTTCCCGCACCGTTTTCTCCCATCAATGCGTGAATTTCTCCTTTGCGTAATGTGAAATCAACGCCTTGTAAAGCACGTACACCTGGGAAAATTTTATGAATATTTCTCATTTTTAATACAACATTATTTTCCACGCCTAGGTTCACCTCCAAAAATTCTTACCATAAGATCCTATCACCTAAAGAAAATGCGGCGCCAACATATCATTTTCTATTCATGCTGCGCCGCGCTTTTTCATAATTACAATTATGCCTTCCGAATTAGATACCGTAGATATCTACTTCATCCTGTGTAATTGTTGTAGCATCAAAACCTTTTTCATCCATGATGATTACTTTTTCAGAAAGTGTTTCACCAGCTTCAAGTTTTTTGATAACTTCATCAATATATACACCCTGGAATGGGTTACACTGTCCATCATAGTTCCAGTTCTGAGCTAATAATTCTTCTAATGCCCATTTGTTGCAGTCAAATCCCATAACGATAACGTCTTTGCCTACACCGTGAGAGATATTTGCTTTGTCAAGAGCTGCTACGGCACCTTTAGCCATATCATCATTCTCTGCGTAAATAACGTTGAAGGATTCACCGGAATCAATTACAGACTGAACAATCTGCTGTGCTTTTTCAGCATTCCACTCTGCTGTCTGCTGTGTAACAAGTGTCCAACCATCAGAAGCTACTGCTGCATCAAGTGCGCCGGAACGTCCCTGCTGTGCTGCAGAACCCATAACACCCTGAAGGTGGATAATCTTGTATTCAGAGAGACCCTGATCTTTTAACCAGTTCACTGCTGTTTCGCCTTCTTTATCCATATCAGATACGATAGATGCTTCATAAAGACTTTCATCTGCGTCAATGGTACGGTCAAATAAGATTACTCTGATACCTGCATCCTGTGCATCCTGAAGAACGGAATCCCAACCCGCTGTATCAGCTGCGGAAAGAAGAAGGTAATCAACACCATCCTGAATGAATTTCTGAGCCGCTGTAATCTGCTCATCATTCTTAAGGCTGTATGCGAAAGATGCATCATATCCGTTTTCTGCTGTGAAAGTTGCTTTCAAATCTTTATCATTAGCGGTACGATAGCCGGATTCGTTTGGATCGTTGTTAATGATACCTACTTTAATCAATTCACCGGAAGCTGCTTCTTCTGCCGGTGCTTCCTCGGCAGGTGCTTCTTCTGCTGCCGGTGCTTCTTCTGCTGTTGCTTCTTCTGCTGGAGCTGCTGCTTCTTCACTGCTTCCGCAACCTGTAGCCAATGCTGCAACCATTGCTGTACTGAGTAATACACTTAATAATTTCTTTTTCATTTTGTTTCCTCCTTTTAAAATACAAAAATGAATTTTCTTTTTCTATGTAAGTTCGTTTTTGGTTTGTTCCGTCCTTACACGTCAAACTTTAACAGAGTATATGACTGCTTTCAACGTCATATTCGTCATTTTAACGAATTTAAACGCTTTAAATAATACAAATTTCATGATATAATATGTAAAAATAATACAAATTTTGAACATTTTCAAAATTTTAATGTTTTTTGTCTTCATCGGTTTGATTTTTTACGATGCGAAGCTTTGATAACTCAAAAAGCACCCCTTTTTTTCATAGTCAAATCTTCTATTTCGATTAAAAAAAGATAATTTTTTCACTTTTTCTTTTATGAAAAGAGTAAAATTTTAATATAAATTTTTTAAGGGTTTTACATTTTTTGATATAAAATTATGATATTTTTATAAAATCTATATAGCAAAGAGGAAAAAATGAGCATTAAATACAAAGCCATAGCAGAGCAGTTAAAAAAAGATTTGATTACTAATATGGAACATGGAATTACAAGACTTCCTACCGAAAAAGATTTGTGTGAGCAGTTTCAAGTCAGCCGACAGACAGTACGACAATCTCTTACGCTATTGGAACAGGAAGGACTGATTTCCCGAAAACAGGGCAGTGGATCTTATATTACCGGTCTGCTCCCTGAAAACTTTAGGAATCAAGTTGCTATTTTATTATCGTCGGACACAGAATACCTTTATCCTTCTCTATTAAATGATTTGGAAACTATGCTCGCCAAAGAAGGTTATTCTGTTTCCGTTTTTATTTCACATAACCGTATTGATTACGAACGTACCGTTTTGCAGTCACTCATCGATACACCGCCACGAGGTTTCATTGCGGAGCCTTCCCGTTCTGCTCTCCCTACACCAAACTTTGATTTGTATGAAGAGCTTTCTGCAAAGGGGACACATATTATTTTTCTTCATGGGTATTATTCCAACCTGCCTTCTTCGCTATGTATTAAGGACGATAATTATAATGGCGGCTTCCTGTTAGGACAATATTTACTAGAACATCATCACAAGAAAATTGCCGGTATTTTTCAGCTTGATACGATTCAGGGGCAAGAGCGACATCTTGGATTTGTCCGTTCCATGATGGAAGCTGGTCGGTATATTAACGATGATTCTATCGGTTGGTTTACTACTCGTGAATTGTCTCTTTTGGAAAAAAAACAGGATACCCGATTTCTGGTAGATTTTATCCATCAGAAATTGGACTCCTGTTCTGCTGTTATTTGTCACAATGATGAAATTGCCTATTGGCTTATCAAAGAACTTTCTTATATGAATATACATGTGCCGGAGGATATCAGTGTAGTAAGTTTTGATAATAGTTATCTATGCGAGCTTTCCAGTCCCCGGCTAACCTCTCTTGCACACGAGCCACACGAAATGGCAACTGTAACAGTCTCGCTTCTTTTAAAGCGAATGCAAGGACAAAATGTCTCCTCTATGCAGCTCCCTTGGAAGCTGATAACGCGTAACAGTGTTGTAAGGGAGCCTGAGTAATCCTTCTATGGATTCTCCTCTTCCTTACCACCGCGATATTCCCTCGGCGTACAGCCCTGTGTTTTCTTAAATACGAAGCTGAAATAATGCGGATTCCTGTAACCCACTGCAAGTGCAATTTCATTGGCACGCATATCGGTTTCCTGTAAAAGCTTTCTGGCTTTCTCCATACGCTTCTCTGTTACATATTCCACGAAAGTCATCTGCATTTCCTGACTGAACATCGCGCTGAAATAATTCGGGCTAACCTCCATAGAATCTGCTATCTCATTCAAAGAAAGACTCTCCTGCATATAATTTTCTTCAATATATGCCAAGGCTTTTTTCAATGTTTTCTTTCCTTGATTCATGTTCTCTCTGTCACGAAATTCAATGGCTCCCGTCAGAACTTCTTCCATATAATGCTGCATATTCTCTGCACTGATTTCCATTTTCTGCGCATAATCCATATTGATATTCTGCAAAAATTCTTCCTGAGTTACCCCCAGACTTTCCACATAAGCAAGAGCTGCAAAACGAACATTCAACAGCAAATAATCCCAGAACAATTTAGATGCCAATGCCTGATGGATTCCATTCACAAAGTTTATAACAAACTCCTGCACTTCCTCTTTTTGACCATTTGCCAAAAAACCCTTAATCAATTCCGGATTAATTTTAGAAGTTTCTACACTTTCTAATGCACCTTCCTCACTTGCTGCCGTCAACTTAGAAATCATATCCTCTGAAAAAATATGCTTCGATGGCTCAAAGAAACGGTAACTAAATACATGATTCAGATTCCGATAACAATCTGCGAGAAGGCTGAAACGCTCTACCGGTTTGCCTACTGCCGCATACCAGTCCAAATCCTCTTCATACTTCTTACAAATCTGTTCCATATTTTCCAGGCATTTACTTGTCCGCTCAACAACATTGCCCGGCTCTCCTTTTATCATCACACCATAAGTATTCACATTCCATCTGAATACAAGGTAATGTCCTGAGAAACGCAACAAGAATCGCATCATTTCTTCATAACATTTCTGACACAGTTCTCCCGCATTCCCTCTATTCTTTTTCTCCTGCACCGTAATTAAACCCAAATTATAACAAGGTGCATTGATATCAAGAGAATGCTTCTGAGCCTCTTCATATATTTCCTGAACCGACAACTGACCTTCGAAAACTTTTTCAAAAAAGTTTCTCAGAAAAAATTGTTCGTACTCATGTAAATCATTCTGATATTTATTTAGGTAATTTTTCTGCTCCTGCTCTGACTCAATTTTTTCCTTTACTTCCGTCAGTGCTTTTTGCAGAGTTCTTCTGGTTATCGGTTTGAGCAAATATTGCTCAACGCCTTCCTTAATTGCCTGTCTCGCATATTCGAAATCATCATAACCACTGATAATGATAATTTTCATTTCCGGAAATTCCTGTCCGACAATATGACTCAAAGACAGACCATCCATAAAGGGCATTTTAATATCCGTAATCAGCACATCCGGTTTTGTTTTACGAATCAGCGGCAAAGCCATTTCTCCATCGCTTGCTTCACCGACAAACTGATAACCGAACTGCTGCCACGGAATATTATCTCGAAGTCCTTCTCTAACTACGCTTTCATCCTCTACCAAAAATACTTTCAACACCATAATTGCATCCCCCACATAAAATCCAATTAATAGGTTCTTGTATCCAGATACTGCTCTACATTTTCCGGTGTAAATATCTGTTCATCCACAATATTTTCCTTCTCTACCGGCTCGCCGTTCTCCAGTTTACGGATAATAGCAGCGATATATTCGCCCTGCTCAGGATTACATTCTATATCTACATTAATAATTCCTTGTGCAACTAACTCCAATGCCTCACGGACAGCATCAAAAGAAATTACAATAACGTCCCCATTCACTCCTGTTGTAATTCCGTTTGCCTCCAAAGCTTTCAAGGCACCAAATGTCATATCATCGTTTTGAGAAATCACTACATCAATATCCTGATATTTCCGGATAAACTGCGCCATGACTTCTTCCCCTTTGGCATTCGTAAAATCTGCAGACTTCTGCTCCAAAATACGCCAATTGGAATGCTTCTCGGCGACAGATTCAAATCCTGTTGTTCTTCCAAGTTGTATGGATGCTCCGGGCGTTCCCTGTAAAACCACTATATTAATGGATTCTCCTTCTCTCCCAGTCTTTGCCAAATACTCTTCCAACCAGATACCTGCATTTACACCTTCCTCTTCTGCATCCGAACCAATCCATGTTGTATACAGAGATTCATCCTCCACAACAACTTTACGATCTACTAAAATCACCGGAATACCTGCATCCTTTGCCTCCTGTAATACAGTCTCCCATCCATCTTCCGTCACCGGAGAAAATACAATATAATCAACGCGCTGTGAAATAAATCCACGAATCGCTTTAATCTGATTTTCCTGCTTCTGTCTGGCATTATTAAATTCCAGAAAGAAACCGTTCTCTCGCGATAACGCATTTTGAATGGATGCTGAGTTGGCAGTTCTCCATACAGACTCACTTCCAATCTGTGAAAATCCTACTACAATTAGGTCTTCTTCCTCCTCTGAGGGAACTTCTAAACCATCTTCTTCTAGCACCACGTCTCCAAAAGGACCACAACCGGTCAAAAATCTTGACGTATAAAACCATACCGCCACTGCCGGCAAAATTTTTCTCCACCATCTATTCTTCATACGCACCTCTTTCCGCAGCATCTTCCATCTGTTGTGCCGGAATTACCACCTGCACCCTTGTCCCTTCACCTTTGCGTGACATAATTGTTATACCATACTCCATTCCAAAATTCATACGGATTCGTTCATTTACATTGGCAAGTCCAAAACCGGATTCCGTTTCTTTACATGGTTTGGTAATTTCTTGCTGAAGGTGTTCCAGTTCCTCAGATTCCATTCCTACTCCATTATCCTCTACAATCAGACAGATTTTACTGCCATCCTCTTCCTGCATCATGGAACCACTAATTGTAATTTTTCCTTTTGCGCGTTTGTACTTAATGCCATGGTACAAAGCATTTTCTACCAATGGCTGTAAAGACAACTTCAATATCTTATAGGGATAGAGACTCGGCTCAATTGCTATTTCATAATCCAGAATGTCATGATAGCGTACCTGTTGAATTTCCAAGTAACTACGAATGTGACGTTCTTCATCTTTTATCGTAATAAACTCTTGTCCATGGCTGAGTACCAGACGGAAAAATGCAGATAAGGACATAACCATGTCCACTGCCTGCTCTGACGAATTCCCTTCAATCAACCAGATAATCGTATCCAGTGTATTATAAAGGAAGTGCGGATTTATCTGCTCCTGCAATAAGCGCAGCTCTGCATATCGCATCTTACGCTCATCTTCCTTAATCTGTTGCACCATGATTTCCAAATGCTGTGACATTTCATTGATACTATCCGAAAGCTGCGATACTTCATCCTTCGTCGTTGTTTCCGCCCTGACAGAAAAATCACCTTCCGAAATCTGTTTCGTAACTCCGCACAATCTTCGTATCGGTCTGACAATACTGTCCGAAAGCACTACCGCAACAATCGTTACACATACAACAATAACAACTAGCAGTACAACCCACAAAATAACGAATTTCTGTACCTGACTATTCAACTGTACTTTCAAATTCTCAATACTCTGTGTCTGATAATATATGTAGTACTGAATATCATCCTGAATCAATTCTGTCAAAATATAGATATTGTTATCCAACATCACAATATTTTCATCATAATGACTTCCCTCATCCAAATTGACTTTGATATCATCTACTCTGTCTTCCAATGTATCGATATTTCGCAGAAGTCTCTGTAACCAGGATTTACTTTCCTTATCGGTTGTAATCTGCATCAAAACCCCAAAGTCTTCTCTCAAATCGCCAATCAGTTCATACGGATCTTGCAGACTTTCATCCTCTTTAATAGAATCAAATGTTACTGCACCTACAACAAGCTTATATAAACTCTCATCCATCTCATTTTTGAAATTCAAATTATAGCTATTTGCAATCGTCATATTACTAACTATTTCATCATAAGAATTGCTGTAATTATTTAAGGAAAAAATAAGGTAGACCGTAACAAATATAAGAGGCAGTAACGTTATTAAAACTAACAACATCAGCTTATTCTTTAAAGAATATATATTCATATATTTTACCGCTTTCTATATTGCGCATTTGTGTAAATTAGTGTACTATAAAACAATAAATTACTTTATTCTATTAAAATTAACAAGGAAAGGACTTGGAAGGCAGAATGAAATTTTCTCTATTTCACAAATTGACAAATTACATCTGCAAAGATACCGGTGAGAAAAATGAATCACCAAAGCTCATCATGGTAATTCGAATTCTGATTCTGTCCATGTTATTTTATATTGCAATAAATAGTATAATCTATATCAGTATTTTAAACAATAGCGTAATTGCTATTTTACTTGCATCCTTCTTCATCTTTCTGACATTTTTTATATTATCCTATAAACAGAAAACTTCTTCGGTTTTGTTTATGCTGAATGTTGGTATGATTATGTGGATTTATATGAATGTAACTTATTTTGGATGGAATACAGGCGTTCAGCATTTTATTATTGTGCTACTTATACTGGATTTCTTTTCCGGTTATTCCCAATACGGATTAAAAATTACTTATGCACTGGCGCTTTGTGCTTTTTTCATTTACCTTTATTTCCAGCATCATAATGCTCTTTCTTGCATTATTCTCGACCCTCCTACGAACCATTTATTACATGTTACCAACACCGTTGTTATTTTTTGGTGTGTTTCTGTAATTGCTTATGTGTTCAGCAAGGATTCCCAAAATCTGGAAAGTAAATTAGTAGAATATAACAACCAGCTTATGAGTCAGGCAAATACAGACTCTTTAACCGGTTTATATAATCGCCGTAAGGCAACCGAGTACATGAATGAAATGCTCAAACCAAGTAATACTTTCTGCGCCAGCATTTGTATTTGTGATATTGATTTCTTTAAGAAAGTAAATGATAAATACGGTCATGACATTGGTGATGTTGTATTACAGAAGATTTCGCAGACCATGAAAACAACGATGGACGGCAAATGTTTTATTGCCAGATGGGGCGGCGAAGAATTCCTTCTTGTTTTCCCTGAAAGCAATGGTGATGAAGCGCACTTCTTGTTAGAAGGACTCAGAACTAAGATTAAAGCAATAGAGATAAATACGGGTTCCGAGATTTTTGGTGTTACCATGACTTTCGGTCTTGCCGAATATGATTTTAATATGGATACGGAATCCATTATTAAAGAAGCAGATGAAAAATTGTATATTGGTAAGGAACACGGGCGTGACCGAATTGTATATTAACAGATTCTGCGTCATGACTTGCGACTTTTCTACATATATTATGTTAAAAGAATAGAAACAGGTCGTTCCTTTGAAAAAGAAATTCACTTTCAAACAATGGATAGGGGCAATCATGTTATTGCTCCTTTTTATCTTATTAACTATCTTTCTTTATAATCAACTTAATGAAGATTCCCGTTTTGAAAAATTTACACAAAATTTTTTTCATGAAGAACTCTGTTCGAATCCCATTCATTTACACTATACTTTAGCAGATGCTTCTGCTTATAATATCGATGAATCTACAATTACCCTTCCGATTTATACCGCCAATCAGGTTTTGGACGAAGCAGCAAAAATAGAGCAGACTATTTCTGTATTGGAGTCTTTTCATCCGGAAAAATTATCCGGCGACAATCAATATACCTATGTTTTACTTTTATCGTATCTGAAAGCATCCGGAAATTGTGCTTCTTACCTTTATTTTGATGAACCACTCTCTCCTTCCTCCGGTGTTCAATCGGAGTTACCTGTTTTATTAGCTGAATATCGCCTTTCTACCGTAAAAGATATTCAAAACTACCTTTCAATTCTTTCACAGATACCGGCTTATCTGGAAGGCATTGCTCTCTATGAACAGGAAAAAGCCGATTACGGTCTGTTTATGTCAGATACCGCTGCCGACAAGGTAATCGAACAATGTAGTGCATTGATGGATATGACAGAATTAGAAACCGGTGAACATTTTCTGGAAGTAACCTTTGAAAACAGACTGGCGAAACTAATAGAACAGCAAATAATAAATGAATCGGAAGCACTTGCCTGGCAATCAGAAAACCAACGGCTTCTTTCTACCGTCGTTGCCCCTGCTTATGATAAACTTGCCGATGAATTAACTTTACTAAAAGGCAGCGGCACAAATTCACAGGGGCTTTCTCATTTTCCGGATGGGCAGGAATATTATGAAAATTATCTACATCTGACAACCGGCTCATACCGCAAAGTATCGGAAATGAAATCCATGCTGTCAGAGGATTTTGGAAATAATTATTCCGCTTTGCTCACTCTGCTAAAACAATATCCGGCATTGCAGAGCACGCTCAATGCGGAAAACTCTGCTTTAACAACTCTTTCACCGGAAGAAATGCTGACACAATTACAGCGTATGATTGTGACTGATTATCCTGCTATTCCATTTGCAGAAAACGAAACAACTGCTTATGATGTAAAATATGTCGATGATTGTCTGGAAGAATATACGGCACCTGCCTTCTATCTTCTTGCACCAATTGATGATACAAGCCAGAATACCATCTATATCAATGAGCAGGATACCGAAGAAGGGCTTTCTCTTTTTACTACACTGGCACATGAAGGTTATCCCGGTCATCTCTATCAGACCGTATATAGCCGACAATATCTGCAAAACAGCAACGCCAATCCTGTCCGAAACATTCTGCATTATGGTGGTTATGTAGAAGGCTGGGCAATGTATGTAGAACTAAATTCTTATGATTTTGCCATGCAAATGCTGGACGAAACGCAAGAAGAGACCAGAATGTTATACCTCGCTGAAAAGCTTAATAGACAAATTCAATTATGCCTTTATTCTTTGTTAGACATTGTTATTCATTACGAAGGCGCATCCTATGAAAGAGTTCGTGATATTCTTTCCACCGTTGGATGCACGAATGAACAAACTGTCCACGGCATTTATGATTACATTGTGGAAGAACCCGGAAATTACCTGAAGTATTACCTCGGCTATCTGGAAATTAAAGCATTAAAAAACCAGGCAGAAACTGCCTGGGGTGCTTCATATACCTTATGTGATTTTCACCGTTTTCTGCTAAATAACGGGCCTGCCGATTTCAGAACATTGTCCCGACTAATTCGATAAAAAGAAATGATTCATACGATTTAGGGCTTTCTCCAACACCTGTTTTTCTTCTTCAGACAGTTCTTCCACAATTGTGGCTATCATCTGTTCATGAAAACGTTTGTGATGGAGAAACGCCTTATTTCCTTTTGCAGTCAATGAAACTAAAACTACTCTTCTGTCTTCTTCGCTTCGGACTCTTTCTACATAACCCTTTTTCACCAAACTGTTAATAGAAATCGTAAGAGTTCCCGTCGTAACACGCAACGCCCTTGCCACTGTCGTCATATTCTTCTGCTCTCCCATACCGATAGCTTCCATGACATGCATATCATTCGTCGTCACATCTTTATATTCATCTGTACGAATCGCCTGTTCCTCAATCACATTTATATTGCGGAAAAGCTTTACCAGCACTTCATTCAGTGCATTATTGATATCCATATTGACTCTCCATCCACATTATCTGCCACCATTCTAGCAAAAAATACTTTGAGAGTCAAACATTTTGATAGTATATTCAATAAATTTGTAACAGTTTATTCTATTGATTTAAGTGATTCTGCCATATTTATCTTCTCTAACTTAAACTGCATCAATCCATTTACGAACATAGCAAATACAAGTGTAAGCAGAAAACTCCACGCATAACTATCGGGTGCTACATATGTCTTAAAAGATATCATATCAATCCGAATCTGATACATAATAAACCAGTGCAGCCACTTACCGAGTAACAAACCAATAATTGCTCCTATCCCTGTCAGCATGATATTTTCACGGAACACATAATCTGCCGTTTCTTTCGCGTAAAATCCCAATACCTTAATGGTTGCTATCTCACGTATTCTCTCTGTAATATTGATATTGGTAAGATTATAAAGCACAATAAATGCAAGCGCTCCGGCACATAAAATAACAAGAGCTACAATATAGTTCATACTGGTTAACATGTTTCCGATTCGACTTCGCATATCTGCTGTAACGGTCACCGAAAGTACATTATCATAATCCGAAGCTTCTGCCGATGCCTCATGCACATCAACATCCTCTTTAACAATTGCAAAAGCACTTTTATACCCCGGCTCTTTTCCAAGCTGACTTCTGTAAGTTTCCCTGCTTATATAGATATAGTTATCAACAAAGTTCTCACACATACCGGAAATGGTTACAGTCATTTGATTCATATCATTATCCCGCAGAACTACTTCATCACCTGTTTGGATTCCAAAATTTTCTGCGATTTTGGCTGTAATGACCGCTTCTCCTTCCTGCGGATAGGAAATCGGCTCCCCTTCTTCCGTATGCAGGTTTATAAAGGTTGTCATTTCCTCAGCACTCTCCGGAACTTCCAAATAGATAGACTTTGTCTGTCCTTCAAAATCCAAATCCACACTTTCTTCCAGCCGATATGCTATTTTATCAAAAATTTCTTCGGACTGTTCCGTTATTGCATTCCTCTCT
>JAFSHK010000015.1 GCA_017440375.1 Lachnospiraceae bacterium
AAATCATTTCATTCATTCCAATGACTCCGTTAATCGGTGTTTTTATTTCGTGTGAAATACTTGCAAGAAAAACTGTCTTGGCTGAATTGGCTCTCTCTGCACGTTTCTTTTCCTCTTGCAAACATTCCACCAAACGCACATCCGGATTTTCCACTGTCAAAAAAAGTGCCAGACACAGAATGGTTACACCAAAGCTGGAAATTAATGAATATGGCAACAGTAACTGACATAAGCTCACACTAATCTCTATTCCAAGTGCAGTTCTGATAATTGTTTTCTTTTTGCTGTTCATGGTATCTCGATATCGAATTAAATAAAGACATAACAGAATGATATAGTACGCAATTGTTCCATAAAGCAAATTACATGCCGCTCCATGAAAATAATTTCCTTTTGGTGTCTGTATGTACCTAATTGGAAGAAAACACATTCCAACCGTTGTAAAAAGAAATGGTAACTTAATAAGTTTCTTTTCCCTTCTCGCACTCTTTTCGTCCAAATTTAATAGTGTGAGAATATAAAGAAAAGCAAATAAAAAGACACTTAATATGCTAACATTAAAAGATAAGCTGGCGATTCTGCCAATCCAATAAGAAATGTTTTCCTGATGATAGGCAAAAAAGACTGTTACTACATCAATGCACAGATTACTGAATCCACACAACAACAATGCCACAAATAATCCATGTTCATAAGAACGCTTTCTCTTGGCAGAGAAATGTATGCCCATAATAAAGCCCAACATCAATAAACAACATATTTGTAACTTATACTTTTCCATAATGCACTCCCTAAGCTGTCATCTTCTTTTTGTATACTTATACAGAGTTACTCTAGCAAATTCCGAGTCCCCTTTCCAACCATTTCAGACAAAATACCTTTTTTGCCCGATAAGATGCACAAATGATTTTCGATTTACATGAAAAAACCTCATCGGCCCGTTTATAGAAACCGATGAGGTTTTTCTGTTTTCCACTCCCTGTTATCGTTGCTACCTTCTACTGCTAGAATAATGACACTTACTTACCACTCATGCATCTTATATTCACTATCTTCATCCATAAGCTGTAACATAATATCCGCTATCTGCGGGTCAAACTGGCTGGCTTTTCCTTTTTCAATTTCACCACGGACAATCTCCTGTGCAAGAACATCTCTGTAGCTACGTTTGGATGTCATAGCATCGTAAGCATCGGCAACACCAATAATTCTTGCAATTTCAGGAATTTCATATTCCTTCAAACCATCCGGATAACCGCGTCCGTCGAAACGTTCATGATGCCATCTTGCACCAATTGCAATATCCGGAATTTCCGTTATCTCATTCAGAATATTACCACCGATTCCAGGATGGGTTTTGATAATCTCATATTCCTCATCCGTCAACTTAGAAGGTTTATTGATAATCTCTCTTGGGATACCTATTTTTCCGATGTCATGCAGAAGCGCTGCATATTCCAATCGCTCCAGCTTCTCACCTTCATAACCCATACGTTTCGCCAGCATAACGGAATATTCTGCTACTCTTGTAGAATGACCGTTCGTATAGGAATCCTTTGCATCGATAGTACTGGCAAGTGCCTTCACCATCTGCATAGATACCCGCTCTACGCTCTGTCGTCTCTTCTCTGCTACGTCAGTCTGTTTCTTTACTTCCTCCTTCAGATTTTTCTGAAGATAGGAAAGCTCCAGAATTCTACGAATTCTCTGTATTGCAACGTCTCTGCGGAACGGTTTACGGATAAAATCAATTGCTCCCTCACTGAAACCTTTTACCTCTGTATTTTCATCCGCATCTGACGTCAGGAAAATAACAGGTATGTCTGCATATTTCTGATTTTTCTTCAAAACAGAAATCACATCGTGTCCGTCCATCTCCGGCATATGTACATCTAACAAAATCAAATCCGGTGTATTTCCCTTCATCCATTCCAACGCTTCTTTACCGGACTTCGCCGCAAATACCTGATATTCTTCCTTCAACATCTCTGCTACTGCCTTACGGTTCAAAGCGTCATCATCCACTAACATAATCTTCGATTTTGAACCATTTTCTTCCGAAGAATTTTCTTCAACGGATATCGTTTTCAGCCTATTACACATTTCCTCGGTCAGTTGCATAACGTCTTCCATCGCAACATCAGCCACATAGGCACCAAGCTGTTCTAACATCGGTTCCAATTCTTTCGGAAGTGCAAATCCTTCCAGTTCTTTCAAAGCAAGGTCTGCCTCGTCCAAATCAAAGCAATCTACTGCATCATGCAGTCTCATTAAAGCATCCTGTATCTCTTGTACCGATACTTGTATTGCTTCTGTTTCCGGTGCTTTTGCATAATCTACCAGAATTTCTTTATAGCTTCTATATAATTTCAGAACTTCCGGTGTACGTTCTTCAATCTGTTCCTTTTCTCCGGCATTTCCAAGCTGTTCCATCTGATAGAACAAATCTGACAATTCCATTGCACCAATCATTCGTGCCGTATTTTTCAACGCATGAACTTCTATCGTATAATCTCGAAGCATATCTTCTGCAAGACATTTTTCCAGTTTCTCGCTCTTTGGATCAATCAACTTATAGAAATCTCCAAGCAACTCAAGGAAAAGCTTCTTAGAACCACAGTTTCTGATTCCTTCTGCAACATCCATGCCTTCTATTTCAAGATTTTCTTCTGCCACTGTTCCTTCTGTCGTTTGGCTTACAAAATCTTCCTGTTCTTTCTGCGGCTTCTCTACCATAGTCACCAGTTCTTCCGGCAACCATCTCAAAATACATTTACTTATTGTTTTTAATTTAATAGGCTTTGCAACGAAATCATTCATTTTGGCCTGCAAAAACAATTCTCTGGCCTCCGAAGTTGCATTTGCGGATAATGCTACTAATGGAAGTTGCTGATAATAGTCGCCTTCCATTTCACGAATCATTTTGGTTGCCTCGATTCCATCCATGACAGGCATCATGTGATCCATAAAAACAATATCATATTTTTTCTCTTCAACTCGTTGTACTGCTTCTTTTCCGTTCACGGCAAAATCTATCTGCATTTGGAAGGGCTCTAATAAACCTTTTGCAACCTTTAAATTCATCTCATTGTCATCAACAATCAATATTGACGCCTGTGGCGCAATGAAATGTAATTCCTCTTCATCTGCACTTTGGAACACCATTTCTTCATGATTGAGCAACTGGCAGAAATTCAGACTATACACCGGCTTATTGAGAATCATAGCTTTTCCGTTCATATGATTTTCTATCATTGGATTCTGCAACAGACAAAGAACTCCATCCGGTTCCTTTACCCATGCACGTTCTTCTTCTGACAAGGTTTCCACAGCATCGGTAATAAGGAAATCTACTTTTTCCAATGCATCCTGTGTAAAATCAATACACTTTATTTCATATACGCTTGCAAGCTTCTTCATATTATTTTTCACAATATTGCTTGCAATCTTAATTCCTATTACACTATTCTGCCCTTTCTCCGTTCTGATTGCGGCAGCACGTCTTCCATCTATAACTTTCTGCGGCAAGTTAAAGTAAAATGTACTACCCTCCCCATACTGACTTTTCACACCAAGATTTCCATGCATCAATTCTACAAGCTGTTTGGAAATCGCAAGACCTAGCCCAGTTCCTTCTTTATAGCGATTTCTCTTGGTATCTACCTGTTGGAAAGAGCCAAACAATTTCCCTAAATCCTCTGTTTTAATTCCCTGTCCGGTATCTTCTACCATAAACACCAATTCTACGTTTTCTTCATCCACCACACTTGTTCTTACCGTAAGTTTAACATAACCGCTTTCCGTAAACTTAATGGCATTGTTCATAAGATTGATAACGACCTGGCGTATTCTCTGTGCATCTCCCCACAATTTTGTAGGCATATTTTTATCAATATCATACAGCAGTTCCACTTTTTTATTTCCAATCCGGTTCAGAAAAATCATAGACACATCATGGAACATGGACATTGGCTCATATTCCTCTTCCATAATTTCTAATTTACCTGATTCTATTTTGGAAAAATCCAATATATCATTGATAATCGTAATTAACGCAGTTCCCGAATTTTTGATATTATTCAAATATTCCCTTGTCTGTTTCGAATGCTCTCCTCGCAAAAGAATATCAGTCATACCTACAATGGCATTCATAGGTGTACGGATTTCATGAGACATATTAGACAGAAATGCAGACTTTGCCTCATTCGCTGCTTCTGCTCTATCCTTCTCCATTTCCACTCGCTGCATTTTTAAAGTTTTCGTATGGTAATAAGATCGTCTGCTTCCCTGCATAACCATAACAATAATTGTAACTGTCAGGAAAAAAGCAGTAATTCCGAGCAAACACATATTTAATATATATTTTTTGACAATGACATTATCATATCCGCCTGTAATCGGTTCCGTTGACAAAGTACTTGAAAATACCATCATCAGAACACCAACGACACATAACAAGATACTTTCCCAACGTTCCAACCGACGATACTCTAGTTCTTTCCAAAAATTATCACGCCACTCCTTGCCATGTATATGGAACAAAATAAACATAACGACCATAATACCGTAAATAAAATAATCATACAGAAGTATTCCAATTTGTGAAAAGCCAAATAAATTGACCGGCATTTCCAATATCGGCACAAAGAGACCATTTAAAATACCTGCAATCGGAAACACCAGAAAAATACCACGAATGCGATGGTTTGTTCGCGAAAGATAAATGTTATATCCATTCATCAATAAAACAGCAAAATCAGCAAACACTTTCCCCAACACATAATAAATCATACAAAGCAAGGCACCACAAATCACGTAATAACGTGTTTGCTTACGTTTCTCTAATCCTGCCTCCAAAAAAACATAGCGTTGTATCAAAAAGCTCCCTACAAATATGATAAAAAGTTCAATAAGTTCATTTATATTATAAATCATTGTTTCTCCTCCGCAACGGAACTATCTCTATCCATAATATTACTAAATAAAACGGCTTTCCACAACCTGATTCTTCTCAAAATGCCCTTATTTCTTTTGCTAAAACGGAAGTTCTTTTCCCTGCTTCTTCCAATCCATGAATTCTGCCGTTGCTGCAAAAATAACATCTCCGGATGAGTTAATAGCCGTTTCTAAGGAATCCTGAACAACACCGATAATGAAACCAACTGCAACTGCCTGCATTGCAACATCATTTCCGATTCCGAACAAGGAGCAGGCAAGCGGAATTAAAAGAAGGGAACCACCCGCAACACCAGACGCTCCACATGCACCGAGAGTAGCAATAATTGCTAAGATAAATGCTGTCGGAATATCTACTACAATTCCCATCGTATTGGCTACAGTCAACGCCATAACGGTAATCGTAATCGCCGCACCATCCATGTTGATAGTCGCTCCAAGCGGAATGGACACGGAGTAGAAGTCTTTATCCAGTCCTAATTTTTCACAAAGATTCATGTTGATCGGAATATTGGCTGCAGAGCTTCTTGTAAAGAATGCTGTTAATCCACTTTCTTTAAAGCATTTGAATACAAGCGGATATGGATTGCGACGTAAACAGATTGCTACAATCAACGGATCCACAATCAATGCAACTGCCAACATACAGCCAACCAATAATACCAGCAATTTCCCATAATCCGTAAAGATTTCAAGACCATTTGTTGATACGCTGGTAAATACAAGACCCATAATACCAAATGGTGCACAATTGATAATCCAACGTACCGCCTGTGAAACCGCATCGGAAAAATCTTTGACTGTATTCTTCGTTGCTTCTGTTGCAAGCTGACGAAGCGCAATACCAAAAATAATCGCCCATGTCAAAATACCAACATAATTAGCATTCATAATGGCACTAACCGGATTTGCCACCATATTCGTAAGTAAGCCACCTAATACTTCCCAGATACCGGTAGGCGCTGTATTTTCTGCTGCATCTGTCAATTGAATGGTAACCGGAAATGCAAAAGAACCAATTACAGCAACAAATGCTGCCAGACAAGTGCTTAATATGTACAAGCAGATAACTCGACTAAATCGTTTACCCACGCTTCCTTTTGCATTGGCAAGAGAACTCATTACCAAAACAAACACCAAAACCGGTGCAATCGCTTTCAATGCACCTACAAATACATCACCTAATATTGAGATAACCGTAAGCTTTGGTGCTATTACACCCAAAATCGCCCCCAATACCAGACCGATTGCAATGCGAATGATTAAACTGAGGCTATTCCATTTTTTTACTATATTTTTCATTTCACCCTCTTTTCTGCGTTGCTTTATGTTTATACCTATTTCGCATAATTAAGAACGCGCAATATTACAAATCGTTTCAATACATGTCTCAATTCCTAACGTAGAAGAATTTAAAGAAATATCATAATAATCTGCTACACCAAATTCGGTATTCGTATAATAAGCACAATATTTCTTTCTTGCCTTATCGATTGAACGCATCTCTTCACTGATTTTTGCCTCCGTCATATCCGGCATCTTTTCTTTCATATGCTCTATACGCCAGAATGGCGCTGCATGCACAAATACGTGAAGACTATTATCAAATTCTTTTAAAATGGTATTGGCATTTCTGCCGACAATAACACAATTGCCTTTTTCACCGATTCTACGAATTACTTCTTTCTGCACTTCAAACAGCTTTTCATTCAAAGGTCTATTATAAAAATCAAACAAACTTTGGGCAAAACCAAAATTTGCCGGAACTTTTTCATCCCATTTCAAAATACTTTCCACGTCGATATTGGATTCTTTGGCAGCCCTTAGGATAATAGCCTTATCATAAAACTCATATCCCAGTCGTTTTGCCACTTCTGTACCAATCGCACTTCCGCCTGCTCCAAATTCTCGACTGATTGTTATTATCTTTCTCATAGGCTCCACTCCTATAATACTTTATTCAAGAAATCAATAGTTCTTGCTTCCTTCGGATTAGAAAGCACCTCTCCCGGTGTTCCCTGTTCCACAATATATCCGCCATCCATGAAAACAATTCGGTCTGCCACCTCTCTTGCAAAACCGATTTCATGTGTCACAACTACCATTGTCATTCCATCCGCTGCAAGTTCCTGCATAACACTTAAAACCTCACCTACCATTTCCGGGTCAAGCGCTGAAGTAGGTTCATCAAACAGCATAACATCCGGATTCATGGCAAGCGCTCTGGCAATTGCCACACGTTGTTTTTGTCCGCCGGACAACTGAGAAGGATATGCTTCCGCTTTCGTATCCATACCTACGCGTCTAAGCAACTGCATACCTTTATCTTTGGCTTCTTCTTTCGTCATTTTCTTTAATTCAACCGGCGCTAGCATAATGTTTTCTAATACCGTCTTATGCGGGAACAAATTGAAATGCTGAAATACCATTCCGATATTCTCGCGCACCTTATTGATATCTGTACTCTTATCAGTAATCACATTACCATCGACTACAATGGTTCCTGCCGTAGCCTTCTCTAACTGGTTTAAGCATCGTAAGAAGGTAGATTTTCCACTTCCGGAAGGTCCTAATAATACTACAACTTCACCTTCGGAAATGTCGATACTCATATCTTTTAATACTTCTAATTTTCCAAAGTTCTTTTTCAAGTTTTCTACATGAATAATTGTTTTTCTATCTTCCACGATTTACCCTCCTCTCAATTCTCTTCGCAATCTTACTTAAAGTAATAATAACGATCATATACATAACACCGACAATCGCCCATGTTTCCAAACTCTTGAAGGTGTTACCGCTGATGGTTTTACCCATGTTGGTAAGTTCCGGAAATCCGATAACAGAAAGGATAGAGGTATCCTTTAAAGTGATGATAAACTGGTTAATAATCGAAGGAATCATCGTACGGATTGCCTGCGGAAGTACAACTAATCTCATACTCTTACCATAAGTCAAACCAAGACTTCGACTTGCTTCCATCTGTCCCTTATCTACGCTTTCAATACCAGCACGTATAATCTCCGCCATATAAGCACCACAGTTCATTGCAAGTGCAATGGTTCCTGCCTGAAGTGCTGATAAACGAAATTCCGGGAATATTGCTTTCATTCCCGCAGGAACACCAAAATAAATGAAATATGCCAATACAATCAACGGCACACCGCGGACTGCATCTACATACACGGTTCCAATCAAATTAAATACACGATTTTTACCTACATTCATCAATGCAAAAATCATACCAATGATCATGGCAAAAAATAACGATAGCAGTGTTAAAAGCAATGTTTTTCCCATTGCACCTATCAACATGCCTGCATACGTATCAATAATCTGCATAATTGAACTCATTTGTTTTCTCCTTTTCTTTTTTTATATGGGATTTAGGTAATTGCGAAACTCACAAATTGCTTAGATTAAATTGTACATGATTAACAAGTACTATAAGCAGGTACTGTGAATCCGTTGGTACTTAGACGCTGTATTTTAGCGTCTTACGTACCACTACGGAATGAGCGTAGCGAAAGCGTGCCTGCGGTGGTTTGTTAATTATGCACAATTTCTATAAAGTAAATAGGAGTTTCGCAATTACCTATTTACATGGGATTTAATTCAAAAAGAACGCAAAGAGCCATTATGGCTCCTTACGTTCACACATGTTTCTATTTCAGGTATTTGTCAAGAATTTCCTGATATTTGCCGTTTTCTTTGATATTAGCAAGTCCGGCATTGAACATATCCAATAATTCCTGATCTGCTTCATCCATAATCGCGAAACCGTAAGGAGCACCTTCACTTTCCATTCCTTCCGGAATCTTCAGTGCAAGACCACCTTCTTTAATAGAAGCTGCCATGATAGGTGTATCCTCTACACAAGCTACACTGTTTCCAAGAATAACATCCTGATACATAGTCGGTGAATCTTCAAATACAGTTACTGTAAATCCGTATTCATCTTTTAAGCTGTTTGCAAAATCTGCACCCGCTGTACCGTTTTTAACTGCTACGTTCTTGCCGGCTAAATCTTCAAAGCTTGCAACATCGCTGTCAGCCGCAACTACGAATGTTTGTGTTGCATCATAATATCCGTCAGAGAAAATCCAACCGGAGTCGATACGTTCCTGTTTAATAGTAGCTCCTGCGATGATACCGTCAGCCTGTCCAGCCTGAACTGCTGCAACTGCTGCATCCCAACCAAGACTCTGTAATTCATAAGTAAATCCCTGATCTTCTGCAATTGCGGCAAGAATATCAACATCGATACCTACAAACTCGTTGTTCTCATTTGTGTACTCAAAAGGTTTGAATACTGTATCGGTTGCGATAACCCATGTTTTTCCTTCTGTAGCTTCTGCTTCCGTGTCTTCTGCAACCTCTCCCGTTGTTTCTGTCTCAGCACCAGTATTGGTATCAGCAGATTCAGAAGAACCGCATCCTACTAACATTCCTGTGAGCAGAGTTGTGCATACTAATAATGCTAATGACTTTTTCATAATAAGTCTCCTCCCATATAAAATTTGGATAAAAACAGACAGAATACAAATTGCGGTCACACATACACATGAAACGCCTTTGTTTCCTGCCTAAATCCACGCATAATATTATATAGGAATTATTGGGGTTGTGTCAAGGATTAGGTGGAATGTTAGGCTTTTG
>JAFSHK010000016.1 GCA_017440375.1 Lachnospiraceae bacterium
GCCTGCCTTTCAAACAAAGCTACGACAATGTGCGGTTGCTCCGCCCACAGTCTGCGGTCACCCACATGACTGTGCAGTCGGGGAGGTAGAAGCCCCGAAATCAAAGTGCACTTTACGCCTCCCACAATGTGCCGTCTGACACCATGTGGTATCAACCCAGATTTTTCGAAGATACTCACTGTGTTCAGGTACATCTTCCACGTTATTTTCCTGTATCTCATTCTGTGTTTTACCTCTTGATGTTTTATGTCTTCTTTTTCACCGCATCCCTGCAACGTCAACACTAACATTCCCAATATAATCATTACTTTTTTATTCATTATTTTTTCTTTTTTTAGTTACTCTTTCTCTATTTCTGTAGTATAACGATGTATATTTCCCCATTTATCTACCAAAAAGAAATTGCTATCTTTATCGGAGCTTATACTTACAATGTTTTCATAGTCTAATTTTCGGAAAGAAAGTCCTTTCAGATGCATCTGATGTTCAATGCAAGTTTCACTAATTCGATAGGGATTTGTATTCCCAGCATCATAATATTCAACATCCTTTATTTCTCTTGTAACATACTCACTGATAAATGCCTGTCCATTATCAAGTAAAAAAAATGTATTTTCTTTTCCAGAACATATCGATATAATGTTAGGAACACTACTATTACTATCTTCATTTATTTGCAAAACTTCTTTTAAATCTACCTCCGCAAAACTACCATTATAGTCCAACTCTGCTGTTTCAACTAAAGCACCTACTGTTTCGTTGTCATGATATGTTATCCTGTCACTCTTCCAATACCAAAGTGTGTTATCATTTTTGTACAAATACATAGTATATTCATCTGCATTGATTGTTCTTACATCCGAGTTTTCTCCCATTTCAAATAAAAAAGTAAGTCCATCTTTAGGTGTTTTTCGTAAGTCCATTACATCCATATCCTCCCACCAAATAGAATCAAGTTCTTCTCCGGGAAAACATGGAAAAATGAAATATGCTAACCCAGTCATATCACTTTCCGATTTCATAATTGAAAAGAAATTTCCATCTATCTCTTTAAAATAATGAAAATTTCCTGCTCCCATGAATATTTCTTCTACTTGAGTATCCATCTTTGGTTCAATGTAATTGGGTTGTTTATCTTGACTCCTCAATGAATATATCTCCAATCCCCACATAAATAATCTACCTGAATTGTCAATTGCAAAAGCGCTTCCATTTCCGGCATCAATGTCTGCTATATTAGATAACCCTTTCAATTTAATAGGTTTCTCATATACCTCCACGTTACTTTTTTCCGGTGCAATCATATACAATTCATTGCTTCCCCATGCATATACATCACCTGCTTTTGTAAGGGCGTAAATTGCCGAACCAGCATCTACTATCTTACTCACATCCTTTAATTCTGATATTGGGGTTGCATCTTTTATTCCCCTTTCCCCATTCCAATTCCACACAATACCACAACTATCAAGAACAAAATATTCATCCCCAAGCAAAGTTACATATTCTATATCTGCAATTTTCGCTTCTTCTATTTCATCATAATCAACCTTTTCCTCGATTGTTTTACTTTTTGTAACTTCCTCTCTCTCTATTGATATAGGTTCTTTATTCTTTTCATTCAACAAATATCCGCCTACGATTACTGATATTGCTATAATAGGTACTACATATATTCCAGACTTTTTTTTCATACGCTATCTCCACACTTACATATTTTCCTTAACATATCTCATAAACTGTTCATTTTCTTCTTCACTGTATGCTGGTATATTTTCATACACAGGTATTTTAAACACTAAATCATAATCCAAATCCAGTATTACTCCATCAATGCCAGATAATGGGCGTGCCTTATTATACGCATCATTTACTAATGTAGCATATTGCCGCACGCCACCTGTGTTTGCATAAGTTTGAAAATCCCAATCCAATGCATATAATGTGTCTTGTCCATTATCAACGTATTTTTGAAACACCTCTTCACTACCATTTATACACGCTTCCGGTGTAAACCATTGATGTTCATAGGCATATTTAAGCGCATCTTCCTTTCCTGTATATCCCCCTATATTGAAAAGATTATATACTTTTTTGCCTTGATACACTTCGCTTACCGGCCCATTTTCAATCTTATAAATGCAAGCAATAAAAACTGGATTTATGCAAGACTCTGTATTTTTTATTGAATCAACTATTTCTTGATTTTTACCTTCTAATATTTGAGGGACAACTAAGTCTACATATTCTCGTGGCAACTCCTGTTCTGCTTTTAAAAACTGCATAGCATTTTTTTCCGTTTGCAATAAACAATACGGATTTGAAAAAAATCCAATTGCTCCATTATTAGCGACGTGATATATATTTGATTTTTCACCTTTATAGTCTCTATCTGTACAAAAAATAGGATGTGCTGAAGACTCAGCACACTTAAGTTCATTAACAATTTGATAATTAACAAACTCCTGAAAATCAACTCCTGTTATCACTGCCTCAAATCGCCACTCTGGATATTTTCATGTAATTCCATAAGATATTTTCTATATCCTTCTGGAAATCCCTGAGCAATCAAATAACTTTCGAAATCGTCCATTTCCTCTACGCATTCTGAATCCATACTTGCATCACTTAACGGTAGCAAACATTACCATAACTATCAAGAACAATGTATGTATCTTCCATCAACACTACACTATTTATGTTTACAATTTCTAATTTTTCTGTATCTTCATTTTTTTATTATTTATTTCTTCTTCGATTAATATTTGTTCCTCAATAATATCTTTTTTCTCTGTTCTGATAAGTGCCAGACTCGATTGATTTGCTAATAATACGTATATTCCACCACAAATTATTATTAAAAACATTATAAATATTCCAAACTTCTTTTTCATTTATATATGCTCATTCCTCCATCGATATAGTCATATCTTATAATAGTCAATTCATCTTGATTACTTAGCACAATGGCAGAACCATAATAATCATACTCATCTTCATATATATTTGCTCTGTCACTCAGGATTTTATTTTCAAACGTATGCAACACGACCTGTACAATATTTCCGTCTTCATGTCGTTTTGGTATACATAGGTATTTCTTCCCATTACATTCAAGGAAATAATGTTCTGTCGTATCTGCCACCGTTTCCATTCCAATCTCTGTCAGAAAAGCTTCTCCTTCTTTACCTTCACAGGAAAATATATAATATAAATATTCTGTTCCCCTTTTTTCCTGTATTACAATGTCAAAATGTGTATCATCCTGTTTTACTAAATATGCGTTCTTTTCTTCAATATTTTCTCCTTCGTACAAAGAACTCTGATAAAACGCTCTTATACGATGCTCATCTAGTTCATTGCCTATGTAACTTATTAACTCACTCTGCTCTAATAATTCGGGTTCACAATTCCTTTGTGTTAAAAAAGTTTCAATTGTTCCGTTTTCCAGAGCAGTTGTAAGTTCTATAATCAAAGTATCACAATAAGACAAATCCTCATCTGCATCATATGTTTTCCCTTCTGAATAAGCACAATATGCCACCGGATATTTTATAAAAGTTCCATTCTTATCCTGTAAAAAAACTTTTGCAATAAGCTTCTCATCCGTAGTAGCACTTTCTTTCATAACTAGGTTAACATCATCTAAACCATCCTGATTAATGTCTTCAACTATCACATTACTTATTAGCAAGCCCAAAGGATTGTACTCAAAACGAAAATAAATATTATCATTTTCATCCACTATAAAAGCATCTGGGCATGTGCCTTCTTCCCTAGCAATCTGTACAGGCATCAAATATAAATTTTCACCATATAGGGTAGAAATTGTTTCCATAAGATTCTCATTTTTTTCTAAATCACTTATATCTATAAGATTGTACGGCCTAAACTGATAAATACCATCACTTACCCCTTCATCCCATGACGGTTTATCTACATACTGTATTTCCATTTCAATGCAGTCTTTTCTCTTTATCGTCATCGAAACTTTCCCTGAATAGAATTTATTTTCAAAATCACACTCCCATGTATCATTCTTTTTTTCTCCTTGCATCATATAAGATGCCATTGCGCTACTATAGTATGTCGGACATTTTACTCCCCCTATTGTGTACTCAGCTTCTATTTTTTCGTTTAAGGTCAATAACCGGAATGAAAAAACACCTCCATAATCACAGGTATCACCTCCCCATGAATCACAAACCCATACTTTTCCTAAAAAACTATCATAATCATAGGTTTCCAGTTCAATCATTTCGTCTTGTCCAATGCATTTTACCTGTTCCTCTATTGTTTCAGATGTTGTAGCAGCTTCTTGACCCATTGTTTCTGTATATCTACTATCTGCTCTACACCCACCTAATGTTATACTTAATAAAGTAAGATAGAAAATCATTACTAATTTGTTGGTAAAAGCTTTTATTTGCATATCGCTTTCCTCTTTTCTCATATTCATCAATTAAAGTATTCATACCATGCCTCTGCGGCAGCAATTCTTTCACTTAATCCCTTTTCTCCATCAGCCGAGCGTTCATAGGAACCGTGAAAAACCAACGCCAAATCTCCTACTGAATGTGTAGATACTTTATATTCTTCAAAAGACATATCATATGGAGAATTATATCCTAATGTTCCATACCATCGACATTGAGTATCTGTTGTATTTGGATTACAAGTAATTAATAAAAACTCAAGTTCCTTATCCATCAGCCTTTGTGGAGAATTATTCGCTATATAATTTGCAGTTTCTGCATCCAATCCTGCCCAAGCTAAAAAGTCAGCTCCATCATCCCATTGTGTTAATCCATAACCCAAGTATATATTCTCAGCATCTTGCCATACACCTGGATTAAAATGACTTTCTTCGTTTATGTTTCCCAATGCCCCACATATTGCTTCTTTACTCCATCCTTCTTGTCTTAAATAATCATATATATATTCTACATTTGCTGTTTGTTGTTCATCTGGTAATGGTTCTTTACTCGTTCCCTGTTTTCCATATACTTCTATTTCTTCTATTCCGTCCAAAAAATCAGCATTATTTTTTATTAGTTCTGACAATTCATCTGATGTATAAGAACTCATTTCACCAGTTTTTTTATTACAAAATTCATATTTTCCATCTACTACCACAATATATTTCCCTGAACAAACGCCTATCGCTTTCGCAACAATTACAGAAGATAGTGCATTTTCTCTCTTATATATTCCTGTATCATTCATATAATCGTATATTTCTTCTAATGCATCTTCGCCAAATATTTTTTTAAACTCTTCCAAACTAATTCCTAATTCTTCAATTAATGCCTCTTCCAACCTTTGACTTATTTCTTTCTCTTCTATAGTTTTAATTAAATCAGAAATACATTTACTCCAATTTTCAACAGAATACTCTCCACTTCCACTTATGGTAACACCACCATCATGAATCGCACTTGACACTATACTCAAAAAGTCAACAACAGACTGAAATAGATTAACTGTTGTATCCTCTACTTCATGCAAAAAAATAATTTTCTCCCTTAATTCAGTTATAGCCGCCTCAGTACTTTCAATCATTCCATTTGCTGTTTCTATCCATCTAGAAGCTGTTGTACTAAATCCTCCATTGGAAAATGATTGCAACATAGAAGACCATTGTGTAATATTATTCTTATACTGTTGGCATTCCGCCTCTAATATCCTTATTTCGGCTTCCAATGCATCTTCATCTAAATATTCATCACCAAGAGCACCATCTAATACACTCAAATCACTCAAAAAACTTTCTTGTACTGATAACATTCCTTCAGTAATTGCTTGATAGCATACCTGCATTGTTTCCTTGGATTGCGCCCATGCTACCGATGCTAACCCCTCAGTTGCTATGTATAAATCTACTTTCTGCTTTGCATCGTTATAACATTCTATACTTGATTCTAAATACCCTTGTAGACATCCTATATAACTTCTAACCTCAGATGGTGATAAAATAAGTCCCATTATCATTCACCTCCCATATATGATGCAAGGTTGGTATCAAATTCATCAAATGCATCTTTTAAATCCAATATGCTTTCTGCATCACTGTTTACCAATTCTTTAAAGTTAGTATTACAGCTTTCTAACCTAAAACTAGCATGATTCATATTAGTCATTACCGTTAAATTAGTCACTCCTTGAAATGGCATAAGCATTGTTGCCATTCCTGCCGCCGCAACTTGAAGCGCCATACTATGATTCTGTGCCTCTGCTTCACTACTTTTAAATGTCCCTGTACCGCTCATCTTCTACCGCTTCTCCTTCTGTAGATAATTTCTTTTTCTTACGTTCATCCTCTATCCTAATTGCTATACATAACAGGCAGACACTTACCGTTCCGCAATATATCCACCACCGCAAATTATTGTCTTCCTCTTCGTTATAAACATCTTTAATAAATTTCTCTGTATCTGCCTGCAAGACCAGATTGACCCATGTTTCATAGTCAAAATTCTGTTGTGGACTCGCCAGTACAAGACTTTCTATTCCTTCCAGCTTGTCTTTTTGTTCCTGCTTCACAATTCTTTCCTGTTCGATAAACTCATCTCGAAATACAAAGACACCATTCACATCCATTAGTGATGACTTTGCCGCTGTTTTCTCTATTACTGCATCTGCATCAAAAATAACTTCTGAGGCATTCACCTTCATAGTTATCAACAAGAAACATATCATTCCTATAGATATCATCCGCCTAAACTTTATTTTCTTCATCTGATTATTCCATTTACCTATCATTCATTTTTGCAGTGTTTTCGGCAGGCTGCGTACTCGCACCCTGCCGTCACTCTTACATCTGTCCAGCCATACCAGAGTCTGTATCCTGGAAGTTTGTAGAAATCTGGTTCATCTGCGTAACCATATCGTCAATCAACTGTACTGCTTCTTTCAAGCTTGGTTCCAGTTCATTGTACTGCTCTACATATTTTGTTCCTGTATCAGCCTGCCAAATATCCGGAAGACCATTTACGATATTTGTAATCTTGTTGATACATTCGCTCATGGTATCTCCCTCTGCTTGTAAATTTGTTGCTGATGTACTTATGGCTTCATAATCAAGCATTAATGTTCCAGCCATATCATTCCTCCTTTCTGTCTTTACTCAAACTCGTAAGACTCTTCTTTTTTATGAAAGTGGTATTTAATTGTAGTAGCTACAATTATCACACATATCACCGCAAATATGAGAATACTGTTATTCTGATAATCTGCTTCTCTCTTCACCTGTACACTAACACTATCGCTTTCTGCTCTTACAGAATCTTCTTTAACATTCTGTTCCTGTTTGCTTACTTCTGCATTCTGTGCACTAACCGGGCTTACCATAAACTCATATGCTTGTACATATTCCAGACTGCCAAGTCTTGTATATGGAAGCTTCGTGGAAAAATCATATAAGATCTCCTGGTTTTCAGTACTATTAGCACTCTTTGTATCTTTCAACTCCTGTAATCCCTCTTCAACAGCTTTATCCGAATCTTCTTTTGCCTGAACTATATTTTCCTGTAAAGTAAATAAATCCTCTCTCGTAGCCGCATATACATCTGCTACATACTCCATTTGTTGTATATCCGTATCCAAAACCGCTTCTGATAATTCGGTTCCATTCTCTAGCATTGCATCTGTTAATGTCTGAATTTCTTCATGATTGATATATTCAAGCGGGTTATACTCCATAATCGCTTCATTGTATGTTGTCAACTGTTCTTGCTCTACTGCATACTGATTCATAACCGCTGTTGTAAAACTATCAACGTTGTCTTGTATAGGCGTCAAAATTTTTTCATCTACACAAGTAGTTACAACACCTATATCCATCTTCTCGAACTCCCCAACTTGCTCTTCCAATATCTCTGCTACTACAATAGGATCTTCTATATCCAATTGATATTCCTCTAACAAACTAACTAATGTAACACTATTGTCTTCTACGTCTTTAACAACTTCTCCCTCTTCATCTAACAAATAACCGCTAAAAAAGTAGTAATTATCATCCAAAATTTGTTGCATATCTTTCTGTAATTGGCTTAAATTATCCGCATCCACCTCAGGAATATCAATCACTTCCTCATCCTCTGTTGTATCCTCTTCATCACCTGCCACATAAAGTTGCATTGTACTGGTAGATGTCTCTTGTATGGATGGTTGCTCCACTACTGTTCCTTCTGTTACAGAGTCTTGGACTGTTGCCTCTTCTATTTCCGACTCTTGAATCGACGGTTCTTCTACTTCCGTCTCTTGAATCACTGGCTCTTCTACTACCGGTTCTTGTGCCATTGACTCTTCTGTTTCAGGTTCTTGAATCGTCGATTCTTCTGTTTTGGGATTCTCTGTTACCGTCTCTTGCACTATTGGAACTTCTGTCGTTGTTTGTTCTGATGTACGGTCTGTCTCTGCGAATTCATTTTCTTCTGTTCCCTCATCACTTTGCAGCTCCTGAATCAAATTTTGTTGTTCAATCAGTTTATCGTTTTGAGATTCCATCGTATCTTCTATCATCTGGAATTCTACGGTTGAAAGCATTACATAACTATTTTGATAATTCTCAAACATTTCCTCTAATGCAACTAATGTATCCAAATATTTATCATCGTTTTCTGTCTTATATGCTTCGACTGCTCGATCATATTCTGTCAGATAAGTATTAATATCCTCATAAATAGCTATTATATTGTTACTTATCTCTGCTTCTTTTTCTGTTAATGCCGCATTATGTTCCTCAAATATTACTCCCAACTCTTCTGTGCCTATTTGATAAACTGAATTTCCCTCGGAATCCTGCGTCAAATTAATACCACTCATAATCCCGCTCATATTTCCCATTTCGTCCATTAGTGCAATGGCCTCTTCATTTATCTTCTGATGGTCTTCTTCACTTGCCATTAGATATTCCGTATATTTTAAACCTACCTGGCTTGTCAATTCCACGTTCTGCATCATATATTCAGAAATATCTACCGGTTCAATGTTGTTCTCTATCTCCGTAAATTCAGCCACCGGTACAAGTGCCACTAAGTCATTTGCCTGCACTGCATCAATGGCTTCTTTTTCTTCTAAATCATTGTCCATAACAGTAACTGCCTCATCTTGTGCCGCATGATATTCATCCAACACAGAATGAAGATACATATAACTAACGCTGTCATTTAATTCATTCATCAATGTTAATACGTCATATATAACATCTTCCTTGATATCTTCACGAAGATTGTTGTTGATAGCATACATTATTTCTGCTCTTACCGGAGTCGTATTTAAGCTAACAACACTCTCTGAAAAAGTTGCCGGAACAACAAGATATCCTGCATAAATCCCCGTTGCATATCCTTGTCTTGCATCTTCTAATCCGGTAAAATGAAAATTATCATCTAAATCGATAATCAATTTTTCCGCATAATTGACTTTTTCATCTTCTACTATGACACCCTCGTCTAAGTTAACTATTGCAATCTTATCCGTTAATAATCTTTTTTCAGCTTCTGTTGCTTCTTCTACCGAAACACCGTAATAACGTGCGTACTGTTGCATACCAACTACACCGCTTGCAGTTCCTACAAGGAATGTTCCTGCCAAAATAGCAGTCTTTATAAGGGTAGATTTGAGGGTTGTATTTTGCATCTGTGGTTGCTCCTTTCGTATTTCCCCAAATATAGTACAATTTTTTCATTCTAGCATTTTTTGTTGATTATTGAATTTTTTAACAAAATTTGTATATTGTACAATTATAATGACTTACAACTAGTAATATGGTTAAAAATTACCCTGTTCCTAAAATATCATAAAAAAGTTACTTTTTAACACTTTTGGTAATTTTTGTCGATTTTGAGGGAATTTTTGCAACTTCTAATAACAAACCTTCTTGCACAAACTACGTTTTGTGGTATACTTTTTTGTTTACTTCGTTTTGTTGTATTCCGTTTTTTATTTTATCATTAGCTATACTATTATTAAAAGCATTTTTGGGGTGAGAATTCTTCAAAAAAATAGAAGGAGCCTGAATATTCAAGCTCCCAAACTCTATGCCCATAAATTGTTTCATAATGGACTCGTCCATGCTATAGTCAATTAAAATGTACTGCACTATATCATCAGCAAATACAACCTTCAGCTTATAATCTCCATAACAGTAAATTGCCTCTTCCAACAATTCATTTGCACTATAAGGCTGCACTACATCCGGTTCTCCATAAAGAGAAATCATTTTTTCTAAGGTATCTCCAACCTTTAAACCTCTTTCCGTTTCTATTTTTTCCAAAGAGATACCTATCAGATAACTTTCCCCTTGATATTCCGGATTAGCTACATCTAAACTGTCATCTGTTAAATAAATCATTCTGATTTCCGAATCTTCATAACTTGGATAGCAAAGATTCCATCTCCGATAACCATTACCACTTGAAATATAGCCTCCGTTATATGCATCAAAATCTTCCGGACATCCCAATGCCTCAAACATCTCTGTATGCAGTGTATCTCCATCAATTACGATATCGTCATATGCAATTATAAAATCTTCTTCCGTCAATGCAAATTCGTCACTGGTCACTTCTTCTACCAAAACCACAATTGATAGTGGTTCCGTGCTATTTTCCCATACATCTATTGCCAATACCTGATGATTTAATATTTCATTTACCTTAGCTTCTTCAAAACCAGATTGATCACCATAATATATTTTATAATTATTATGAAAACCAAGTGCTTTCGGATCACACCATAATGCCTTATCTCTTTGTATTTCATTTGCAGTAACATAAAAAGCAAAAATGTGATACTGTTCCTTTACCTGTTCATAAATCGGTAATTCCTGAATTGAATATGCTATGTCTTCTGTTTTCTCTTTTTCTGCATCAACACCGACAGAAATATCTGATAAATAGATTCCTTCCTGCAAACAAACAGCATTATTTAACGCATTCTGTTGCTCTTCTTCCGTAAGAGATGTTAATATTTTTAGCACATCTACTTCAATTCTACGCTCCACTGCATTTTCGACTACTTCCTTCATCGCATCATCATTTACCGAAGAATCATTTGATTCTGTATCTTTTAACGCTTCGATCAAAACAATTGGATACGGATTCTGCACATCACATATATGCGTATCAACCAAAAAGGCTCGCTGTTCCATTAAATCTATACCATAAATCTCATTGGAATCCTGCGTGTCTGTCTCACTTTCGTATAACATTGGGATTTTTACATACTCCGTTCCGTTATAATAGTAAATACTGCAATCCTTTGAAAAACCAAGTGTTTCTAAATCACATAGCAATGCCTTATCAGACTGCTCACTCTCAGAGGTCACACAAAACGCATAAATATGATAGTCTTCGTGCACATTTTCCGAAACAGGCATTTCATGAATTTCATAAACGTTTTCTTCCGGCCTTTCTTCCTCTCTCCAATCCCAGAGTGCAATTCCTTCTTGTAAAATAATCTCCTTTTCTAATGCGTTCTCCAACATATCATCAGAATACATACCTAAAAAGCCTACCATTCTCTCCTTTGTCCACATGTCATGTTCATCATAGAACTGCTTCATCATTTCCAGTTCTTCTTTCATACTCTGCCGCTCTATAAATTCCTGAAATTCTTCATTTCGCACCTGTTGCTGTGCTTTTTCTTTCTCCTCTAAATTATCAACTCCACATCTGGCTAAAATTCTTATCACCGCACCTAAAACGACTAAAATAATAAAAATTTGTTTTCTGTCCAGTAAACTACTACCATCATTCCCCGTTCTATGTGCTGCATCAATTTTACTCTCCGCATAGCCTAATGGATCAGATATTCCAATATTTTGTAATTTAATATTTCTGTCTACAATATATTTTTCAATTATTTTTAACTGCTCTTTTAACAACTTATGCATTCTGTCATCTATTTTTTTACAATTGAAACACTCTCCTAACGCATACAAGAAGTCTCTTGTACTCAGGATTGGTAAAATGTCATTCTGATAGAAAAAAGCCTCCCATTCACTTGGGCTAAGTTTCTTTTTCTCAGACATTCTCTTTATCTCGTCAATTGCTGCTTGTATGGCTTTCTTCTGCATTTCTGCATTCTGTGCATACTGTTCATTAGATAACTGGCTGATATTATCAAACAGCGTATTCATTTCCTGTGATTCGGATGAAGGCGGTTCTGTTTTCTGCCGTTCCGTTGTGTCGGTTTTGGTAATCGGAACCGGTGGCTTCTCTTTGTTCTCCTGTTGCTCTGTTGTATCAGTTTTCGCAATCGGAACCGGCGGCTTCTCTTTGTTCTCTGCAAATTGCAATGCCATTTCATATGCATCATGGATTTCTTTCCATTTTTCCGGATATTCTTCCGGATGATATTTTTTTACCAACTTAGCATATGCTTTCTTAATTTCCTTTTTATCATTTGTTGGTTCAATCTCTAAAATAGCAAATACATTTTTCCACTGCATTGTATCTTTCTGCCTTTCTGGTCTTACTTATCTTTCTCATCCCACTCATGAAAAAGATTGTCTATTTCTTTTTCATCTTCATCATCTTCCTGATACCAACTACCGTCTGCTAATACATCATCTGAAAAACTCACATATCGATTTAACATTTTTTCTATGTAAGCGAAAAAAACAGTAGTATATTTTCTTACCTTTGGTACTTGATAAACATCCTTCGCCATAACATATTCAAAATATTGTAATTTTTTTAAAATATCGTACCTTACTTGTTCATTGCTACTTTGCATAAACAAACGCTGTCCCCACTCTAAAACATAGCGATTTTCTTCATTTTCTGATGGATTAACTTTTAATCTTTCAAACTCCCTTAGTTTTTCTTCAACTTGACTCTGTGTCATTCCTAATTCTTTATTAACAATAACCAGTCGTTTTGTTTCTCCTGTTGCTGATACTTTAACTTCTACTTCCAAAATCCCATTAATATCATAAGTAAATCTTACCAAGAATTTCACTTCACCGGCTGGTTTCGGTGGCACCTCAAGTTCTGTTTCCCCCAACAAAATATTTTCTTCTGCATACATTCCTTCTCCTTGATAAATTTTGAAGCAAATTTGTTTCTGATTATCATAAACAGTCTGATAAGACCTTTCTCTGGTAATTGGCAACGGACTATTTCTTTCAATAATAAAAGACATCAAATCCTTATCTTTATTGTTATGATTTACGATTCCTGTCCCAAGAGAAAACGGACAAATATCGGTAAGCAGCATATCTTTGATTTCTTCATTTCGCTCTTTAATACCGGCACTGATACCACAACCAAGCGCAATCATATAATCTGGTTCTAATGCTACAATATCCTCCCGCCCTAGCAAATGTTGTAAATATTGCTGTACAACCGGCATTTTACAAGAACCGCCAACTAACACAACCTGCGTAATATCATGAGCGGAAACTTTTGCATCCATCAACGCTTTGCTAATCGGTTTTCCCATTCGCTCAAACAACTCTGCACATATTTTTTAATCATCAAAATCCTGTCCACCAAGCTGATTGTCACCGCTGACCGCTAATATTTCGATGATATTGTCAAAACACTCCACCAACGAAACATCCAATGTTCCACCACCAAAATCAAACACTAAAATGGTAGCATCTTCGTTTTGATTTAAATTTTGACAAGCAAGTGCTGCTGCCGAAGGCTCATTAATGATACGCTCTACCTTCAGCCCGGCAATAATTCCGGCACGCTTGGTTGCATTACGAGCCATATCATTAAAATATGCCGGAACACTGATAATTGCTTCCTCTACTGTTTCGCCCAAATATTTTTCTGCATCTTCCTTCAATTTTTCCATCCTGCCATACAGCAACCAGACTATTTGTTGTTCCTAAATCAATTCCTATTATTTTGCTCATATGATTCTACTCCTTCTTCAACTTCTCTATAAACCCACTTACCCCATATGCCTTTGCCATGGTTTTCGCTTTATCTTCCAGACTAAACATTGAATTACTTTTCAATAAAAGCACAAAAACCGTGACAGCACAGACCATCAGAAATACTCCGACCGTCACAATACCAACACGATTTTTTAATGCTCTTAGATATTTCATTTTTTCCCCTCATATATACAAACTAATTTACTTTAACTCTAAAATATTATTCTATCACTCCATCTAAATGAGGACAATGCTTTTTAATTCTAATTGCCAACACACTCTAAAAAGGCTATACTATTATTATTAGCACTTCTACTTATAGGCTACTACTATAAAATAGACTGATACAAAGGAGAACTCAATGAACAGAAAAGAATTAGCGATTGCTTATCATGATAAAAAATTTAACTGCGCACAGGCTGTTGCCTGCAGCTTCGCAAAAGATTTGGGAGTTGACGAAGCAACTCTTTTCAAAGCCTGTGAGGGCTTCGGACTTGGCATGGGTGGTACGTGTGCTACCTGTGGTGCTATTTCCGGTGCTGTTATGGCAGCAGGCTTCCAGAATAGTGACGGAAATCTTGCAAATCCACAAACAAAAGCAAATACTTATCAGCTTTCCAAAGAAATCGTCAATCAATTTATTGAGAAAAATGGTTCGGCAGTCTGTCGCGAATTGAAAGGTGTTGATACCGGCAAGGTTCTTCGTTCCTGCCCGGATTGCATTATGGATGCAGTAGAAATTGCAGAGAATGTTTTGGGAATTCACTAAGAATTCCCTTTTTCAGCTATCTCTCATTATCCGGCCTGCCCGCAGCCATATCGGTATACATATCAAGTAAGCCTACCGTTTCGGATGCCGGACGACCGTAAACATTACAACATTGCTTGGAAACGGTTTTATCCCGTTTGGAATTCTCATCCATCAAGACACTCATGCGATACACACCATTTTGTGATTCTGAGTCCAGATGTTTCATAATTTCAGCAATCATTTCGTCTTCATTCATCTTATCTTGCATCTTATCACTCATCTATGTGCCCTCCATCCTCACTTTGAACTCAGCCCTGCTTTACACAAATCACTGTTGTAATATTCCTGTTGCAATTTTCCTACTGTAATATCCTGTTACAACTTTCATACAGGAATGATCACAATACCTACTGTCTTCTCGGTATGCCCCCCTGCTTCACACCGAATTTCTCACGCATAGCAAGCAGCGCATCTATCTGTTCATTCGTCAAAAGGTTTTGTTTTCCCAAAATTTTTTCTGTTATCAATAATATATTCGCATAGTATTCCATAGATTCCAGTCTATAATATGCCGCATAAGCATCTTCTGCCCAAGTAACTGCACCATGATTTGCCAACAGAATACCATTATGGGTATGACAGTACGGAGCAATCACTTCCGGTACTTCTTTCGTACCAAGCTCTGCATAAGGTGCAATCGGCACATCACCAAGTGAAATAATAGCTTCTGCCAGAACCGGAGTATCTAACGGAATGCCTGCAATTGCAAAACAAGTGCAAATCGGCGGATGGGCATGGCAGACAGAACGAATATCCGGATTTTCCTTATAAGCACGCAAATGCATCTTGAGTTCCGAAGATGGCTTGTGCGTTCCTTCCAGAATATTACCGTCCAAATCCACTTTCACAAGCATTTTCTTTTTCATAAAACCTTTAGAAACACCGGTGGGCGTTGCCCACACTTCATTATCTCCGGTTTTAATGGAAATATTGCCATCATTCGCCGCCACAAAATTGCGGACATACATTCTCTGCCCAATATCAATAATTGCTTTCTTTGCCTGCTTCTCTGTCATATACTCCATCTTGTCCATACCTTTCTCTTCTATACGATATTTAGGTGCTTGCGCGACACCTAACTATGAGTTCTTTTTCTGAAAAATCTCCTTCAAAGACTCCGTATACGGTGCTCTTGCCACACCATATTCTGTGACAATTCCTGCAATCAAATCGTGGTCGGTCACATCGAATGCCGGGTTGAATACTTTCACACCTTCCGGTGCCATGCGCTCCTTATACCACATCTCCGTCACTTCATGCGCCGGACGCTGCTCAATCGTAATATCTGCCCCAGTTGGTGTGTTCATGTCAATCGTGGAAGTAGGTGCGCAGATATAAACCGGTACATTGTAGCGTTTTGCCACAGTTGCCACAACGGAAGTTCCTATTTTATTCGCCGTATCTCCATTAGCTGCTACTCTGTCACAACCAACAAACACTGCATTGACCCAGCCATTTCTCATAACCGTTGCTGACATATTATCACATATAAGTGTTACATCTACTCCGGCAGAGTGTAACTCGTAAGCCGTCAGACGCGCCCCCTGCAAAAGTGGTCTTGTTTCATCTGCAAAAACACGGAAGTTATAGCCTCTTTCATGTCCTAAATAAATTGGCGCGGTTGCCGTACCGTATTTGCAAGTTGCAAGCTGTCCGGCATTGCAGTGTGTCAAAATGCCATCCCCCGGTTTTACCAGACTAAGTCCGTATTCTCCAATTGCTTTACAAACCTGAATATCCTCTTCTTTGATAGCAATGGCTTCTTCTTTCAATGCTTCCAAAATCGCAGGAATTTTTTCATCCTTCTTTGACTGACACAGTCTATCCATTCGATTCAAAGCCCAAGACAAATTAACCGCCGTAGGTCTTGCAGAGTTCAGATATTCTTTTTGTTTCACAAACTTTTGGTAAAAAGTTTCGTAATCTTCTGCTTCAATCTGTTTTGCCAGCAAATAAATACCAAAAGCTGCTGCCACGCCAATTGCCGGTGCACCACGCACTTTTAACAAATAAATCGCGTCCCAGATTTCTTCTCCGGTTTTTAAACGGATAATCTCCGTTGTCCCCGGTAATTTTGTCTGATCAATGATTACAAGTGCACTGTTTTCATCATCAAGTGCTACGGTTTCATAATCCAAAATTGTTTTTTCGCTCATAAAATCCTCATTTCTGCTTTCCACAATAGATAAAGCCTATAATCACACATAGCAGCACTGCTGCCACATTTCCAAATCCAACTTCCATAAATGCTGTTCCAAACTCGTTCCAACCGGACAGGCTCCCTGCCACAATGTTTGTCTGCACATTTGCCGGTATCGCGAGCAGGCATGCAAACGCTATATGAAAAAACACATTCCACTTCACAATTCTAACTTCTACATATACCATCCATGCAAAAACTAACCAAATGGCAACAATCGGGCAGGCATAAGTTTGAAACCACGCTCCTTCAATACTGAAGCTTCGCTCTAACACATATTGCATCACACATAAATAAGGAAGAATCAGTACTGACAAAACAGCTAACGTCTTTCCGATTCGATTCTTTTTCTCTGCAAGCAAAACATATCCCGGCACATACAGCATCAATACACTTCCCAGAACAATAAGCGACCAGGTTAGTGCTCTGTTCATAGCAATATCTACAATAAAACAGGTTGCCACACCAATCATTCCAATCGCTAATGCAATAACTTCCAGAATGTGAACATATTTTTTCTTAATTCCCTTCAAAAATCTGCCGAATTCCTTAACTTCCGGCATCTGTTCTGTCTGAATTTCTGTCTTCATTCCTTCATATACTGTTTTGCAGTCGGTACACTCCTGCATATGTTCTTCCACAAACTCATTCGTACCTTGGCTGGTCAGTTTCTCAATATAATTTGGTAATAAATCTAAAACGATTTCACAATTTCTACTTTTCATTTTCATCTCTTCCTTCCATCAGTTTTTGTTTTCCTCGATAAAACGTCACTCTTGCCCAGTTTTCGGTTTTCCCCATAATATCGCCGATTTGTCGAAAGCTTAATTCGCCTGTTAATCGCAAATACATAACTTCTCGTGTAGCACTTTCCAGCACATGCAATCTTCGAAAAAGTTCCACTTTTTCTACTTCCAACAAATACTTTTCTTCGATATTCTCTTGTCCGGGTAATTCCTCTTGAAATTCATCAATCGGAACAAAGGCTCTTTTTTTCTTTTCCAGTTCTTTGTACCAAAGCCTTTTCCCTATCTGACAAAGCCAAACCGATACTTTACATTCTCCGCGAAAGGAATCGATTCCTTTTGCCGCCTGATAAAAAGTTTCCTGAGTGAGTTCTTCCGCTAAATCTGCACTGTGAGTCAGACAGTACAGATACTTATATACGACTTTTGCATTTTCTTCGTATATTTCTCCTAGCTCTTCTTTTCTCACGGTATTCTCCTTTCTATTACTCCTTTCTTTCGGCAATTGCGAAACTACAAATTACTCTGATTATATTGTGCATGATTAACAAGTACCATAAGCAGGTGCTGTGTGTCCGTCGGTACTTAGATGCTGTATTTTAGCATCTTATGTACCGCTACGGACAAAACCGCAGCGAGAGCGTGCCTGCGGTGGTTTGTTAATTATGCACAATTTCTACAAAGTAAATATAAGTTTCGCAATTACCTAACTCCTTTCTTTCACTTTCTATCCTATATGTGCGGCAAAAATCTGTTTCGTTACAAAATAATTCATTTTTTATCTAATTTTTTCAAAAAATAATATCTGCAAATTCTGCTCTTGCTGCCTTACATAAATCATCCGGCTTTAGTTCAATCTGGGAACCGATTCTGCCACCGCTGACAATCATTGTTTCCAATGTTTTTGCAGATTCTTCGATTCTCGTTACATATTGCTTCTTCATTCCGATGGAAGTACAGCCGCCCCGGATGTAACCGGTTACTGCATTGATATCCTTTACGGGAATCATACTGACTGACTTCTCACCAACGGACTTTGCGGCTTTCTTCAAGTCCAGTTCCTTATCAATCGGAATCACAAATACAAAATAGTTCTTACTATTTCCCACTGTCACCAATGTTTTATATACTTTTTCATAAGGAAGATTCAGCTTGTCCGCTATCTGCAAACCATCCACAAATTCCTCACATTCATAAGTATAATGTGTAAACGGAATCTTCTCCCGTTCCAAAATACGCATTGCATTCGTTTTTACTTCTTTACTCTTCGCCATAGTTATTGTCCTCTATATTACATCAACAAATAGTACGTCACCGGAAAAACCTTCTCCACAACTCGGAACACCGGTAAATAAAGTGCCAGTCGTATAAAAACCGGACAGCAAATAATACTTGCCAGGGTCAGAATGGGAATCGCTATCGCTATCATTTCCTGCGTCCTCAATATCAATCTGATTATACTACAATACAGAATAATAAGAAACTGAAACGCAAGAAGGCTCACGATTTCTTTTCCGATATGATCTAATTTTCCAAGCAATCCAAGTGTTAACAATGACACAAATGATGTGTATATCGTAGGAATCCACGCATTGACCATTGTAGTCATCCATTCAAGACATATACGATTAAATCTTTTTTCCTGTCGGTCATTCCAATCAAACAGCAATCCACACATTCCGCTTAAGAAAATGCAAACTGCCAGAATTCCTCGCACCGGAAAACGCTCCTTTGTCTCCTGCTCCTCCAACGTAGAAGTGTTCTGATTCACTTCCCCTTGATATTCAAATGCAAAAGTGCTTCCATCTAATAAATGCGACTGATAGGCTTCTTCCGCAAAAGCTACAATTTCTTCTTTCTCTATCCCATTCGCTTCTGCTTCTTCAAAGTTTTCTGTCTGTCCAATATAGTTTACATAACTTTCTTTCGCATATAAGACAAACACTTCACTCGCAATTCGTTCTTTGGCAAACTCTGTCATCGTACTTGTGGCAGATTCATATAGTATCACTGATTCGCGCCAATCATTTTCCATAATCCGTTCCACAAGATTCTCCGGTAACACGAAGCCACAATCCAAAGTTTCCGTTTCTACTGCCTGTTTCATCTCAGTAGCATCATCATAAACACGGAACTCAAGAATTCCGTCTTGTTCCTGTAACAGTGTCCACAACGTATCATGCCATTCCCGCGTTTTCGCCGTCGAATCCTGACTCTTTTCTTCTAATCCATTGTTGACTGCCATGGTCACACCAACACGAACTGCGCTTTCTTCTCCTTGCTCCAGCTTACTCATACCAATTGCCAATACCGGTATCAGGAGTAACAATACCACAAAGGATGGGCTTTTTGGCAATCTCTTCATCAGCAATATAAGCCAGATAACATATTGTTTCATCGTGCGCTCCTTTCTGATACAACATAAGAGCATCCCCAGAAAACAACAGCGTATCCTAACAAAATATAGTTTACCGGAACATTCATTCTACCTACTCCAACACTGCCTATTGTATTGGTGTATAAACTTCCTGCTGCCTGTATCAAATAAGTAGTCGGTAGAAATCTGCCTATATGCTGTATTGTTTCCGGCAAAAAAACCGTAGGTACGAAACCGCCGGAACAATATACCATAATCGTAGATAAGAAAAATAATGCTAAAATTGCGGTCACTCCATTATCCGCTAATTGAAAAATAAAAAAAACAAACGTTGTAACACACAATAGAATAAGTAAGCTCACTCCTATCTGATACCAACCAAACTTAGGCAACCTCAAAATGATACCGATAGCGACAAACCCAATGCTAAGACTACCAAATCCACACATCCACTTGCCAAAGCATTGCTTCATCATGCCGATTCCCTGTCTGAAAAGTTGACCTGACATAACCTTCGTATATGGCTGCATCATCGGATAACAAGCCATTCCCAATAATAGTAAGGCAAAAATCATACCCGAAGCAGTGTAGTATTGCATCAAAGTTAATCCATCCGTTGCAGAAACATTCTTCTCTTGAAAAAGAGCCATTCTATCCAGTGCAAAAGCCAAATTCTTCTGGTTAATATCCGCTTCTAACATTGATAGTTTCTCCAGTGCATCGAATTTTTCTGCCGTATCATAAATACCATAAATCTCTGCCTGTGCTACTCGAAGCATTCCAACTCCGGCATCTGTTAATTCTTTTAACAGTGCAGATTCCATTCCTGCATTTTCCGGAAAATAAATCTGCACCGGAGTATTTTCACCATTTAAAATGCCTTCCACTAACTGACTTGGTAAAACCAAAACCGCTGCTACTTTCTGTTCTTGCAACAAGCCAAAGGCTTCGGCTTCGCCCATAACCTGAAACTGGCAGTTTTCTGAAATACTCTCCATATTCTGAAGATATTGCAGCATAAGCTCCGTCATCGGATTTTCTTCTTCTTCCACAACGGCAATGGTTATCTGTATCAAAGGCTTATCCCGATAGAAAAACTTTCCTGCTCCAAAAGCTACTGCCACAAGGAGGCTCACAATTAAAATTGCTTCAAGCAGCATTCCCGGTAATAATTTTAACGTGTGTTTCCATTCTAATTTCCACAAAAGTAATGTATTTTTCATTTCTTCTTAATAAATAGACTCAAATGCTTCTGCCAATTTATAGAGATTTTCCCAAAACTGATTTGTCAAATCTGCATATTCCGCATCCGTCATTTCAAAAAGTTGTATGGTTTCTCCTTCTAATGGCTGAATGTTTTCCTGCAAAGGCTCCACTACAACAGAACCTGTCATTTTATAACTTCCCAGCCAACCGACTGACATAGTCAATTCATCCAAATCTATTGCAACATTCATGTCATTTTCATCAAACATCATGTTCATATCTGTCACAATATCAATTTTATCTAAAGAATCGTCTGTATTACCAAAGGATTCTATAATTTCTCTTGTTTCCTTATCAAGTTCCAATGCTTCCATCGGAATATTCCACTTAAATCTGACAACTGTGTCGTCAATACTTCTCTCTTTTCCCAAGAACATTACATATCCTGAAAACTCTATTTCTTCATTGACTCCTGTGGACAGCAACATCGGTTCCTCTAATTGCACCTGCACAATCTTATTATTTTTGTCCATCGCAACCAGAAGTACGATATCATTAACTATGGTATCTCCCTGTTCTTCCTTTATAATACTCTTTAACATTGTCTGTGGAATAACAACACGATACTGATCACATTCGTAAATCATATTATTTTTGGCAGAAACATCAATTTCTATCTTTTTCTCAAGCTTTTCAATGGTAAATCCTTCTTTTTGAAAATCTTTCCATCCTTCAATCAATCGCTCCAAATCGATTTCTATGGTTTCATCATCTTTTTCCTCAAACAAATCTATCGAAAACTCTTCCTCAAAAATCGGACCAATTTCTGCAAGCCATCTGGAATTATTGTATTGTTCGTCTATATTCTCTGTTTCAAACACAAGAATCTGTCGCCAGAAGTCCGGCATCTCAATCATCATTTGTTGTTCATCACCATATACTATAAATTCCGCTAAATTGATGTTCGATACGCTGACTGCCATAGATGTCTGCATTCTTTTTGCTTCTGCATCACTTAATGCTTCTACGTCAATTCCAATTGTAATTGGCATTTCTTCTGCACTTACGTTCAAAACCGTTGTTGTTTTTGATTTATCGGTTTCCTTTGCCCAAACTTCATCGCACTCCGCTACTTCTTTTGCTAAATTTGTCACACCCTTTAATAACTTTCTCTCATCGGTGTTATAAATTTTGATAACTGCCACAATTACGACTGCTACTACGATAAAGCAGGCAGCAAGGATTCCTGCTGCCACAAGCCATGTTTTCTTTTGGTTCTGTTTCTCTTCAATTTCCGGAATCTGAATTTCGTTCTGTTCCATTGTTTTTCTCCTTTTACACACTTTACTTTAATTAGGTAATTGCGAAACTCACAAATTGCTTAGATTAAATTGTGCATGATTAACAATTACCATAAGCAGGTGCTGTGTGTCCGTCGGTACTTAGATGCTGTATTTTAGCATCTTACGTACCGCTACGGACAAAACCGCAGCGAGAGCGTGCCTGCGGTGGTTTGTTAATTATGTACAATTTCTATAAAATAAATAGGAGTTTCGCAATCACCTAACTTTACTTTAATGCTTTTTTCTTTATGTTACTTCCCTCGTTACATCCTTCAGCCATACTTTTTTCCGATACCGCCACCAGCATATCGGTATTTTAATAAACTCATCACTGAGTAAAATAGCATATACAATCGGCACCGGTGCATGGAATACAAATGCTGCTACTGCACTAAGCAGAATAGAACCACACCACATTGTAGTCATATCCAAAATCATTCCGAATCTGGTATCGCCACCGGAACGGAAAATTCCTACTACCCAAGTAGAATTCATTGACTGTCCGATAACATACGCTGCCATCATTGCAAGGAAAATGTTCAAATAATTAGCTGCTTCGCCTTCAAATCCCATGCCCCACAAAATAACAGGACGAAGAAGAATAATAACTAAGGCACCGCCAATACCACAAAGAATTCCGAGCATCGTAAATTTCCTACCATATTCTTCGGCTATATCTTTTCTTCCTTCTCCAATCGCTTTTCCTATCATAATTGCAGTTGCTGCCGCAATACCGAATCCAACTACCATAGAAAGCTGTCTTGTAACCTGTGCAACCGAATTTGCTGCTACAACGCTACTTCCTAAACGTCCTACAATCGCGGTATTCGCTGAATATCCTACGCCCCAAAGCACTTCGTTCAAAATAACCGGAGATGAATAATACAGAAAATCTTTCCATAAAACAGGGTCAACGTGAATAATATTTTCCCATTTCACCTTCACTTCCGGTTTTACTTTTCTTACATATATAATTAAAATAACTAATTCCACTATTCGGGCTATCAATGTTCCGATTGCCGCGCCTTGAATTCCCATTGCCGGAAAGCCGAGTAAGCCAAAGATTAAAATGGCATTTACTATAATGTTAATTACAAGGGAACTACCGTAAATAAGCGTTGAAATAGTTACGCGTTCCACACTTTTTAACATATTCAGATATCCCATTGTAAAAGCAGTAATCGGATAAGTAAATGCTACAATTCGTATATACAACACTGCCTGTTCAATAATTTCCGTATCATTGGTAAACAAATACATTAATCTTTCCGGTATAAGCAGTGATACTATCATAAAAAGGATACCGACTGTTGTTGTTAACAATACAACAATACCCATTATTTTCTCTATGGATTTAATATCCTTCTTTCCCCAATACTGGGCAATCAAAACAGATGCTCCGGATGTTGACCCAAACAAAAACAAACTCAAAATCCAAAAAATCTGTCCGCCAAGAGAGCCGCCGGATAATACTTTCTCACCAACCCTTCCAAGCATGATAACATCCGTTGCTGAAACGCCAACGTTAATAAGGTTCTGCAATGCCATTGGAAGAACCAACAAAAAAACGCGCTTATAAAAATTGTCTTTCATGTCTATCTATACCTTCTATCTATGGTTGCCTTCTATCTTCGGCACCCACCTCTTTCTTCTACAATTCCTTCTAATACACGATTCAGACATATTTGTCTGATATCGCCCTGTTCATCCTGCAAACGAATTACATGCGTAGAAACCCACTGGTACTTTCCGTTTCCGCCTTTTTGATACAATTCTGCATAGACTTCGGTGCTTCCATTCTGATATTTACGAATCAAATTCTCTCTGGAAAAACAGTCAAGAAAAACATCCTGGTAATTGTCATGAATATTATCTACGCCTTCATCAATTAAGTCATCATAGCATCCTGAAAACGGTGTTTCAAATGGCAAGAAATTATCGTTACGAATCATAGTATACGTGTTCTTCGTCAAATTTGCCATAACAATCATCGGAAATACTTCCGACACCGCTTCTAAGACTTGAACTGTTTCCCGCAAATCTAAGCCAATATTTTTCTCCAGTTCCTCAATTCTTTCTGTTAACCTCATAAGCAACTCTCCCCTTTCTAGTTTCTCTTTTGCTGTCACCTCAACTAAATCCATTCACCACTTTCTATGGCTCAATGTAAATAGCTAAAACCTTGCTGTTAGCAATTCCCCACGTAATGTCTTATCTATTTGATGTAGCTTTCCATCCTTCATAACATACAAACTATCACAAAGTGAAAGCTCGCTTTCTTCATGTGTTGTAATAATAACCGTTCCTTTTCTCTCCAGATAAATCTGTAGATAGCGTTTAATATCTTCCTTGCATACCAAATCAAGTGCTGCACTTGGCTCATCCAAAATCAATATTGGGGGCATCCCTGCCATTGCAATTCCTATACTGACTCGTTTCTTCATGCCACCCGATAATTTGGAAACTGACATTTTTATAAACTCCGAAATGCCTAAAACCTGCAAAAAACCTTCTTCTAATTCTCCCTCTAATTCTTTCTTATTCGGATACCATAATCTCAGATTGTCATAAACGCTAAGCTCCGGAAGCAATGGATTTTCCTGTGGAACATATCCCACCATTTTGGCAAAAACTTTTCGGTTCGCCAAAGCATCCTTTCCGTAATAATTAATGCTTCCTGTTTTGGGTCGTAATACCCCTGCCATAGTGGAAAGCAATGTTGACTTCCCGCAACCATTTGGTCCAACAATTCCTATACATTCACCACGTTCCGCCGATAAACTGAGTCCGTCTAAAATTTGCTTTTTCCCATATGCGATTGATAGATTATCTATTTCTATCATTTTCATCTATCCTGTTTACTCTTTTCACTTTAATATTTGTCTTCGTGTTTTTATTTAAAAATACAGCAAATAATACTTTCTTCCTACTAATAGAATACCATATTTTCAGATAAAAGAAAACGGTCAGACTAAATTGTCTGACCGTTTTGTATGTTCATTATGATAACAAAACTTATTTAGCAGCAGCAATTGCAGCTTTTAAGCTTTCTGTTAACTTCGGAACGATTTTGTTCAAGTCACCTACGATACCGTAATCAGCAACATCGAAAATCGGAGCATCTTCATCCTTGTTGATTGCAACAATGATATCAGATTCTTCCATACCTGCAACGTGCTGGATAGCACCGGAAATACCGATTGCAAAGTATACGTTAGGACGAACTGTTTTACCAGTCTGACCAACCTGTAAATCTCTTGGTTTCCAACCAGCATCAACTACTGCACGGGAACAACTTACTGTACCACCAAGTACTTCTGCAAGGTCTTCCAAAATCTTGAAGTTCTCAGGAGTTCCAACACCACGACCACCGGATACAAGAATCTTAGCATCCATGATATCTACTGTGTCTGTTACTGCTTTCACAACTTCTAAGATTTCTACATATTTGTTGTCTGGAGTAAATCCAGGATTGAACTCTTCTACAACTGCTTTAGCGCCTTTGATTGGCTCAATTTTCTGCATAACACCTGCACGAACTGTAGCCATCTGAGGACGGTTGTAAGGACATGCGATAGTAGCGATTGTGTTACCACCGAATGCAGGACGAGTCATAAGCAACTGATTGTGTAACTGTTCCTGTCCTGGAATTGCCTGTAATGGGAAATCACCAATTTCAAGAACTGTACAGTCTGCTGTAAGACCTGTAGCTACTCTTGCAGAAACTCTAGGACCTAAATCTCTACCGATTGCTGTAGCACCAACCAATACGATTTCCGGTTTGTACTGATTAATGATAGAGGATAATGCATGTGCATAAGGTTCTGTTCTATATTCTTTTAATTCAGGATCATCTACAACGATGACTTTATCAGCACCATACTCTGCGAGCTGGTCTGCAAGTCCTTTAACACCTGAACCTAACAGCATAGCTGTTACATCTGTATTTAAATCTTTTGCAAGGTCTTTTGCTTTTCCAAGTAATTCTAATGCAATACTGCTGATTTCATTGTCTACCTGCTGTGCAAAGACATAAACTCCCTTGTATTCTTCTAAATTCATCGTATTCACCACTCTTCCTTTACCTGTTAGATAACATGTTTTTCTTTTAACTTGTCAACAATGTAGCTTACTGCTTCATCTGGATCCAGAGTAACCTTTTCACCGGCACCCTTTCTTACCTTATCGGATGCTTTCGCAATCTTTGTAGGTGAACCCTTAAGACCTAAGTTAGCATCATCAACATCTTTTAAGTCTGCTCTGCCCCAAACAGTGATTTCTTCTTTGTATGCATCGAAGATTCCACCCGGAGTCATGTAACGAGGCTCATTTAATTCGGAAAGTGCTGTAATCAGACAAGGCATTTTAGCTTTTACTACATGATATCTGTCCTCATACTGACGTTCAACGATAACACTGTCACCTTCAATTTTGATATCCTGTGCATAAGAGATTACAGGAATATCAAGATGCTCAGAAATCTGAGGACCAACCTGAGCTGTATCACCATCGATAGCCTGACGACCTGTGATGATTAAATCATAATCGATATTTCTAAGTGCACCTGCAAGAGTTGTAGATGTTGCCCATGTATCTGCACCACCAAGTACTCTATCTGTTACAAGAATACCTTTGTCTGCTCCCATAGCCATAGCTTCACGAAGAACTTCTTCTGCTTTAGGAAGACCCATAGTTAAAACTGTAACTTCTGCGCCATACTGATCTTTTAATCTAAGTGCTGCTTCTAAACCTGCTTTATCATCAGGGTTCATAATTGTAAGCATTGCACCTCTGTCTAATGTACCATCTGGATTGAACTTTACGCCACCCTTTGTATCAGGTACCTGTTTAATACAAACAACGATTTTCATCGATTTTTTCTCCTTTACCTTATTTTTCTATCGCCAATGTGATTATTTCAAAAGAGCTCCAGAAATAACCATACGCTGAACTTCACTTGTTCCTTCGTAGATTTCTGTAATCTTAGCATCACGCATCATACGCTCAACGTCGTATTCTCTGATGTAACCATAACCACCATGTAACTGAACAGCTTTTGTTGTTACTTCCATAGCAACTTCTGCTGCATATAATTTAGCCATAGCTGCTTCTGTAGAATAAGAAACTTTTGGATTTGTAGCATATTCTGCTTTCTTCATAGCTGCTTTGTATACTAACATCTTAGCAGCTTCTACTTTAGTAGCCATATCAGCTAACTGGAACTGTGTATTCTGGAAAGCACCGATTGCTCTACCGAACTGTTTTCTTTCTTTTACATATTCGATAGTTGTTTCAAGTGCGCCTTCTGCAAGACCAAGTGCCTGTGCAGCGATACCGATACGTCCACCATCTAATGTATGCATAGCGATAGCAAAGCCTTTACCCTTCTGTCCTAATAAGTTGTCCTTCGGGATACGGCAATCTGTAAAGATAAGTTCGTATGTGGATGAACCACGGATACCCATCTTGTTTTCTTTTGTACCGAAAGTAAATCCTGGTGTTCCTTTTTCAACGATGAATGCGGAGATTTCTTTGGATAATCTGCCACGTTTCTCAACAACACCTGTAATAGCGAAGATAACATAAACGTCTGCCTCTTTACCATTTGTGATAAAGCATTTAGAACCGTTTAATACCCACTCATCACCATCAAGCACAGCTTTTGTCTGCTGTCCCTGTGCATCTGTACCAGCACCTGGCTCAGTTAAACCGAAAGCACCTAATTTTTCACCTTTTGCAAGTGGAATCAAGTATTTCTGTTTCTGCTCTTCTGTACCGTAAGTCTGAATTGGGTCGCAGCAAAGGGATGTATGTGCAGATACAATAACACCTGTAGTACCACATACTTTGGAAAGTTCTTCAACACACATAGCATATGTTAAAGGATCACATCCTTGTCCACCATATTCCTTCGGAACCGGAATTCCGAGGAAGCCGTTTTTAGCCATTTTTTCAACAGTTGCTCTTGGGAAAGTTTCTGTCTCATCTACCTCTTGAGCGAGAGGTTTTACTTCTTTTTCAGCGAACTCTTTGAAAAGAGAGCGCACCATTTCATGCTCTTTGCTTAAAGTAAAATCCATGATTGTTTATTCCTCCATGTTTATTATTTATAGTCTGTTTCATCATGCAAACAGACCTAAAACACTATGTTTTTTATTTTGAATAATCAAAGAATCCAATGCCTGTCTTCTTACCAAGTTTCTTCTCTTCAACCATTTTCTTTAAAAGTGGCTGTGGAGCATATTTCTCGTCTTTTGTCTCATTGTAAAGAACTTCCATAATAGCAAGACAGATATCAAGACCGATTAAATCACCTAAGTGAAGAGGTCCCATTGGATGAGATGCACCAAGCTGCATAGCGATATCAATATCTTCTGCAGAAGCTGTACCTGCTGCCAAAACACCGATTGCTTCATTAATCATCGGAATTAAAATTCTGTTTACAACAAATCCCGGAGCTTCTTTCACTTCAACCGGAGTCTTACCAATTTCTGTTGCAATAGCTTTGATTTTATCAACCATTTCCTGAGGTGTATTTTCACCTTTGATTACTTCTACCAATTTCATTCTGTCAGCCGGATTGAAGAAGTGCATACCAATCATAGGTCTGTCAAGTCCTTCACCGATTTTTGTAATGGAAAGAGAGGATGTGTTGGATGCAAACATACAATCTTTTTTCACGATTCCCATTAACTCTTTGAAGATATTCTGTTTGATTTCAAGGTTCTCAAGAGCAACCTCAACAACTAAATCACAATCTGCACAGATGCTGTTAAGGCCTGTTGAGATTTTGCCCATAATTTCATCTGCTTTTTCTTTTGTGATTTTTTCTTTTCCAACAAGGAAATCCATATTTTTCTGGATTTTTGCCTTGCCGCCTTCTGCATATTCTTCTTTGATGTCGCAAAGGCAAACTTCATATCCGTCTGTCATTGCAAATGCCTGTGCAATACCGGAACCCATTGTTCCTGCACCAATAATACCTACCTTCATGGTAAATCCTCCTATATATTTTATTTGTTATAATAGATGACCTCATCTATTTTGATTACGCATTCTTGAATGGCTCTTTCACTTTGTCTTTATTTTTATCTAAGAAAAATGCCATACCGTATTTCTGATCTTCTGTTTCAAAGCAGTCACCGAATAATTTTTCTTCAATTACAAGAGCTTCGTCCATACCAACTTCTAAACCGTCATTGATAGCTTTCTTGCAGTTACGAACAGCGATTGGCGCATTTTTGGCGATACCTGCTGCCATTTTCTCTGCTGCTGCCATCAATTCTTCCTGTGGATATACAGCGTTAACAAGTCCGATTCTTAAAGCTTCATCAGCTTTGATATTTCTTGCTGTATAAATCAACTGTTTTGCCATACCAGGGCTAACGAGTCTTGCAAGTCTCTGTGTTCCACCAAAACCAGGTGTGATACCAAGACCAACTTCAGGCTGTCCGAAAACTGCGTTTTCAGAACAGATTCTGATATCACAGCTCATGGAAATCTCACATCCGCCACCAAGTGCAAATCCGTTGACTGCTGCAATAACAGGAATTGGGAATGTTTCCAATTTACGGAATACGTCGTTACCTTTTTTACCAAATGCTTCGCCTTCTGCTTTTGTTAATGTGCTCATCTCACCGATATCTGCACCGGCAACAAAAGATTTCTGTCCTGCACCTGTTAAAATAAGACATCTTACATTATCTAAATCTACTGCGTCCAAAGTTTTGTCAATTTCTTCCAAAACTGTAGAATTTAATGCATTTAATGCTTTCTCACGGTTGATAGTAATGATTCCTACCTGACCCTTTACTTCATATAAAACAAATTCCATGATTTTTTCTCCTATTTTTTATTATATCAAGTACGAAGTTGTAGTGATTCTTAGGCAGTGTACTTTGCTGCCTTAGAATTACTCTTCGTATATGAAGGTTAACTAACCTTCATATTTTTCGACGATTGTAGAGCAGCCCATACCGCCACCGATACACAGTGTAGCAAGACCTTTCTTAGCGTCCTTAGCTTCCATCTCATGAAGCAATGTTACAAGGATACGGCATCCGGATGCTCCAACAGGATGTCCAAGTGCGATGGCACCACCGTTTGGATTAAGCTGTTTGTCCACATCGATACCAAGATCTTTTCCAACTGCAACAGACTGTGCTGCAAATGCTTCGTTTGCTTCGATAATATCAAAGTCTTCAATCTTATAACCTGTTTTCTCCATAACTTTCTTAGTGGAAGCAACTGGACCGATACCCATAACTTCAGGTCTTACACCTGCAAGTGCGCCACCTACCCATGTAGCCATAGGAGTAACACCAAGTTCTTTTGCTTTCTCTTCACTCATAACAACAATCGCTGCTGCACCATCGTTGATACCGGATGCATTACCTGCTGTTACGAAACCATCCGGATTAATGGTACGAAGTTTCTGAAGTCCTTCGATTGTAGAGCCTGCACGAGGTCCTTCGTCAACTTTGAATTCAACCATTTCTTTTTTCTTTTTAATCATAACCGGTACGATTTCTTTATCAAAAGCACCGGATTTCTGAGCAGCTTCTGCTTTCTGCTGACTCTTTAATGCGAACTCATCTAATTCTTCACGAGTAAGTCCCCATTCTCTACAAATATTATCTGCTGTTGTAATCATATGATAGTTGTTAAATGCATCCCATAATGCATCATTTACCATTGTATCTACTAAAGTACCATTGTTCATTCTGTAACCATAACGAGCCTGTGGTACAGCATATGGTGCCATAGACATATTTTCCATACCGCCTGCAACAACGATGTCTGCATCACCTGCAATAATCATCTGCGCAGCCATATTTACACAGTTCAAACCAGAACCACATACTACGTTAGCTGTAACAGCCGGTACTTCGATAGGAAGTCCTGCTTTAATAGAAGCCTGACGTGCAACGTTCTGTCCAAGACCAGCCTGGATAACACAACCCATATATACGTGGTCAACCTGCTCCGGTGCAACCCCAGCTCTGTTTAACGCTTCCTTAATAACGATTGCTCCCAACTCTGCTGCCGGTGTTGTGCTCAAAGAGCCACCCATTGTACCGATTGCTGTACGGCAAGCACCCGCTAAAACAACTTTTTTTGCCATATTTTCTTTCCTCCATTTTTTTATAAAATGCCTTTTTCTCGGGCTTTGCAATGATTGTTATTTTTTTATCATTGCCCACTGCACCTATTGTAACATAGGGACATCTATTTTGCAATGGGCAACTATTTTTCTTTCATATCATAAACCCTGTGCCATTCTTTTGTCTCCACTTCCTTCCAGACCTCACTGCGATTGCGATATAAGAATTTTGTCAGTTCATAACAGTCTATCCAGATTTCATTGTCACTGTCTTTCTGTGATTCATCAAAAATAAGCTGTAATCCCCAGTGTAAATGTACCACTTCGATATTATTCACATTTTCCTCTGTACTGTAACCGGTATGTCCCATATAGCCAATAACATCCCCCGCAGTTACAATACTGCCTTCTTCCAGACTTTTATTATACGGAAAATTCTGGCGCAGGTGCGCATAATAGTAGTAACGTTTGCCATCAAAGCTACGGATACCTATTCGCCAGCCGCCATATTGATTCCAACCAAGTGCCTCTACCACACCGGATTCGATTGCGATAATCGGCGTGCCGATTTGCCCCATCATATCATGCCCCAGATGCGGTCTGGAATAGCCATAACTTCTGGCAGAACCAAAATCATCATAATGACTGTATTCGAATCCCTTTGCAATTGGCGAAAAAGCTTTCAAACCGTAAAAATCCCGCCATTCTTTTGCCTGATGATTTCCACTTTGTACACTCTCACCCGTTTTAGAGTCCTGCTTTGCTGTACTGTCCTCGTCACTCCCTACCGGCACCTCCAATGAAAATTCTCCAACCATACCGCCAAGCACCGCACGATATGCTTCTTCATAATAATCATAATACTCCATGTCTTTTGTCAACTTGGCAATCGTAGTTTCTTTTGCCTGCAATTTTTCCGCAGTTGCCTGTAACTCCGCCACACAACTTTTATCAAACTTGCCACCATGTCTTGCCCCAACGTAAGCAAGTAATTCAATCCAGTCCACATGCACCTCATCCCGATAGGATGCCACATCAAGTTCATATGCTTTTCCCAAGGCTTCACATGTTATGTTAAAATCTACCCATTTGATAAAATCTCCATCAGCAGATACTTGTATCGCTTCTTGGTTTTCATTGTTTATACGAACCTCTTCTTGTGTTGTTTTTCCTATTTGTCTGTCTATCAGAATTTCTTTACAAAAAACCACACTGGCTGCCGCAAGTAACAGAAACAAGACCATTCCGTTTCCTCGTTTATCCTTCTTCCCCCATGCTCTTTTCTTCATAAAAATTCCCCGCCTATTACCATACTTAACTAAAAAAATATATGAAAAAAACCTGCGAGTTATGCGCCCGCAGGTTTTCATCAAATATTCTCTTAATAGTATTGTAATCGTTTCATACCAGCTTTTTCTTATTTCTTTTTGTAAACAAATTCTCTCTGAATCACGAAACTCAGGAAAAACAAGAATACATCCACCGGCATTTTTACTACCACCTCATAACCACCAATCAGACCGAAGATTGCATTTACAAGGAAGGCACTGCAAAGCATTTGACAAATGGCAAGCAGGCAATACTTCACAGCCGTTGATGCCACATTGGCCTTGCTCTTAAAAACAACCTTGTAATTTATCATAAAATTATAAATAGCAGAAATCACACGCGCTAATACGGTTGCTCCTACAATATACGGCAATTCCTCAAAAAATCCGGTTGCTCCCTGCAAAATTCGGCAGAAAAAGTTAAACAACAATAAATCTACCACACTGGAAGAAAGCGAAGAAAACAAAAACTTCCCAAAAATCATATAAATTCGAATCGAATCCTTAATCGGATTAAAATGACTTGTTTTATTTTCTTCTATATATATCGTATCCACTTCCACTTCCTTAATTGGAACATTTTGGTTCTTTGTTTCAATCAGCATATTGGTTTCGTACTCAAAACGCTCTCCCTTCACATTCATCAATGTTTCCATAAAAGAGGTCGGAATCGCACGCAACCCTGTCTGTGTATCGGAAATAGATAAACCAATCAAATAGCCAAACACTTTTCTGGTACATTTATTTCCGAAACTAGAACGCATCGGAACATCTTTGGCATCAAAGTTGCGGCATCCAAGAATCAATGTATCCGGATTGTCCCCTAACTTCTTCATACATGCCAAAATATCCTTTGGTGTATGCTGACCGTCTGAATCTGCTGTCACGCAACCTACCACATCCGAAAAATGCATCAGGCAATAATTAAACGCCGTCTTTAAGGCCCTTCCTTTTCCAAGATTGACCACATGAGTCAACACTCTGCACCCTTCTATTCCTGAAACTTTTTCAAACAAATCACGATATTCTATGCCACTTCCATCATCCACCACAACAATATTTATAATACCTGCTTCTTTTAAATTCTGAAGCAGCGCAATCAGTTTTTCATCCGGTTCGTATGCTGGTATAATCACCGGTATCTCAAAATAAGAAGACATCAATCTCCCTTTCTTTTACTATCTATTTTCGACGCATCCATCGCCTACTACTTCACATATCATCAGTTGAAACATTACGGTACTTCTATTAATCGCATCTGTGCGCCATCATCTTCAATCCGATACAACACTTCACAGTTGAAATCACCTTCTGCTATAATCGCATCAAAAACTGCAGCGGCATCTGCCGTTGTTTCTTCCACATACAGATACTCAGCATGGGAAGCACGAATTTCCTGAACCATCCAGTCCGTCTGTGCATCGTTTAAATTCAGACTTTTATAAACTACAGAAATCGGGGAAGCTTCCATGTTCGTATAACTATTTTTCACCCAACGCGGCTCATCGTCTCGTTGAATATAGCATACACGTGTGCAGTTCCTTGTTCCAAGCACCTGCAATTTTTCCAGGAAAAGCAAGGCATCCTCATCTACCATTTCCGCTCGCTCCTGCAACTGCTCCGAAACCGCTTTCCGATATCCAATAAGTCCATGATACCCAGTTTGATAGCCTGCTGTCAATGCCACAAACAGAATTAAGCACAAACTTGTCCCATACTGTTTCATAAACCTAGACATTTTTTCTCCTAAAAAAAGATGTTCTCCATAGGTCATCCAAATATTGGCAAGAAAAAGTAATGTTCCTATCGTAAAAGGTGCTCCATAACGTTCTATCGAGGAAATCATTCCAGCCGCTTCCAGATATTGTGTCTCGGTTGCAAAAATCGTAATATGAGCAATAAAAATAATACCATAAAAAAGCGCACCGCTGATAACACTATATCCTAATACCAATTTGCCTTGTTTCTTCGGCATCAAATTTTTACGATAGAAGAAGAAAACCAGCAAACATATACACAAATAAAAACCAAGTGGTGTCATATCAATGACAACGCTTTTCTCCTTATGAAGCGGCGAGCGTAGAAACGCTTCGATAAAAGCTTTGGCAAAATCACCGGTGTAACCGGAAAATCCATACTCATCTGTTGTCATATATTTCACAGCCGTCGTCGTCGTCTTCGTTACTCTTCGCATAAGCAAACAGAAAAGCATCCAACTTCCCCCTGTCAAAAGCGGAACCGCAAAAACAGCAAGAATTCTTTTCCAACCACCATGCTCTCCCTGCTGCTTCTGATACAGGCAAAGAAATACCAGCCCGAATGCTGCCCATATGAAGCCAACCGATTTTATCAGAACGAGCACACCTAAGTACATAGCAAGTCTTGTGTAATAAATACTATCCTTTTTTCCTTCCTTCTGCGTCACAGCAAACAGAAAGCCACCATAAATGCACGCCATGGTTAAGTCAGCACAGAAACCGTCATACCCATACACTTCTGCGATACTTGGAAGAAACCAGAGTGCACCTGCCATCAAAATCATAACAAATACGTTTCTGCCTTCCATCCTACGAAGCACGGGTAGCATAAAGGAAAGATTCATAATATAGTAGCCTGCAAACGCTAGTCCTTCCTTAAACTCCTGCGGATTCAAGTGTAAAAACCACCATTTTATTAACTGTGCTCCCGGCGGATAGTCTCCAAATTCCGGTGCTACATTGCCATATTTCCCGGCAAAACCGTCCAGATAAAAAAGAGATTTTACATCAGTTGCCCAGAAATTCACATCATCCCACCATGTTACTACTTTTCCGGAAACACAAACACTTACCACCAAAACAAGAAGCAATGCAGTTATAAATGATGGTTTCTTTACTTGCTCTAAGCAAGCTTTTCCAATTTCTATCCGTTCTTCTTTTTGTCTGCTGCCAAGAAAAGCTACAAAACCAATAACACACATTGTACTAATGCCATCAATCCACGAAAGATGATGTAACACCCCCAACACATAAAGCACCAGTACAAGGCCGCACACAATAACCGGTATGACTTCGACCAAACTTTCCTTCCAGAAATAGGATAATAACAATATACATACAAGAATTGCCATTATATTGATAATCGCCATAATAACCTCACACACAACATCACCCTGCCATAACTGACAGGGTGATGATACATTTATTTGATTTTATTATATAAAATTTATTCGTATTATTCAATTCTAATATTCTGGTTCAATCAAACCGTAAGTATTTCCCTTTCTTTTGTATACTACATTAACCTGATCTGTCTCTGCATTATTGAATACATAGAAATTATGTCCAAGTAATTCCATCTGTACACAAGCATCTTCCGGATACATCGGTTTAATGTCAAATTTTTTCGTACGAAGAATCTGAACTTCTTCGTCATCCATATAATCCTTCTCCAGATATTCCTGTTTAAAGAAGCCTGCCGACTGTTTTTTATCTGTCAGTTTTGTTTTATACTTCTTAAGCTGTCTTTCTATGATTTCTTCTACCAAATCAATAGAAACATACATATCACTGCTCACCTGTTCAGAACGGATGATGTTTCCTTTCATCGGAATGGTAACTTCTATTTTCTGTCTGTCTTTCTCTACACTTAATGTAACATGTACCTCCGTGTCTTCTGTAAAATACTTCTCCAGCTTACCGATTTTATCTTGTACCGCTGTCTTTAACCCTTCTGTTACGTCAATATTTTTCCCAATAATTATAAATTTCATAGCACTCATCCCTTCCATTGGATTATTGTATAAGCATTATAACATATTTGCATCACTTTTTGCAACAATTTAAGGATTTTGTTTCATGTTTATGACATTTCTAAAGTCAATAGATTTTCGCCCATTTTATCCAACTTTTACTTTTTTATTACAACTTCACAAAACACCCGTTCTTTCAGTTACCATAAAATCTTGTTTTTTTCCTCAAAAAAATATGTGGATAATGTGTATAACTCGGTGCATAAATCAATTTTGCCCTTTTTCATGAGATTTTCGATGTGGATAACTAAAAAGGGGGATTTTTTATTTCCAATGATTTCTTAATTTCCTTTTGTATATCTTGCACAAGATTTCTTTTGTCAAGGAAAAAACGCAGAAAAATAAATTCTGAAAATTAAGATATTCAATATACAAAAACTTATATCTTGCGGTGCAAAAAAAGAAAGTAACCAGTACTTGTGGTTACTTTCTCAATCATTCTTATTATTAACCTATAATTCTCTTCCCATTTGGCTTTAGAAAATTCTTCTAATAGAAAGAATTGAACGATAATTTGCATTGGAAACAATAATACCTGTCTTAGAGGTTGATGCATGAACAATCTGACCATTTCCAATATATAACGCTACATGTCCTGAGTAACAAATAAGATCACCCGGCTGTGCATTTTCAAGACCATTTACTGCTGCACCCACATTTCTGTCTGCTGCCGAAGAGTGTGGAAGGTTTACACCAAAATTCTTATAAACACTCATAACAAAACCAGAACAGTCAGCACCGTTTGTTAAGCTGGTACCACCATATACATATGGATTACCGACAAACTGAAGTGCAAAATCTGCAACTGCCTGACCGGATGCACTTCCGCTTGGTGGTGCATAAGTCTTCTCTTCGGAAGAACTGCTTTCAGAGGACTCTGATTTCGCTGCTGACTTTGCTGCTGCTTCTTCGGCTGCTTTTTTGGCAGCTTCCTGTGCTGCTTTTCGCTCTGCCTCTTCTTTCGCAAGTCTCGCCTGCTCTTCTTCTATGGATTCTGCTTTTACAAATTCTGTGGATAACGTTACAAATTCATTGGATACATAACCGTTACCCTCTTCAATATCTACTTTTACCCATCCGTCTAATTCTTCTGTAACAATCAATTCATCTTCGATTGGCACAAGACCAAGAACGGTTGCTTCCATGCTTGGCTCTTCACGAACCTTCAAGGTTGTGGTTGTAACGGTTGCGATTCTCGTTCCTACTTCTTTCGCAAGTTCTACGGCATCGTCACCGGTTACACAATACTCTGCTTTAACATAGCCTTCTACAGAACCGGAACTGATTTTGTACCAACCGTCCGTTTCTTCTATAAATGTACCTACTGATTTGTCATACAGCTTACCAACAATATTTCCTTCTTCGCTCGGTAAATCTCTGACATTCACATAATCGTTTACTTTTGCAATAACAAGACTCTTGAAGCCTTCTTCTTCATCACTCAATCCGGAAGAATTAGACGCTTTCTTCAAATCTTCTGTATAGCCTTTACTAACAACTATTGTTTCTTCTATTTTTTTATCGGATACGGTAGAAGATGAATTTTCTATCATTCCACCTATCGGTATTTCACTTGCTCCACTCAATGCGACATCTGCATTGGAAACAGTTAAATTACTACTTTCTTCTTTTACAACCTCTTCCTTAATATCAGAAAGAGAAGTGGACGTCTCGCTAGCCAACGAATAATCAATGCCAGCCGACGGCAATACGGAGCTAATATTTCCGGATGCGTACACTGGTAATTCCATTCCGGAAAAAGTGATGGCTGCTGCTATTGCACAAGCTGCGACTCTCACATTTTTTCTTTTCATAAAAACCTCCATCGGGGTGTTTGTTCGTCATTTGTTACAAATTTGTTACATTTCATGAAATAATATAACACCCGAAAAAGGCTTTGTCAACCACTGCATCTATTAAGGAAATCCCGAAAATACGCTATTTCTTGTGTTTTTCCAATATGTTACAGCATTTGTTACAACATTTACACGAAAGAATTGATATATTTCTCTGCACTTACTACGGCATTGGCACCATCTGCTACTGCTGTTGCAATTTGTCTCACCTTCTTTGTTCTGACATCCCCCGCCACATAGATTCCCGGAACATTAGTCGTACATTCTTCTCCTGCAATGACATATCCTTTTTCATCGCAAGCAACCACTTCCTTGAATATTTCTGTATTCGGATAAAGCCCCACTGCAATAAAAACACCATCCAAAGAAAGCACTTGCTGTTCCTCTTTTAAATGTTTTACCCGCGCTCCTTCTACCTGCTCTTGTCCACAAATTTCTTCTACCACACTATCCCAGATAACTTCCACATTCTCACAGGAAAACAACTTATCCTGCAATGACTTCGCGGCACGAAGCGTATCTCTTCTATGAATCAGATACACCTTCTTACAGAATCTTGCCAGAAAAATCGCATCCTCTACAGCAACATCTCCACCTCCAACAACTGCTACTGTTCCTTCTTTGAAAAAAGCACCGTCACAAGTCGCACAATAAGAAACGCCTCTTCCTCTAAGTCTGTCCTCTCCCGGAACCTGTAAAGCTGCATGCGATGCTCCGGTTGCCAGAATCACTGTTTTGGTTTCATATATTTGCTCTTCTTTGCCACCAGAAACCGTTACAACCTTGTATTTTCCGGCATCTGTTATCCGTGTCATTTCCTTATTTACAAATGTGACGCCCATGTCATCTGCATGCTTTCGAAATGTCATACCCATATCAAAGCCGTTCATTCCAGGTAATCCAAGATAATTATCTACTTCATACGTATTTAAAACCTGCCCACCACTCATGGAATTCTTCTCCAGAACAAGTACATTAAATCCAGCCCTTTTTCCATATACCGCCGCTGACAATCCCGCCGGTCCCGAACCAACAATAATCAAATCATACATCCTGCTGTCCTCCTCAAAATAATATATTTGCATTCTCTTCCGTTTCTTCTTATTATATAATAGAAACAATATTTATGATAAGAATATGATAAAGGAGTATAACCAGTCAATGTCAAAATATGCTTTGGTCACCGGTGCTTCTCGCGGAATCGGCAAAGAAATTGCCATCGCATTAGCAGCCGAAGGCTATCACCTCATCATTACTTGTATTCATTCCAAAGAGGCCCTTTTCTCTCTGGCAAAAGAATTATCTGCACGCTATCAGATTAGCTGTACCCCTTTTGTGGGGGATATGGGAAATCCTTCGGATGTAGAAAAACTATTCCAATCCATCGAAAAACTGGATGTATTAGTGAACAATGCCGGTATTTCCTATGTCGGTCTTTTGCATGAAATGTCTCTGGAAGAATGGCAGTATGTAATGAATACCAATTTGAATTCTGTTTTCTATACAAGCAGACTTGCCATTCCGCTTATGCTGCAAAATCATAGTGGACGAATCATCAATATTTCTTCGGTTTGGGGAAATGTCGGCGCTTCTATGGAAGTGGCTTACTCGGCTTCCAAAGGTGGCATCAACAGTTTCACTAAAGCTTTGGCAAAAGAACTTGCACCAAGTCATATTACGGTTAATGCAATTGCCTGTGGTGTTATCGACACCGACATGAATCGCTGTTTCTGTCCGGAGGACATGGATGCTCTCCGTCAGGAAATACCAGTTGACCGAATCGGTCAAGCATCAGAAGTCGCACAAACAGTTGCAATGCTGCTTCATGCACCGGAATATTTGACCGGACAAGTCATTACAATAGACGGTGGTTGGATATAAAAAAAATACAATCAATAATAATCAGGTGCTTTCTTTCGATACATGGTAGGACTCATTCCTGCAAACCGATGAAAGCACCGACTAAAATACAACATATCAGTATACCCCAACCTTGCACTGATTTCTCCAACCGGAATTAACGTTGACTGTAATAGTTTACACGCTTCCTGCATCCGCAGATTCGTATGATATTGCTGCATTGTCATTCCTTTTTCTTTTTTAAATACTGCTGCCATATGCTTATAGCTTAGAAAAAAATACCTTTCCAACTCTTTGGTAGAAAAAGATTCTCTCACGTGCTCATTCAAGTAGTCACAAATCTGCTCAGAAAGACTTTTGTTCTTCGGTTTGGTCTGTCCGTAAAATGCGATCAAACTAAGTAGTTCTGCAAGCTTCACATTCATGTACCATCGTTTCTGGATATCATTAGAATGAAAATAGTCCACTAATGCAGCAAATTTTTGAATTATTTCCGTATTTTCCATATGGGATAACTTCTTAGGCAACTGTATCGTTGACTGAAGTATCTCTCCTTGTTCAATTGTCCTCTCTTCTGCCATGAACTCTTGCAAATCCTCTACTTCATCAAAATAAAAATGAACAAAGTACCATCTTGTTCCCTTTGAAATTTCTATTTTGCCAAAATGACGAATTCCTTTTTTCAAAAAAAGAATATTTCCAGCTTGTACTTCATAATCTACACCGTCTTCTGTTACATAAATCGTTCCTTCCAGTACATAAAGAAGCACATGAAAATCCAATATTCTATCTGCATGATAAAATGGTTCCGGCGCAACACATATATTACATCCATTTACAACCGGAAGCATTTTGTTATTGAACTTTATTCTGTTCATCTTCTATTTATCCTTTCCGCTCCCATTCCTTCCAAACACCATTAAAGCACATGCGATTATTCTCCATATAAATCCGAATATAATCTATTTCTTTCATCTATAGCAAGATTATAATACATATTATAAGAGTTGTTAATCATTCGCTTGATTTTTTAGCAAAGTCTTATATAAAAAGTCAAGGCAAAATTGGAAGAAAGGAATCAAAATCATGAAAGTACAAAATCAGACTTCTATCAGAGCCTACAAAGCCGGTGGCTTTATTGGCAAATACCAGCATCTTATCAAGGATGTCGTTATCCCTTATCAATACAGTGTTCTTTGCGATGAAGCACCGGATACAGAGAAAAGCCATGTCGTCCAGAATTTTATCAATGCCGGAAAAGCGGTTCATGGCGAAGATGTAGGCGATGGCTTCTACGGTATGGTTTTCCAAGACAGCGATGCTGCAAAATGGATTGAAGCTGCTGCTTATTCACTCTCTCTTTTTCCGGATACCGAACTGGAGAAAACAGTTGATAACTTGATTGATATCATTGCGGATGCACAAGATGCTGATGGATATCTGAATACTTATTATACAATTAAAGATAAGGATAAACGCTGGACGAACCTCTTAGAAGGTCATGAACTATATTGTTCCGGTCATATGATGGAGGCTGCTTGTGCCTATTATGAAGCAACCGGTAAGGAAAAGCTTCTCAATGTTATGTTAAAAAATGCAGAACACATTTATCAGCATTTCATTGTAGAGAAAAATGAAGGTTGTCCGGGACATCCGGAAGTAGAACTGGCATTGCTTAAATTATATCGTTTAACAAATAGCAAGCATTGTCTGGAACTGGCAGAACATTTCATCAATATGCGTGGTACTGACCCACACTTTTTTGAAAAAGAAAAAGAGAAACGCGATTGGAGTGTTTGGAACGCTGATCCCTCTGACACCGCCTACTTGCAAGCTTCTGCACCGGTTCGTGAACAAAAGGACGCTGTCGGTCATTCTGTACGTGCCGTTTATCTTTATACTGCTATGGCAGACCTCGCGGCTTCAACCGATGACAAAGAATTATTAGCTGCTTGCCGTAAATTATGGGAAAGTATTACGCGTCGTCGTATGTATCTTACCGGTGGAATCGGCTCTACCGTACTGGGCGAAGCTTTTACGGTTGATTACGACTTACCAAGCGATACTGCTTATGCAGAAACCTGTGCTTCCATCGGTCTTATGTTCTTTGCATCCAGAATGTTAGAAACAGAACTTGATGGCGAATATGCAGATATTTCCGAACTGGCATTTTATAATACAGTGCTTGCCGGAATGCAGCTTGACGGCAAACGCTTCTTCTATGTAAATCCTTTGGAAATTATTCCCGGTATTTCCGGTGTTGCGCAGACTCACCGTCACGATTTGCCAATGCGTCCAAAATGGTACACTTGTGCCTGCTGCCCACCTAACGTAGCCAGACTAATTTCTTCTTTCGGAAAATATGCTTACGGTGAAAATATAGATACTGCATTCTGTCACATGTTTGCTGATGGCGAAGTAACCTTTGAAAATGGCATGGAATTCCATTGCGAAACCAAATATCCATACGATTTTATTATTACTTATCAAATAAAAAAAGGGGGAAAGCTTGCTATTCGCATTCCTGCCTGGAGTAAATCTTATAAAGTAAGTCAAAATGATAAAGAATTGACTGTCACACCGGAAAAAGGATATATCTACTTAACTGTTTCCGATGGTGACCATATAAAAATTGTTCTGGACGATGCACCTCGCTCCCAGTATGCTTCTGTGAAAGTACCGGAATTAACCGGAAAAACAGCTATCTGCCGCGGTCCGCTTGTTTATTGCTTTGAAGGTGCCGATAATGCAGAAGATGTTCTTTCACTTTCCTTAAAGAGAAACGGGACTCTTTCGGTTTCTTCCTACGACGAAGCTCTCCTAGAAGGAATCGTTACCATTACTGCCGATGCCCTCCGTACGGAAGACACCGACAGCTTATATACAGACAAAGCTCCTGAAGCAAAACCTTGTAAAGCAGTTGCTATTCCATACTATACTTGGGGCAACCGCCACGAAAACCAGATGCGTGTCTGGATGAACGAAATTATTTAAAAATATTATTGGCGAAGTTTCTTGGACGTCATTATACATCAACGTATCCTTATGGATTACGGTGAATAAATCACTTCCAATTACTTCGCCAATTCTTGTTTGTGCTATTTATTCTACTCTTGTTTTTACATAATCACGAATTTCTATATTATCGGCTGGCATTCTACAACCCACAATATATTTGCCCTCGTCATCCGTAGAACGAATAATAATTCCCTTCAGCGCCTTGCCTTCTAAGAAGTCAATTCCATAAATAGTCAGTTCAACTTCTTTACCTAATGCATCGGCGAATTCACGTGCAGAACTTGCAAAAGCATACCCACCTGCACTTAGGTTCACCATTCTACCATCAAATGATTTTTTCTCAGATTTTATATCAATCTTACATGCATTATTCATAGAAAGTCTCGGGAATTTTCTTCTGTTAATTACTTTCGGATTACTTGTAATTGTTAACTTGTAATAGCTGTTACCATCCTTCTTCTGCGGAGAAACAAGTACATTATCCCAAGTATACATCATATTGTCTACGACAATACGAACTTCATAATGACGTTTCGTTTTCTTTCCTTGGAAAAACTCGCTCGCAGAATCTAAAGAATCTATCAAAATCCCATCTTCTACAACATCTACTGCTTCGGTTTTATATTCTTCCCCAAGCACTTTCCCATTCTCAAACTCAACAATGGCTAAGTTCATCCCTCTTCTAACATCGCTGACACCCATAAAGCCACCGGTACCTAATTCTTCTACCAACTTACCAACAACTTCTTCAATGTTGCTGACATTTCGAGAGGTTTCAGCATATTTACTCAGCATCGTCTTCGTAGTAAGCTCTGAACTCTTAACACTGTCATTCATCACTTCCATAATGTCTCTGACTTGCTTCATATTCTCAACCATGTTCTGGTTAGCACTTTCAACACTCTTAACGGCAGAATCTACTATCTGGATTTCTTCTCCTAATTGTTTCGAATCATCGGTAATCTTGGCAACACTTTCATTGACCGATTTCATCTTATCCAATGTTTCATAAATCAACTGCAAAATAGTAGTAATAGATTCCGTCATTCTATCAGATGTCTCTCCCAAATGCTGTAAGGCATTCATAATACTGCCGGAAGAACTCTGTGTTCCCATACTTAAATTTCTAATCTCATCCGCAACCACTGCAAAGCCCTTGCCTGCTTCACCGGCTCTGGCCGCTTCAATCGAAGCATTAAGTGCAAGAAGATTCGTCTGGGAAGTGATATTTTCAATCGTTCCGGTTTCTCTTTTTACCATTTCAAATTCATCACGGAATTCTCCCAATATCTGTTCTACATCAGAAGAAAGCTGCGCCATACGATTGGTTGACTCTACCACATTCTCTAACTCTGCCGAGCTGTTTGTGGCATGTTCTACAGACTCATTAATAATCATTACAATACGGTCGGTCAATTCTGCTATATTTGCAACCTGACTATTGATATCTTCTGTCATTTCCATAGAAGAATCCACTTTCATATTCAGTGTCCTGTTGTTATCGGAAAGTTCTTCCATGCTATGTACTACAACACTTGCACCTTCTTTGTTCTCATCCGAAAGCTCACGAACAACTGTAACCCCATCTACAACTGCCGTACTTGCCTCTTTCACCTGTTCAATCGTCGTCACAACTCTCTGCAAGTTGTCCTGAACAGAACCAAGCATTGCACCGTCAGACTGATTCATATGATTAATAGAAAGAACATAACCCACAAAACAAAGTCCAGTCGCCAAAATCTGTATCTCATAGGTTGCGACATCCGTACCCGAATTCAGTCCTGCCATATAATTCTTAACAACCGATGCTCCAATGATTAAAATCGTGATAACACCGCAATACACCATAAAATTACGACTTTTAAATAAAATAAGCATACTGGTAAGCGGTAGTATAAATATAACTGTCAGCATATTGGTAGTTGTCATCATAACAAAAGCATAGAAAACACCATAGCCAATTGCAATGAAATATTTCATCGCCGATGAACTGGCACCTTTTAGCTTATACACAATAAGTCCTAATATATATGGCACCCAACAAATTACTTCAAAAACAATATAATAACCTACGGTTCGTGTCCCCTTGAAAACCTCAAGTAAATATGCCACAGAAAGGAAAATCCCTAATGTTGCCCAAATCACCATTGCCTTTAGATTAGCACTTTTCGCAAAATATTGTTCATTATATTCCATTCAAACCCCCTCTTCCTTAGACCATGCAATTTTATTACACTTTTTCTTTATTGTATCATAATACAAAATATATTCCTATCCTTTTTTCGCTAAAAAGATATTATCCTAAAAAAGGTACTATGAAACCAGAAGTACTTATATGGATTTTGAATGTTTCATGAAATCTTCGGAGCCGAAAGTTAAAATTCCTTTTTCATCACGATTCTCACACAAATCCCGAAGGAAATGCCTGTCATTACAACACAACCAGCAACTGCTAATAACGTAAGTCCTGCATTTCCCAAATTAGATAATGCCGAAGCTAAGGGAGTCATATCCATAGAAAGGAACTCCTGTAATTTCGTACAAATTACTCCTATACCACCTACAACTGCTGCCAAAACAAACATAGCGATTTTAGATTTCTCCGATCCATATTTCACCATAACAGGAATATAAATAACGATTATCATAGTGCAAACTGCTATAATTATCATCCCCGCCATAATGCTATCTCCTAAATTAGCGCTTTCTGCTCCCAAATTACCTAGTAAAACACTTAAAACAGTAGCAACAATACCCGCACTCAAAGTAGAAGCAATGCACAAAACATATTTACTCAATACATAGTCTCTTCGGCTAATTGGTAAAGAAAACAAAAAAGGATAGCCATTATCAAATTCGTCATAGCTAATTGTTCCCATAACAAAAATTCCCATCAGAATCGTGGCATATCCAATAAGAAAAGTGGAATCTTCTGTGTTAAACATTAAAAAGCCTGCGCATAAAACCAACATAATTAAAAACTTTTTCTGTTGAAGCAATAACTTACAATCTTTAATCAATAATCCTTTCATTATTCGTCACCTCTTATCATCATCATAATCAACTCATCAATAGTGCCCTTTTCCATAACGATATCCGGATAATTTTCCTGATAAAATTGTCTCTGATCCGTAAGACACTTGTAACCAAAGGTTTCTTTCATAGTCTTTATAACATATTTTCTGTCCATTATTTCGTACTTCTTATCATCCACTTTCAAAACAGCATAATTACCTAGCAAAATATCTGTTTCCTCATGAAGTACAATTTTACCATTATGAATCATGTAAATATCATCACATAAGCCTTCTAAATCAGAAGAAATATGTGAACTAATCAATATTGTACGTCTATCATCCTGTTCCATATAGCTGCGTAACATGTCGAGTACTTGCTCTCTTGCGACTACATCCAATCCGGCTGTCGGCTCATCTAAAACCACCAGTGTCGCATTATGTGAAATTGCCACAAGTACTTTCAATTTTGCCTTCATACCGGTGGAAAACTCTTTTATCTTTTTATCAAGCGGCAATTGAAATTGATGACATTTTTCTATAAAATCTTCTTTATTAAATTCATCATACATATTTGCCAGAATCGGAATAATATCCTTAATGGTGAGCCAACCACTGAAACCCGAATCCGATAACGCAACACCTAGCTTCTGCTTATCCTGTTTTGTTAACTCTTCTACGTTTTTCCCAAATAGTTGTATACTTCCGCCATCTGTGGAAATCAAACCAAGAATGGATTTAAATGTAGTACTCTTACCGGCACCATTCTGACCAATCAATCCTGTGATTGTTCCGGGATGCACTTCCATCGTGCAATCTAATGTAAATCCTGAATATTTTTTTTGTAAATTTTCTATCTTAATCATAACTTCCCTCTTTTCTTCTTAATCCTCCAGCACAAGTTCAAACAGTTCTTTTAATTCTCCTGCACTGATTCCATATGCTTTTCCTTTTGCAATGGACTTCTCAAACTCAGCTTCTATCTCTTTCTTCTGTTCCTCAAGCATTCGTTCTGTATTCATTGCAGAAACAAAAGTCCCTTTGCCGTGAATTGTAACCGTAAGTCCTTCCTCTTCC
>JAFSHK010000017.1 GCA_017440375.1 Lachnospiraceae bacterium
ATGCTTATGAAGCGGAAAAAGAACTTTGCGAAGATGCGATTAAAAATGTATCCGATCAGGTAGGAAGACCATACACAGTAGTTCCGGATAAATATTTAAAAGATGGTGAGGAAGTAACGATTGCAGGCGTGACCTGCAAAGTAATTGCAACACCGGGACACACCATAGGAAGCTGTTGCTATTACTTTGAAGAAGATGGTATTTTAATCAGTGGCGACACGCTTTTTCAGGAATCCGTGGGAAGAACAGACCTTGCGACAGGCAGTCACAGTGCGATTGTTCGTTCTATTAAGGAAAAATTATTTGTGCTGCCGGATGAGGTAAAAGTATATCCGGGCCATGGGGACGTAACCGATATTGCATATGAAAAGAAGTACAATCCTTTTTGCCAATAATGAATGATAAACGGCGGTTGGAAGTAAGGCTTTCAATCGCTCTGTTTTTGTTATGACGTTTTTTGATAAGGGGAAATACGATGGATACTATTATTTTAGTAATACTCTTAATTCTGTTTCTGGTTGGAACACACGTGGTACCGATTGGATTAACGATGGTTAACTTTTATAATATGTTTGTTCCGATTCAGAATATTTTAGTACAGAAAGTAAAAGATATTTTGATTTTTACATTAGGACCGCTTTTGATGGGAGTGATTTATTGGGGGCTGTGGTCACCGCAGTATTGGGAAGAGGCACTGTATCTGCCGATGAGTGGGGACTCATTTGCGATGCATGAGCCCTTATCCAGAGTTTATAATCCGACAACGGCTACACTTTGTATTCTTGCTTGGTTAGGTTATATGATACTTCGTTTTGTATCAAAGAAACTACCTCCTCTAATGAAGGTATTGTGTATGGCAGCAACTTATATCGGTTGTGGGTTTAGTATCGCCTTTATCATACAGATATTTCCGCATTCTTTTGAAGCATTCGCGTTTATGCCATGGGAAGCACCAATGTTATGTTTGTTTCCGGCGAATTACATAATATCTACGATTACTGTGATAAAAGAGGTACTTCTGGAAGAAAAGGAACTGATAGAAGTGCAGACAGGTGTACCGGAAAAGAAAGTATTGTCTAAAATAGGTACGCTGCTACAAAACAGTAAGAACTGGACGATTCTGGCACTGGTGGCAACCATACCGCTTCTAGGCATCTGTGTGATGGTATTACTTTTGTTCGGACAACAGCCGGATGCGATGGTGAAAATTTTTACGGATACAAGCGATTGGACTTTTTCAAAGATGACAAGTCCACCGACAGTATACTATGATGACCATTATCTTTGTACAGTAGCGGCAGGAGGTCATCAGAAACTGGTGAAGCCGCTTCGGTTTGGTAAAAGGCATGGGCGTACGATTATAGTGAACAGACAGCTATGTATTGCCAATGCGTTTGAGGAACTAATAGCTGAAAAGACACCACACTTTCATAAGAAACTACGACATTTCTATGATACCTATGGTTATCCGGTAGCGAAGCATATTACGAACAAATGGATTGCAGATATTACATATCTGATCATGAAACCGCTTGAGTGGTTGTTTTTAATTATTTTATATTTCTTTGATATGCAGCCTGAAAAGCGAATTTCCAGGCAGTATTTATAAATAAGGGGTTAGGTATAAGGGTTATAAAAAGGAAGGAACGAGGAAAAGGAAATGAATGAGGAAAGAATGGAATTAAGTGAATCAAAAATAAGGGTTTTGAACAGAGATGTAATTAAGTACATTGCAATGTTAACAATGTTCTTAAACCATTTCTCACATGTTTTTCTGGAAAGAGGAACATTGTTACAGGAAATTTGTGAAGACCTAGGATATTTTACGGCAATTACGATGTGCTATTTTCTGGTAGAAGGGTATGAATATACCCGTTCTAAGAAAAAATATGCTATAAGATTATTAATCTTTGCCATTATCTCACAGATACCGTTTAAGCTTGCCTTTGATTTTGGTAATTTCAATATGTTATTTACACTGTTCTTCTGTTTCTTGATCTTAGTAGCTATGGAGAAGATTCAGAATAAAGTGTTGCAGACTATTGTAGTTGTTTTATTGGTTTTGGTTACTGCGTTTTGTGATTGGCCGTTCATGGCTGCTGTTTTCACGATTTTATTTGCAAACAACAAGGATTCTCATAAGAAAATGATAGTTTCATATATCTTTGCTTTTGTGTTCTTTACATTCTTTAATACAACAAATTATATATTCAGACCGGAACTTTCTACGGCAGAAGCCATTTTACACGGCGCAATATCTGCAATTCCGCTTTTAGTATCCGGTTTTGTTATTTTGTTTATGTATAATGGCAAAAGAGCAGAATGGGGAAGAAACTTCTCCAAGTGGTTTTTCTACGCTTTTTATCCGGGACATTTACTTGTCCTCTGGCTTATTAAAAATTTCATGATGTAGTAATAGGAACGTCATAATATTAGGAATGAAATAAGGAAATTCAGGCAGGAAAGTAAGTATGGAGAATCAGATATCGGTACTTGCAAAAGAAATTATACAGTTAGCGCATGATGGTATTCTAATCAACATGCGCTTTCTGGATGTGGCACTTTCTAAACTGAAAATGGAAGAACAGGAACATATGGGGACGGTATGCTTTGATGGTAGCAAACTCTATTATGATCCTGTTTATTTGCTTCGGAAATATCAGAAAGAGCCTCATTATATGGCAAGACTTTATTTGCATGTATTATTACATTGCATTTTTTATCATAGTTTTCAGACAGATAAGTTGGAGCGAGATTACTGGAATCTGGCAACAGATATCGCAGTGGAAAATACGATTTTGCAAATGAATCTGCATCTTACCGCTTTGCCGTCGGATGCTATGCTACAGAACCGCCTTACGATTTTGCAGAAACAGGCGGGGGGACTTACTGCGGAGAAAATATACAGACATTTCCGGATTGAGCCGCCGTCTGGGAAGGCAATTAGGGAATGGAATGAATTATGCCATTATGATGAGCATTTGTATTGGGATAGAACCGAGGAATTAAATCTTTCACAGGAAGAGTGGCGTAAAGTCAGTGAGCGTGTGAAAGCGGATTTAAAAAGCTTCTCTAAAGATAAGAATAATGCACAGAGCATGGAAGAAAATTTGAAAGAAGCTACCAGAGAAAAATATGATTATAGTGATTTCCTGCGTCGCTTCATGGTAATGGGCGAAACAATACAGGTCAATGATGATGAGTTTGACTATATCTACTATACTTATGGCTTGTCAAAGTATGGAAATATGCCACTTGTGGAACCTTTGGAATATAAAGATGCTAACAAAATTAAAGATTTTGTAATAGTCATTGATACTTCGGCTTCCTGTCGGGGAAGTATCGTGCAGGCTTTTTTGCGAAAAACCTACCAGATTATGCAAAGCAGAGAGAACTTTTTCCGGAAAATAAATGTGCATATCATACAATGTGACAATGAGGTGCAGAGCGATACAAAGATAACCTGCAAAGAGGATTTTGATACCTTCATGGCAAAGGGCAAACTTCGAGGATTTGGCTCTACGGATTTTCGTCCGGCGTTTGAATATGTGGAAAGGTTAAAACAGGACGGAGAATTTGATAATTTAAAGGGAATGCTCTATTTTACCGATGGTTATGGCGTGTATCCGGCGCAGATGCCGGAGTATGACACAGCCTTTGTTTTTCTAGAGGAGGATGACAGAGCACCTGCGGTACCACCTTGGGCAATTAAACTAGTACTGGACACGGAGCAGTTGGAAAAAGGAGACGAAGAAAGCAAGAATGAATATTAAACAGGCAAAAGACTATATTAAGGATTCTGTGAAATTATATTTGAAAAAAGATGCAGACGGTGAGTATCGAATTCCGGTTGTCAGACAACGTCCAATTTTTCTATTGGGTGCACCGGGTATCGGAAAGACCGCTGTTATGGAGCAGATTGCGCAGGAACTGGGAATTGCGCTTGTTTCTTATTCCATGACACATCATACGAGACAGTCTGCGCTTGGACTTCCTTTTATCTGTCATAAGGAATATGAAGGGATGTCCTATGATATTTCAGAATATACCATGAGTGAAATCATCGCATCTATCTATGAAATAATGAGCGAGAGTGGTATCAAAGAGGGCATTCTTTTCTTAGATGAAATCAATTGTGTATCGGAAACATTGGCACCTTCTATGCTTCAATTTCTGCAGTATAAAGTTTTTGGGCGACATAAAGTACCGGATGGCTGGGTGATTGTGACGGCCGGAAACCCGCCGGAGTATAATAAGTCGGTGCGGGAATTTGATATTGTTACATTAGACCGTATGAAGATTTTGGAAGTAGAAGCGGATTATAACGTGTGGAAAGAATATGCCAAAGAAAGAAATCTTCATACGGCGATTATTAACTATCTGGATTTGAAAAAAGAAGATTTCTATCAGGTAGAAACAACGGTTCGTGGTAAAAACTATATTACTGCAAGAGGTTGGGAAGATTTGTCTGCTATAATCGTTCTTTATGAAGAAGAAGGAATAAAAGTGGAGGAATCTTTGGTAGAGCAATATCTTAGGAATCCTCGTGTAGTCAAAGAATTTACGGCTTATTATGATTTATATCAGAAATACAAAAAAGATTATCGAGTGGAGGAAATTCTTGCCGGAAAAGCACCTGCGCAGGCAGGCGAGAAGGCGAGAAAGGCTGATTTTGATGAGCGATTGTCCTTGATGGGAATGTTAATTGACCACATGCAGTATGCCATTCGGGAAAATATGGAAAAATATGATTATATCAGTAATCTTCTTGTTCATATGAAAGCACTTCGTAATCTGGTAACCGAGAAGGAACAGACGGGGACGGAAGAGGTACTTAGCTTGCTTAGGAAACAGACAGAGGGCAGACGCAAGGGAATGGAAGCCTTACAGAAAGCCGGCTCTTTATCCGATAAAGAGAAGCGGAAACAAAGAAGTGTTATCCGGTTCTTGGAAGAAGGAGAAAGAGCGCTAAGACTTGGTGATATTGTGGATGGTAAGGCAGCAGTACAAGCATTAAAAGAAGCATACGACAGAGAAGTGGCAGTATATAAGCAGGAAACCGGACAAGTAAAAGAAAAATTACAGCATCTGTTTGTCTTTGTAGAAGATACCTTTGGTTCCGGTAACGAGCTTTTGATTCTAATGACCGAATGTACCGTGAACAAAGACAGTGCGAAATTTATCAGTATGTACGGATGTGAAGAATATAAACGCCACAATGAAGAAATGATGATTACAGAACGTAGTGATATGATACTGGAACAGATTGCAGCATTGGAACTGGGATAAAATGAGGAAATAATATGCAGATAAAGGAAGTAGATACTCCAAACGGTGTTTTGCAGTTTGAAATTCGTGGTGAAGATGTTATATTAAACGGGTATCGTGGGAAAGATATTTCTGTTACGGTACCGAATGAGGTAGAAAATAAAGCAGTAACCATAATCGGGAAAAAGGCCTTTCTTGGCTGTAAGGAATTGCAGGAACTTTTTCTGCCGGATACTATCAACGTACTGCAAGAATGGGCATTTGCTTGTTGCAGTCATTTGGAAAAAATAACATTGCCTCGCAAGAAACTTACAATTGGACAAGGGATTTTGAAGGATTGTCATAAGCTGCAACAGATTTGCTTGGCGAATGGTATAGCACAGGATGTTTCGTTCCTATTGGCAGCAACGATGAACAAATTAGATGCGTTCTATTTATTTGACGTTGTGGCAGCAGGTACCAAAAGCTGGCTGGAACAGTGGGATGCCAGAATGTTTTTGTTAATGGAACAGGAGGATATGGAAGGATATTCCAAAATGCTTCTGTGCGGAGAAGAGGATTACGGCAGCAAAGAAAATAATCCGGACTACTACATCGAACAGCGGAGACGGGAAAAAGTGAGACTGGCAATGCTTAGAATGATGCATGACATGGGGTTGACGCCGGAGAAACGACAGAAGTTGCTGGATTATATCCAGACCCACAAAAAAGGAGAAGCATCGGAAGAGACTTGGAAGGTTGTATTGGAAGAGCATGGAGATGAAAAAGAATATTATCAGTTTCTGATTGATACGGATTGTGTTACCAAAGAGAATTTTAATGCCATGCTAGAAGACATGGGTGACTACCATACGGAGATGAAAGCGTTTTTGATGAATTATCAAAGTATTAATTTAAAGAAAGAAGATATTTTTGCCTCCCTGGAATTTGAATTGTAGAATTTGGATTCTATCATGTAATTATGCATTATGCAAATTATCAAAAATTATTATTGCTTTATGGTAATTTCTGTGTTAAACTAAAATCTGCTTGATGTAATGAAAGGAGCATGGTAGAAATGGGAGCGTTAAGAATTGTTTTAACAGTTATATATATTATTGTATGTATCGCACTTGTGGTACTCGTATTGATGCAGGAAGGTAAAACCGCAGGTTTAGGAGCTGTTAGTGGTGCAGCAGAAACATATTGGGGTAAGAATAAAGGACGTTCTATGGAAGGTAAGCTTGTTAAGATTACAACAGGTTTAGCAGTAGCCTTTATGTTACTTGCCATTGTTTTGAACCTGAACTTATTTTAAGGGATTGGAAGCACTCTTGCAAAAGGGTGCTTTTTGCTATTATAGAGGGAAATATATGAAGCAGGAACTATTGGAAAAAAGAAAAAAGTTAATATGTGAACTCGTGGAAGACGAGATGTATGTGCCGATGAAAGAAAAGGAACTTGCTATGTTGATGCAGGTTTCCAAAGCAGACAGAGAAGAATTCAGAAAAGTGTTGGATGCGCTTGTATTAGAAGGGAAAATACAGCTTACTTCCAAAGGAAAATATATGAAGTCGGACGGTAGCGTTTTGATTGGTACTTTTATCAGCAATGTCAGAGGCTTTGGGTTCGTGGAAATCGAAGGAAGAGAAGAAGATTTATTCATTCCGGAAGATATGGTAAACGGTGCTTTTCATCAGGACAAGGTTCAGGTAGAACTCATACCGGGCAAGCGTGGAAAAAGACAAGAGGCTGTGGTGCGTAAAATTATAGAACGCGGAACAAGACAAATCGTAGGAACTTACGAAAAATCTTCCAATTTTGGTTTTGTCATTCCGGATAACAGCAAAATCGGAACCGATATTTTTGTGCCAAAGGAACGTTCTAAAGGAGCGGTAGATGGGCATAAAGTAGTAGTAGAGCTGACAAGTTATGGGGATGAGAAACACAAACCGGAAGGAAAAGTAGTAGAGATTCTGGGGCACATCAATGATCCGGGAGTCGATATTATGTCCATTGTACGTGGATTTGACTTGCCTGTAGAGTTTGGTGAGAAAGTCATGAATCAGGTAGAACGTATACCAAGCGAGGTATCCGGAGCCGATATGGCGGGACGTAAGGATTTGCGTAAGGTACAGATGGTTACGATTGACGGGGAAGATGCGAAGGATTTGGATGATGCAGTCAGTGTGTCCAAGGATGGTGATGTGTATCATCTTGGTGTTCATATAGCGGATGTTTCCAACTATGTACAGGAAAATTCTGCTCTGGATTGGGAAGCACTTGAGCGAGGCACTAGCGTTTATCTGGTAGACCGAGTGATTCCGATGTTACCGCATAAATTATCTAACGGAATCTGTTCTTTGAATCAGGGAGTAGACAGACTGGCACTTAGTTGTCTGATGACAATTGATGCAAAAGGCAATGTGACCGATTATGAAATTGCAGAAACGGTTATCTGTGTCGATAGAAGAATGTCCTATACTAGTGTGAAAAAAATTCTGGAAGATCACGATGAGCAGGAATGCAAGGAATATGAAGAGTTTGTACCAATGTTTGAACTGATGGAAGAATTGGCAGGGATTTTGCGCAAGAAAAGACATAAACGTGGCTCTATTGATTTCGATTTTCCGGAAAGTAAGATTCTTCTGGATAAGGAAGGGCATCCATTAGAGATTAAGCCGTATGAGCGAAATACTGCAACAAAAATTATTGAAGATTTTATGTTGATTGCCAATGAAACGGTAGCACAACACTTTTTTTGGTTGGAGTTGCCGTTTGTATACCGAACACATGAGTATCCGGACCCGGAGAAAATTTTGAAATTGTCAACGTTTCTGAATAATTTTGGTTATCACATGAAAACCTCGCCACAAGAAGAGGTGCATCCGAAAGAAATTCAGAAGCTTTTAGGAAAAATTGAGGGAACACCGGAAGAGATGTTAATCAGTCGTTTGACATTGCGTAGTATGAAGCAGGCAAAATATACGGTGGAATGTACCGGACATTTCGGCCTTGCTTGCCAGTATTACTGTCATTTTACTTCGCCTATCAGACGATACCCCGATTTACAGATTCATCGTATTATCAAAGAACAGCTTCGTGGTCGTTTGAAAGAGAAACGAATAGAACACTATCAAAGTAAATTGCCGGAGGTCGCGAAACATTCTTCAATAAGGGAACGCAGGGCGGATGAAGCAGAGAGAGAAACCGATAAGCTGAAGAAAGCAGAATATATGGAACAGCATATCGGTGAAGTCTTTGAGGGCGTTATTTCCGGTGTTACAAGCTGGGGCGTTTATGTGGAACTGCCAAATACGATAGAAGGTATGATTCATGTATCCAAGCTGCCGGGAGATTATTATTATTACGATGAAAATGCCTATGAGATGGTAGGAAAGGATACCGGCAAGAAATACCGTCTGGGTGAGCAGATAAAAATTCAAGTGGATGGTGTAGAACGTCTGACAAGAACGATAGATTTTTCCATTCCAATAGATTGGGATGAAGAAGAGTAAGAGGGTGATAGTATGGCAAAAGAGACAATGAAATTGGTTGCAAACAACAAAAAAGCATACCATGATTTTTTCATAGAAGAAAAATATGAGGCAGGAATTGCCTTGCATGGCACAGAAGTAAAATCGCTCCGCCTTGGCAAGTGTAGTATTAAAGAGGGATTTGTGCGTATTGAAAATGGAGAAGCTTTTATCTATGGTATGAATATCAGCCCATATGAAAAAGGAAACATTTTTAACAAAGACCCTTTGCGCATCAGAAAATTGTTGTTGCATAAAGTAGAAATCCACAAATTAGAAGGAAAAATGTCTGAGCAGGGCTATACCATTGTTCCGTTGCAGGTTTATTTTAAAGATGGTAAGGCCAAAATAGAAATAGGACTTGCAAAGGGTAAAAAACTGTACGATAAACGTCAGGATATTGCCAAGAAAGACCAACGAAGAGAACACGAGAGAGAATTTAAAATTAGAAATTTGTAATTTATATTTTATCAATGTTTTGCAATATTTTTTAATAAAATTTTTATTTGTTTCATTAAAAAAATATGTTAATATAATAGCAAATATGATAACATATTATTATATGGGCCAGTCAAGGTTTCGACAGGGGTCTTGCAGCTGGAGAAGCTATCCGCAGGCGATGCGTCAAATTGCAAACCTAAATATAAACGCTGAAGATAATTTAGCATACGCTGCCTAGTGGCAGCTGTCCGACTTAGTGCACCTACACATTAAGAACCGGGCATCGACTATGTAGGAAACGACACAGGCAAAGCTTTGAGCCTGTGGGCGTATTATGAAGCTACTGAA